>NZ_JAYMVP010000032.1:0-221697 GCF_048056915.1 Phaeobacter sp. JH20_02 | reverse complement strand
TGACGAGTTTCTAAAAAATATATTATTTTCATATACTTACGAAGCCCTCTCCATCGAGGGTACCACATTTCCCTGGCAGGATCGGGCCATTTTCCCAGCAGGAACAAAGCTGCAACCGGTTTCAGCTCCGAGTCGCTGTCGTCTGCGCTCATGTCCGGGCGAGTCGAGAGGGCTATTCGCTGCGATGTTTCGACTCGCCATACGCACGGGCAGGAGCCTTCTGCGATGGAGATACGCCTCGCACCGCGACTCAGGCGGGCCTCAACCGCTGGACCGCCGGCAGGCGGAGTGCCAGCAGGAGAAGGATCAGCCCCATGTAGATCAGCGGTTCCAGCTGAAAGCCTTTCACCAGCATCACATAGTGCAGGGCTCCGAACAGAGCGGCCGGGTAGGTCAGCCGGTGAAGGCTGCGCCATTTACCTCTCAAACGCCGGACCGAAGCGTTATTGGAGGTCAGAGCGAGCGGCAGCATCAGAACAAAGGCCGCCATGCCGATGGTGATATATGGGCGCTTAACAATATCGGCAAGAATCTGACCGAGCAGCTGCACATCCAACAGAAGCCAGACCATCAGGTGACAGCTGACATACAAGAAGCACAAAAGACCGATGGCCCGGCGAAACCGCATCAGGTTCAGCCCGAGCAGCCGACGCAGCGGTGTCACAGCGAGGGTGACGACGAGCAGCTGAAGCGCCAGTTTGCCGTATTCATGCTCAAGCGCCTTGATCGGCTCAGGGCCAAGCGCGCCGGAGAGCCCCTGATAGAACAGCAGACCTGCGGGCAGCACACCCAGCAGATAGATCAGCCAGATGGGCACGACCCGAATTGTATCGTTGATGCGCTGCATTCAGAAGTTCTTTGCCAGATCCATACCCTCGTAGAGCGCGGCCACCTCTTTTTCATAGCCGTTGAACATCAGGGTCGGCTCGCGGCGAGCAAAGAGCCCCCCGCCAATGCGGCGCTCGGTGGCCTGGCTCCAGCGGGGATGGTCCACATTGGGGTTCACATTGCTATAGAAGCCGTACTCGCCCGCATTTGCCATGTTCCAGCTGGCCTGCGGCTCTTGATCGGTGAGAGTCATACGGACAATCGATTTGATCGACTTGAACCCGTATTTCCATGGCACCACCAGTCGCAGCGGGGCCCCGTTCTGATTGGGTAGCGATTTGCCAAAGATGCCAGTGGCCATGATCGTCAATGGATGCTGCGCCTCATCAAGGCGCAGGCCCTCCCGGTAGGGCCAGTCCAGCACCTTATAGGCTGTGCCGGGCATTTCCGACGGCCGGTAGAGGGTTTCGAAGGCGACGTATTTCGCGCCCTCCTGCACCCCGGCCAGATTGAGCAGATCCGCCAGTTCAAACCCCTGCCAGGGCACCACCATCGACCAGGCCTCGACACAGCGGAAGCGATAGATCCGGTCCTCAAGCGTCATAGCCTCCATGATCTGCTCCATGGAGTAGCTGCCCGGGCGCTCGACCAGGCCATCGATTTCGACGCTCCACGGCTGGGTGGTCATCTGACCGGCATAGGCAGCCGGATCCCCCTTGCCGGTGCCGAACTCATAGAAGTTGCAATAGCTGGTCACGTCTTCCCAGCTGTTGGGTTCCAGCTCCGCCTCCGTTGCGGCCTGTGCGGTGCCGCCAGCCAACCCCGCCAGACCAAGCCCCGCAGCGCCGCCCAGACCGGCCATGATCTGGCGTCGGTTCAGAAAAGCCGAATAAGGCGTGACGTCGCCGTCACTCAGATCGTTCTTCCAGCGGTGGGCCATGCGGCGTCTCCTTAGTATGGGTATCTGCAGGATCTAAGCCAGCGGGCGGCACAGTCCAAAACATATCCTCTCACGTCTCCGCGATGGCACTGTAACCTGGCATAAGCTCATTCATCGGCCGGCTGCGCCCATCTTCCTGCATGATCCTGACATGTCGGCGGCGCAGCTGGCGCGGTTCGGTCACGCCAACGGAATGCGCGATGGTTTCCACCTCATGGATGATCTCCTTGGCATAGCGTGCGACGCGGGTGGATTTTTCCTCGACCACCAACCCCTTTTGCAGGCGCTTGTCATGGGTTGTGATACCTGTCGGACAGCTGTTGCGGTTACACTTCAGCGCCTGAATACACCCCAGCGAGAACATGAAGCCCCGCGCCGAGGTCACAAAATCGGCGCCTGCCGCCAGCGCCCAGGCAACATCGCCCGGATTGACCAGCTTGCCAGAGGCGATGAGGCGAATGCGGTCCTTCAGCCCGTATTCATCGCGCAGATTGCACGCCAGCGGCAGTGCCTCCCGGACAGACATCCCAACCAGATCAATCAAAGGCATAGGCGCGGCTCCGGTTCCGCCCTCGCCACCGTCCACGGTGATGAAATCCGGCGCGCTGTCGTCCCTGCGAGCGGCAATATTCAGAAACAGCTCGCGCAGGGCCGTCTCAGCACCGACCACCAGCTTTATCCCCACCGGCTTGCCTGTGACCTCCCGAAGATGCGCGATCATATCCAGCAGCTGATCGTAATTGGCAATCTCCGGATGCCGGTTGGGGGAGATGCTGTCCTCGCCTTCCGGGATGCCGCGTATCTCGGCAATCTGCCGGGTGACCTTGGCCGCGGGAAGGATCCCACCCTTGCCGGGTTTTGCCCCCTGCGCCAGCTTCAGCTCAAACATCCGCACCGCATCATGGGCGGCAACCTTGCGCAATTGTTCGTCGCTCAGCCCGCCGTTCTCATCGCGCACGCCGTATTTGGCAGTACCAATCTGGAACACCACATCGCAGCCCCCCTCCAGGTGATAGGGACTCAGACCACCCTCGCCGGTGTTCATCCAGACACCGGCCTCTTTTGCCCCATGGCTGAGGGCACGGACGGCCGGCGCAGAGAGCGCCCCATAACTCATGCCGGAGATATTGAAGAACGAGGGTGCCATATAGGGCTGGCGGGCGGTTGGCCCGATCAGGCGCGGCTCGCAACAGGCCTTGCCCTCATCCAAGGCCGGAAATGCCGCATTCACGAAGATTGGCGTCCCCGGCACGTTCAGATTGCGGGTCGAGCCGAAGGCGACGGTATTCCCCTTTCCTTCTGCGGCACGTCCCACCCATTCGCGCTGCGCGCGGTTGAAGGGCATCTCCTCGCGGTCCATGGCAAAGAAATACTGGCGGAAAAACTCTCCCAAGGTGCTGAACAGGCCGCGAAACCTACCGATCACCGGATAATTGCGGCGCACCGCGTCCTCGGTCTGCACCCGATCAACCACGAACAGCCCCGCAGCCACCAATGCCAGCGCCCCCAAAGCAAAGACAAAGGCATATGCGAGGAATTCTATGGCATTTGCCGCGAAACCCATGCAAAAACTCCTATATGATAATGGAACGCGCTGCCCATCGGCCCGTTCGCCCTAGACCAAATTGGTGTATTCCACCGGGCGGGCAAGTCACCTTTGATCACATTGGGAGAGGACCATGACAAAATCCACCGTAATAACCGCTGCATTTCGCACGGGACGCCGCTTCGCCAGCTTTCTGTCGCTGGGTTACGGGGCATTCATCGCGTTATCCCTCCCGGTCACGGCCGAGCCGACAATAACGGCGGATATGGTCAGCTATCAGACCGATCTCGCCTTCGATGATGTCACCTTTGGGCTGGAAAGCGCGATCACCAATCGTGGGTTTGTGGTCGATCATATCAGCCATGTGGGAGAGATGCTGGAGCGGACGCGCGAGGATGTCGGCTCTGACGTCGTTCTGTTCCAAAAGGCCGAGGTCTATTCTTTCTGCTCCGCCAGCCTGTCGCGCAAGGTGATGGAAGCCAATCCGATGAATATCACCTTCTGCCCCTACGATATCTTCGTCGCACAGCAGCCCGGCAGCGAGATCACGACAATCGGCTTTCGCGCTTTCCCTGATGGCGACATGCAGCTGATCCAGTCGTTGCTGAATGACATCGTCCTGGAGGCAATCGAGGAGTAAGACCCATCGTTTGAGTTTTTCCGCTGCCTCCTGGCGCTGGCTTTGATAGTCTGATCACCACGGAAATTGACAGCGGACAGATCCTGCATGAAGTCCATCCTTGTTTCGCTTCTACTGCTCGCGGGCACGATGATCGCTGCCTGCGCACCGGGCACGGACACCCAATCGGATGAGGTCGGCCAGCTTCGCCACGCGATTGAAGCACTTGGCCCGCAAGTCGATCCGGAAGAAGCGGCCAGAGCCGCGCTGATTGCCTATCGCCACGCTACCGCGCTTGCGCAGGAGTATCAGGTGACAACCTCACCGATCCTGCACAACACCCTCGTCAATACCGGCGTCAAACAACGCGGCCTTTGTTATCATTACGCCGAGGACATGCAGGCCCGGCTGCAAAGCGAAGGGTTTCAAAGCCTCACGGTTCTGCGGGCCATCGCAGAGCCAAGAAACAGCTTTCGGATTGAACACAGCAGCGCCGTGATCGCCCCGAAGGGAGCGGATATCTACGGCGGCATCGTGCTGGACCCATGGCGCTATGGTGGCAGGTTGTATTGGTCCGCAACGGCCAAGGATCCCCGGTATGACTGGGAACCCCGCCTGACCGTACTGCGGCGCAGAGGGGCCACGGCCGGGATGGCCAGAAATTGAACAGCGGCGCATAGCAATGAGCAGACATGTATATAGAGAGGCCCGCCGGATCGGCGGGCCTTTCTTCTTCATGTCAGCTTAGTGCACCACCGCATCATCGGGGCGCGGCCGATCGGTGGAGCCGATGCGATCGCCGATGATCAGACCTTCGACACCGGCACTTACCGGCACCGTGTCGCCATCGCGGATATCTCCGGCCAGAAGCATCTCCGCCAATGGGTTCTGCAAGACCCGCTGGATCACCCGTTTCAACGGGCGGGCACCGAACACCGGATCATATCCTTCATCCGCCAGCCACGTCTTTGCACCCTCATCCAGCTCAAGCACGATCTTGCGACCCACAAGCCGCTTTTCAAGCCGCGCCAGCTGTAGCGTGACGATGCCATCCATGTCCTTGCGTCCCAGGCGATCGAAAATGATCGTCTCATCCAAACGGTTCAGGAATTCAGGACGGAAATGCGCACGCACCGCGTCCATCACATCCCGCTTGGCATCGGCGGCATCCGCCCCATCCGGTAGCTGGCTGAGCGCCTGCGCACCGAGGTTGGAGGTCAGGATAATCAGAGTCTGTTTGAAATCGACGGTCCGCCCCTGTCCATCGGTCAGCATCCCATCGTCCAGCACCTGCAACAGCACGTTAAAGACATCCGGGTGGGCCTTCTCCACCTCGTCAAACAGAACAACCTGATAGGGTTTGCGCCGGACGGCCTCGGTCAGAACGCCCCCCTCATCATAGCCGACATATCCCGGAGGCGCGCCGATCAGGCGGGCTACCGAATGTTTCTCCATGAACTCGGACATATCCACGCGCACCATGGCGCTGTCATCATCGAACAGAAACTCCGCCACCGCCTTTGTCAGCTCGGTCTTGCCGACACCGGTCGGACCAAGGAACAGGAACGACCCCAGCGGGCGGTTCTCGTCATTGAGCCCGGCTCGGGCGCGCCGCACCGCATTGGCCACAGCCGTGACCGCAGTGTCCTGACCAATCACACGACCATGCAGATCCGCCTCCATCCGCAACAGCTTCTCGCGCTCGCCCTCGAGCATCTTGGATGTCGGGATCCCGGTCCAGCGCTCGACCACGCCGGCGATTTGCTCCGGACGAACGGCCTCTTCGACCATCAAACCGTTACGGTCAGAGGTTTCGGCCTCGCTCAGCTGCTTTTCCAGACCTGGGATAACGCCGTAGGACAGCTCCCCTGCGCGGGCGAGATTGCCTTCACGTTTGGCTGCATCCAGATCCGCTCGCGCACGGTCCAGCCGCTCCTTCAGCTCACGGGCCGAAGCCAGCTTGTCCCGCTCGGACTGCCACTGTGCGGTCATCTCTGCGGATTTCTCCTGCAGGTCCGACAGCTCTTTCTGCAGGGTATCCAGCCGATCCTTGGAGGCCGCGTCATCCTCGAGTTTCAACGCCTCTTCCTCGATCTGCATCTGCAGGATCTGACGGTCGAGCGCATCCAGCTCTTCTGGCTTGCTGTCGACCTGCATCCGCAGACGCGCCGCCGCCTCATCAACAAGGTCAATCGCCTTGTCCGGCAGGAACCGGTCGGTGATGTAGCGATGCGACAGAGTAGCCGCCGCGACCAGCGCCGCATCCGCGATACGGACACCGTGGTGCAGCTCGTATTTCTCCTTGATGCCCCGCAGGATCGAAATAGTGTCTTCGACAGTGGGCTCCATCACCATGACAGGCTGGAACCGCCGGGCAAGCGCCGCGTCTTTCTCAACGTATTTGCGGTACTCAACCAGAGTGGTCGCGCCGATACAGTGGAGTTCGCCCCGCGCCAGCGCCGGTTTGATCAGGTTGGCCGCATCCATCGCGCCATCGGATTTACCCGCGCCAACCAGCGTGTGCATTTCATCGATGAACAGAATGATTTCGCCTGCCGCGTCGGTCACTTCGGTCAGCACCGCCTTGAGCCGTTCCTCAAACTCGCCCCGGTATTTGGCCCCGGCAATCAATGCGCCCATATCAAGCGAGAGCAACTGTTTGTCACGCAGGGATTCCGGCACATCGCCATTGACGATGCGCAGCGCCATACCTTCGGCAATCGCAGTTTTACCAACCCCCGGCTCACCAATCAGCACCGGGTTGTTCTTGGTCCGGCGGCTCAGCACCTGCATAGCGCGGCGAATTTCCTCGTCGCGGCCGATGATCGGGTCAATCTTGCCCTCACGCACAGCTTCGGTCAGATCTCGGGCATATTTCTTAAGCGCATCATAGCCATCTTCGGCACTGGCACTGTCTGCCTTGCGCCCCTTGCGGATGTCATTCACCGCCTCATTCAGCGCCTGGGCGGTCACGTGACCAGCCGCCAGCGCTTCCTTGGCTTTGGATTTCACCATGCACAGCGCCATCAGCACCCGCTCGACAGGGACAAAGCTGTCGCCTGCCTTCTCGGCAATCTTGGCCGCTTCATCCAGCACCTTGGCGGTCTGGCCGTCCAGATAGATGTCTGCGGAATTGCCCTGCACCTTCGGCAGCTTCGAAACCGCAAGTTCCAGCGCCTGGACCACCTGGGTCGGGTTACCACCGGCGCGGGTGATCAGATTGCTTGCCAGCCCCTGGTCATCATCCATCAGCGCCTTCAACAGGTGCTCCGGCATCAGCCGCTGGTGATCTTCACGTCGCGCAATCGTCTGGGCCGCCTGCACAAAACCACGCGCCCGTTCAGTGAACTTGTTCAAGTCCATCTTGCTCTCCTTATATAAGCGCCCCCTTTTCTGGTGACGCCCGCTCTGCGGCACGTCCCGGTCGGGGCCTCCTGTCCAATGTGGGAGGTCTTATCGTCTCTTCAAGGCTACTATGCGGCAAATATGTCACCAAATCCCTGACCCAGATCAACCGCTTGCTCATTCAGCCACTCCCTCGATCGGTTTGTCGCACCCTGCCACCGCCCCGCCGGGCCCGTTTTTCCCTTTCCCAACCGAGGCGGCGGCACTAAAAGCAGTGCGATCCCAAGACCACCCCTACCGTCACACGGCCTGAACCGCCGCACAAAAGACGAGGAACCTTCATGTCCGCTTCTTCCACCAGCCACTCTTCCCCTGACGCCAAAGCCGACGACCGGCTGATCGTTGCACTGGACGTGCCCAATGCGCTTGCCGGGCTTCAGCTGGCCGACACGCTTGGTGACGCGGTCTCCTTCTATAAAATCGGATTGGGGATGCTGACCGGTGGTGGTCTGGCGCTTGCGAATGAGCTGAAACAGGAGCGCGGCAAACGAATTTTCCTCGATATGAAACTGTTTGATATCAGCGCCACGGTTGAGGCCGCGGTTCGGGGGCTGGCCCAGTTCGACCTCGACTTTCTCACCGTGCATGGCGATCCCCATGTGGTGCGCGCAGCCAAGGAAGGTGCCGCCGGCACAAGTCTCAAGATCCTTGGTGTCACCATTCTGACCTCGCTGGACCGCTCCGATCTGGATGAAGCCCTGATAAAATCAGGCGACATTTCCGATCTGGTACAAGAGCGCGCGGGGCTAGCTCTCGCGGCCGGGGCCGATGGCGTAATCGCCAGCCCGCAGGAAGCGGCGCTGATCCGCGCCCTGCCAGAAGCCACCGGCAAGTTGATCGTCACCCCCGGCGTCCGCCCTGCCGGTGCGGCGCTTGGGGATCAGAAAAGGGTGGCAACCCCAGCAAGTGCGCTGGAGGCCGGCGCCGATCATATTGTGGTCGGTCGCCCGATCTGGGCAGCAGACGCCCCGCGCAGCGCCACCGAAGATATTCTGGCCAGTCTGCCACGGTAAACCGGCCCCCGCCTGCGGCGCGTTCCACACGGCATCAGTTACACTTATTCAACACGGGCAACCCGTCGGCACAGATCTGCCCGGCGGGTTTTCTGGTCAGATTGACCCGAAGGCGGCGGGCAGTCCCACTCGCCACTCAAAGATCTAGCCGAAATAAAACTTTTCATCAGACCCATGCCGGACGGGAATTCTGCCACATGTACGCCAAGATTACCTAGGGTCAACCTTCAGTATTACAACAGTATTTTGCGTTTCACCGCAGCAAATTGCGCCCTTTTGTCCTGTGCCCGCAAAAGCACACAATCAAAGGCAGAATTACATAATCCTGCCTTACAGCCTTTGCCCGGCGGTCAAAATGACCGACCCTATACGGGAGACACTCCCCTGACGGCCTTGCTCTTCCTGAGGTTCGTCACCTCCCCCGCTACAGCAGCGGGGGTTCTTTCTTTTCAGCCCCGGATATTCAGCCGCTGACAGGCGATCCGCCAAGGGTGATACCGCACATTTTATCCTATGCCACCAGCTTTGGCGGGGCGTGTCAGGTAGCTTTGCAGATATTCCGCAAAATGCGGCACCGCCAGCTCATGCCCGATGTACCACTCAGGACGCACCAGCGCCCAGCTCTGACCTTCATCGCCCAACCGAATGTCGCGCTCCCGCGCGGCCGACAGATGCGCGACAAAAAACCAGACGACACCATTGCGCCGCTCATAGCTTTGCCGCCACACCAGATCCGCCTCCTGCACGACCAGCCCAACCTCTTCTTCCGTTTCGCGCAGCGCGCAGGTTTCCGGTGTTTCCTCGCCTTCGCGCCCGCCGCCTGGGAAATCCCAATGGCCGGGGTAGGGAATATGCGGATAGGCATCACGCTCGATCACCAGCAGCCTATCGCCAATGAAAAGCGCCAGCTTGGCGCCGTTGAATGTCATTGCTGCTCTCACCATGTCAGATGATCTAAAGACAATTGCTGTGGCAGAGGCTACTCTGAGCGCCCCCGCAGCACCATCAGATTCCCCGACCCTTTCGGCCTCAACGCCTCCGCCCCATGTCAGACCAATCGCACATACCGCCCGATCACACGGCTCCGTCTGAGCTGGAGACGCCCAGCCATGCGCCCCGGCGCCTGCAGGTGCTGTGCCGGGAGTGCTTGTCCTATGGTGTCCTCAAACCAAAAAACGGCCAGACACCAAATCCAAAGCGCTGCCCAAGCTGCCAGAGCCCACGGATCAAGGCGCACCCGGAGCTGTTCTCGCTGTCGATTGCACATATGGACTGCGACGCCTTCTACGCCAGCGTTGAGAAACGCGACAATCCCGAGCTTGCCGACAAACCGGTGGTGATCGGGGGCGGGCGGCGTGGTGTCGTCTCTACGGCCTGCTATGTGGCGCGCATTCGCGGTGTGCGATCGGCCATGCCGATGTTTCAGGCGCTCAAGCTTTGCCCGGACGCCGTGGTGATAAAGCCGCGAATGAATGTCTATGTCGAGGTCAGCCGCCAGATCCGAGCGATGATGGATGAGCTGACGCCGGATGTGGAACCCCTGTCGCTGGATGAAGCCTTCATGGATCTGTCTGGCACCCAGCGGCTGCATGGTGCGCCACCTGCGGTGATGCTGGCACGGCTGGTCAAACGCATGAAGGACGAGCTGGGCGTGACAGGATCAATCGGGCTGTCACACAACAAATTCCTGGCAAAGGTCGCCTCCGACCTCGACAAACCGCGCGGATTCTCGGTGATTGGCAAAGAGGAGACAGCCGATTTCCTGAAAGACAAACCGGTGCGCCTGATATGGGGTATCGGCCCAGCCGCTCAGGCGTCGCTCGACAAAGCCGGCATCCGCAGTTTTTCGGATTTGCTGCGCTGGGACCGCACTGATCTGAACGCGCGGTTCGGCTCGATGGGGGAACGGCTCTGGTATCTCGCGCGCGGGCAGGACCGGCGGCGGGTGTCGGCCAATGCGCCGGTGAAATCCATCTCGAACGAAACCACCTTCTACGAGGACACCGCAAGTCTGGAGGTGCTTGACGGTCACCTGTGGCGGCTAGCCGAAAAAGTCTCTGACCGCGCCAAAGCCCGACAGCTTGCAGGGCGGGTGGTGACGCTGAAGTTGAAGCGCGCCAATCACAGCAGCCTCACCCGGCGGCAATCTCTGCGAGATGCGACCCAGATTGCCGACATGATCTACCGAACGGCGCGGGCGCTTCTGGATCAGGTCGGCGACGAAGGCCCCTATCGGCTACTTGGCTGCGGCATCTCCGAGCTGGTGCCCGAAACGCAGGCCGATATCACCGGCGACCTTCTGGATCCACAGGCCGGGCAGCGCGCAAAGGCGGAGCGGGCCACGGATGCAATTCGCGAACGCTTCGGCAAATCGGCCATCCAGAAGGGTCGCGCCCTGCGCTGAACAGCCGCCTGTGTTTATTCCGCAGCCAGCGGCATCGGTTCACAGTTCAGCTGCGACAGCTCGGCAATGACATCGGACAGCACCTTTTGCAGCGCTGCAAAATCAGAGGTTTTCTCAATCCGCGCCTCATCCATATAGAGTGAGCGGTCAATCTCGACCTGCACCGCGTGCTGCGCCCGTGACGGGCGCCCGTAGGTCTGTGTGATATAAGCCCCGGCAAAAGGCGTGTTTCGCGCGACCCGCAAACCTGCGCCAACAAACGCCGCTTCGACCCGGTCCATGATCTCGGCCGAGGCCGCCGCGCCGAAACGATCGCCAAGCACAACATCCGGCAGCCCAGCCCCCCGCCGTCCTGCGGCCGAAATCGCTTCGTGCGGCATCGAATGACAGTCAATCAGCACGGCCTGGCCAAAGCCGATGCGGGCCTGGTCCAGTAGCTGCTGCAAAGCCGCGTGGTAGGGGCGCCAATAGGTGGCAATCCGGTGGCTTGCTTCAGCCCGGCTCAGCTTGCCATGATAGATCGCCCGCCCATGGGCCACCACGCGCGGCACCACCCCCAGGCCAGAGGCCACACGCGGGTTCTGCCCCCGCTTGATGACG
This sequence comes from Phaeobacter sp. JH20_02, assembly GCF_048056915.1. Classification (NCBI taxonomy): domain Bacteria; kingdom Pseudomonadati; phylum Pseudomonadota; class Alphaproteobacteria; order Rhodobacterales; family Roseobacteraceae; genus Phaeobacter; species Phaeobacter sp. JH20_02. Next base: position 210,342 of record NZ_JAYMVP010000032.1, on the reverse strand, counting down.
CCTTCGATCAGCGCCGGATCCAGCTCTTCGGTTGATCGATTGAGATCGACATAGGCCCGTGGCGCCCGCGCGGTCAGCAGTGGCATCCCGAATCGCGGCGCGGCGGCAAACAGCTCATCCACGAAGGCGTCTTCTGAACTGCGCAGCTGCAAAGGATCGAGAATCGTCTGCGCCAGAAAAGCCGCGCTGTAATCCGATCCGCTATGCGGCGAGGCAAAAACCACCCCAGACCGCAATTCCTGTGGCATTTCCACCAAATATACTGTGTCAGACATGCAGGCTCCGGCGGCTCAAATACAAGAAACAGCATAGACCGGAAATTTCTGCGGTCAAAAGCTCTTGCACCCCTCTCCGACTCATTTTATAGACCCCCTCACCGGCGCGGTCATCCGCGCCCCTTTCAATTTGGGGCCGGCCGAAAGCGTGGGTATTCATGGGCGATTAGCTCAGTGGTAGAGCACTTCGTTGACATCGAAGGGGTCACAAGTTCGAACCTTGTATCGCCCACCATGAATTCATTGCTCTGGTCCTACGATCGGAGCCCCGCAACCCAGGCGCTGGTTCGCGCCGCAGAACAGGAGATAGGCCATGAAGGTCAAGAACTCGCTCCGCTCGCTCAAGAACCGGCACCGTGATTGCCGCGTTGTGCGTCGCAAGGGCCGTGTCTATGTGATCAACAAGACCCAGCGCCGCTTTAAAGCACGCCAGGGCTGATCGCCAGACGCAGCATAGCTGATTTGAGAAAACCGCATCTTCGGATGCGGTTTTTTTGTGTTTTCAGGCCTCTCTTGCCGGTGACCTCAAGAGGGTTGTAACGGCCCACCTCTTTTTCTGATTGTTTTTGTCAGTTTTGCTTTGCATTTTTTGTGAAACTCTTTATCTGAGCAAATCAGTCGGGTTCGACGCCAGTGGCCAAGATCCCCCCGAGTGTTTTGAATAGATGGGAAGTACCATGCTGAAATCGACCACCATTCTTGCAGGCGCTTTGGTCGCCGCCGTCGCAACATCCGCCGCTGCCGAGGGTGAGCTGAACCTCTACTCCTCGCGCCACTACGATACCGACGAACGGCTCTATTCCGACTTCGAAGAGGCCACCGGCATCACGATCAACCGGATCGAAGGCAAGGCTGACGAGTTGATCGCCCGGATGAGCGCCGAGGGCGCGAACTCCCCCGCCGATATCCTGCTGACAGTTGATACATCGCGTCTGGCACGTGCCAAGAACGAAGGCCTCCTTCAGGCCATCGACAGCGACATCCTGGAAGCCCGCGTTCCCGGCTACCTGCAGGATGCGGACAACCAGTGGTTCGGCTTCTCCCAGCGTGCGCGCATCATCTTCTTTGACAAGGCAGATGTCGCCAACCCGCCGAAGACATATCTCGACCTCGCGGACCCCGCCTACAAAGGTCAGATCTGCATCCGCTCTTCGACCAATACCTACAACCAGACTCTGCTGGCCTCCATCGTCACGCATCACGGTGAAGAAGCCGCAACCGACTGGGCAAAAGGCGTCGTTGCCAACATGGCCCGCGCGCCCCAGGGCGGCGACACCGATCAGCTGCGCGGCATCGTCTCCGGCGAGTGCGAAATCGCCGTTGGCAACAGCTACTACTTCGCCCGTTCCATCCGCAAAGACGTGAAAGGTCTGTCCGCCGAACGTGACATGATCGGCTGGGTCTTCCCTGCGCAGGACGCAGAAGGCGCCCACATGAACCTGTCCGGTGGCGGTGTTGCGGTGAACGCACCGAACAAGGAGAACGCGATCAAGTTCCTCGAATACCTCGCCTCCGATCAGGCCCAGCAGTATTTCTCCGCAGGCAATGATGAGTACCCGGCGGTTCCGGGTGTTGCGCTTGCGCCCAGCATTGCGGCGCTCGGCCACTTCAAACCCGATGACGTGCAGCTGTCGGACGTGGCGCAGAACATCCCCACCGCACAGAAGATCTTCAACCAGGTGGGTTGGGAGTAACTGCCCCGGTCGCTGCAAGGCCGAGCAGCCACCACAGCCGAATAACGGGAAAGGCGCAGGAGAGTCTCCTGCGCCTTTCTTGTTTTCCAACGCGGCAGTCGTCTGTCTATTCTGCCGGTGAAATCTGGTCACTTGATCCATGCTGACCCTTCGGCGCGAGGCGCGACAGGCCATAGGCGACAACATAGAGACCCAACCCGAACGAGAAATGCGACATCAGGCTCTTCAGCCGCGCAATGTCCGGGTTCGGTTTGTTCGAAGCCATGATTCCGGCCCCCAAGGCAGGCTGCAAGATGAAGAATGGCGCAACCACCGTCACCAGACCAAAAAGAATCGGCGCAACCGGCCCCGGCTTCAGCAGCTGGCGCTGCCCGCCTAGCGCGACAAACAGCGCCGCAAAAATCACGCCCACAACATAATGCGCAGTCCAGCCGATTGCGGCCTCATTCGCCACCGGCGGGACCTTGCCGATGCTTTCATGGGTGAAGATCCCATCCGGCATGTACCCCAGCCAGCGCCCCACCACGGCAAAATTACTTTGCGGCACGCCAAATAGCGCATCGGCGACGACGGCCCACAGATCCATGAAGGCGGTTGCCCCCACCCCCAGCAGAACAATGCGGATTATCAAGTCATTGCGGTTCAACACGGCATCCATCCCTCTTGTGTGATTTTGGCTCCCGCAGGGGACATCCACCCTCGGGTCACAGTGATTTTAGGTGTTGAGGACCGCCGGCCGCCAATTGCATTGTCTGAGGTACCCCCCCAGCAAAGCCGATACGAACGCGAAAACCGCCGAATGACCGCTATCCATAGTCCTTTACCTCACGTCGCGCCGTGGGTGGACGGGCTGGAAAAGACCACCTATAGCTTCGGGTCGAATTCACAGATGCAGAGCGAGAAACTAGCCATGCGTGACCACAATACTCCATCGGGTGAATACCAATGACACGTATTCCGGTCACCATCATCAGCGGCTATCTCGGCGCTGGAAAAACCACGTTGATCAACCGTCTGCTGAGCGATGATCATGGGTTGCGCCTGACCGTTCTGGTCAATGATTTTGGGCGCATCAACATTGATGAAAGCCTGTTGCAGGACGGAACCTCACAGACCATCGCATTGAGCAACGGCTGTGTCTGCTGCACCCTGGGCGAAGATCTGACCGCCGCGCTGCATCGTATTCTGGCCGAGGGCAGCCGCCCGGATCATATCGTGATCGAGGCCAGCGGCCTCTCCGATCCGGTCGCCATTGCCAACACCGTGGTGAACGAGAGCCAGCTGTCCTATGGCGGCATCATCACCGTCGCCGATGGCGAAAACCTCTGCGATCTTCTGAACGACGATCTGCTGCGCGAGCAGACCAGTCAGCAGATCCGTGCCGCGGACCTGGTGCTGATCAGCAAATGCGACGCCCCTTCTGACGCTGTTATGACTCGGCTGGACGAGCTGGGCGCCCGCACGCCGACGATTCTCGAAGACGCCCCGATTGCCGACTTGCTGTTTGACGTGGTCCCGCTGCCGGTTGGCAGGGCAACTGCAAAATCCGCCCACCACGCCTATGCGACCTGGCACCACCGCAGCGCCGAGCCGATGGATCGGTGCCGCCTGGGTGACAAGCTGGCAAACCGGCCAAGCGGGATCTATCGGATGAAGGGATTTATCCTCACCAATGGCGGCGGCTACGAGCTGCATGTGGTTGGTCGGCAGGTCTCGGCCAAGCGCTGCGATGCCGAGGAAACCGTTCTAGTTGCCCTTGGCCCGGCGGCCCGGATTTCCCGTGAGGAAATCGAGGCTTGGTGGCAGAGCTAAAGGCCGGCGCCACGCCGCCAGCATTGATAGCCTAGCTGCGTCGGCCCACTTGCCTGCAAATCAGAATCACCGGCAACAGCCCGACCAGCATGATGACCAGCGATGGCACTGCCGCGCCCTCCAGCCGCTCATCCGAGGCCAGCCGGTAGGCCTGCACTGCCAGTGTGTCATAGTTGAAAGGACGCATAATCAGCGTCGCTGGCAGCTCTTTCATCACATCGACAAAGACAATCAGCAAAGCCGTCATCAGGCTGGGCGTCAGGATAGGCAGGTGAACCCGGCGCAACATACCCAGCGGGCTTTGCCCCAGCGAGCGGGCAGCCGCATCCATATTGGCATGAACGGTGGCCTGCCCTCCCTCATAGGCACCCAATGCCGCCGCCAGAAAGCGCACCATATAGGCCGCCACCAGCAGCCAGATCGACCCGGTAATCAGCAGTCCGGTCCTGATCTCGAAATTCGCCCGCATCCAGGCATCCAAAGCGTTATCAAAGGCTGCAAACGGCACCATCAGCCCAACCGCGATCACCCCGCCCGGCACCGCATAGCCGAGCCTTGAGACGTAACCGGCAAGAGCAGACGGCCGACCCGGACGCAGCCGTTGGTAGAAGCCGAGGCAGACCGCCGCCATCACGGTAAGGACAGCCGCCGTCGTCGCCAGCGTCACTGAATTCTGCAGGAAGCCCAGATACCGTTTGCTCAGCAGGTTCTGCTCCGACTCCAGCCCCATCTGCGCCAGGATCACCACTGGCAGCAGGAACCCGAGAAGGACAGGCAGGACGCACAGCCCAAAGGCCAGAGCCGCCTTCGCCCCATGCAGCTCCACCGGCGGCATCTTGGCCTGATGCTTGCCCGCATGATGATAGCGCGCACGACCTCGCGTTGCGCGCTCCGCTACCGCCAGCGTCAGCGCAAATCCCAGAAGACAGAGCGCCAGCTGCGCCGCACCCGCCCGGTCGGCCAGCGAAAACCAGCTGGTATAAATCCCTGTCGCAAAGGTCTGCACGCCAAAATAGCTCACTGTGCCGAAATCAGCGATGGTTTCCATCACCGCCAGCAGAACACCGGACGCAATCGCGGGGCGCGCCATGGGCAGGCTGACCCGCCAGAAGGCCTGTAGCGAGGTATTGCCAAGTGCGCGCGCCGCCAGAAACGCACCCGCGCTTTGTTGCAGAAAAGCCGCCCGAGCCAGCAGGTAGACATAGGGGTAAAGCACCAGCACCAACATCACAGCCGCCCCTCCCACAGAGCGGATCTCCGGGAACCAATAGTCGCGTGGTCCCCAGCCTGTCATCTGCCGCAAGGTGGTCTGCACGATGCCGGGATGATCCAGAACAAAGGTATAGGCATAGGCCAGCACATAGGCCGGGAAGGCCAGTGGCAGGATCAGAACCACCTCCATCACGCGCACGCCCGGAAACCGGGTCATAGTGACCAGCCAGGCCGCTCCTACCCCAACCAGCCCGGTTCCCAGCGCCACCAGAAAGACCAGAACCAATGTGGTACCGGCATAACCCGGCAAGACAGTTTCCATAAGATGCCGGATCGTATCGGTGCCACCGGTCAGAGCGGCCAGCGCAACCGCCAGCATTGGCAACAGACAGGACAGAGCCACAACCCAGCCCACCGTCGCAAACAGCGCCCCCCCCGGTTTCTTCCGCCGCCCACGTGTCCGGTTAGGCGCATCCGCGGACGGGACGGCGCCGGCCGTTGCTGCGCCATCGAAAATCGGCGCCCTGGCGGAGCGCTTGGCCTCTGTGGAGGTGGGGGAGATGGGTGTGATCTTTGGCATAGATACGGGACTACCTCAGTGCAGCCCTCTATTTCGATCATTTTCGTCGGAAATACCAGCGACAAAGCCAAAGCGCAGCCATTCGCCGCGCCTCTCTCTATCGCTGTTGCTGTCACAAAAACTGGCGCAACCGGTGGGAGGAACCCGGTTGCGCCAGCAGATACCCTGATCGGGTGGTGTCCCCACAGGAAAGGGGATCAGTCGTAGCTGCGCTGGTCCTCGATCACCAAACCGTCCTTGGGCAGGGCGCCGGGCGCGACCACTTCCACGCGCCCTTTCAGCTTCAGCACCTCCACGACCGAGCGCGAGAAGGCGGTTTCGTCCCCATCCTGTGCCTCGATCTGAACGGTCATCGCATCCATCTCGCCATCACGGCTGGCGATAACGCGTGCCTTTACGATCTCGGCATGTTTGTCGACCAGCGCGGCGACCTGTTCCGGGCGTACAAACATGCCCTTGATCTTCGTGGTCTGGTCCGCACGGCCCATCCAGCCCTTGATCCGCATATTGGTGCGTCCACAGGGAGATTCGCCCGGCAGAACCGCACTCAGATCGCCAGTTGCAAACCGAATGAGCGGATAGTCGGGATTGAGCGTGGTGACGACAACCTCGCCGACGTCTCCGGCGGCCACCGGGGTGCCGGTGCCGGGGGTGACGATTTCGACGATAACCTGCTCATCGACGATCATCCCCTCCATCGCCGCGCTTTCATAGGCGATATTGCCCAGATCCGCCGTCGCATATGACTGCAGACAGGAAATCCCGCGATCGGCATATTCCTGACGCAGGGAGGGGAACAGCGCACCACCGCCCACTGCCGCTTTGGTAAAGCCCAGCTTGACGCCCATGGCATCGGCCTTATCGAGGATCACCTTCAGATAGTCCGGCGTCCCGGCATAGGCCGTCGCCCCGACGTCACGCGCCGCAGTGACCTGCAATTCCGTCTGACCGGTGCCCGCAGGCAATACAGCTGCACCCACCGCACGCGCGCCGTTCTCAAAGATCATCCCGGCAGGTGTCAGATGGTAGCCGAAACAATTCTGCACCACATCGCCAACACCGATCCCGGCCGCATGCAGGAACCGTCCCATGCGCCACCAGTCATGATCCACACCACCCGGTTCGTAAATCGGGCCGGGCGACTGGAAGATATGGGCAAACCCGCTGGCCGGTTTCACGGTGAACCCGCCAAAGGGCGGATGCGCGGCCTGCGCCTTGCTCAGATCCGATTTGCGCAGCACAGGCAGAGCCGCCAGATCCTCCGGGCTGGTGATTGTCGCCGCATTTACAGAACGCAGGCTTTCGCCATAACCCGGCGCGGCCATAGCACGGGCAATCTGTTGTGGCAGCTGTTCCGCCAAATCAGCGGCACGGGCGTCTGCACTGCGGGTCTCAAGGCTGTCAAAATATGTCATGTCAGCACCCCGCCTCAGCTCAACCACCGCTTCCGGCGGCGGTATGACCGCACATCCCGGAAACTCTTGCGTCCTTCGTCGGACATCCCGAGGTAGAATTCCTTCACATCCGGGTTCTCGCGCAGCTCAGCCGCCGGGCCATCCATGACCACACGGCCAGACTCCAGGATGTAACCATAGTGCGAATACCGCAGCGCCACATTGGTGTTCTGCTCAGCCAGAAGGAAGGTCACCCCTTCGTTTTCATTGATCGACTTTACGATTTCAAAGATCTGCTCCACCAGCTGAGGTGCCAGCCCCATGGACGGCTCGTCCAGCAGGATCGTCTCAGGGCGGCTCATCAGGGCGCGCCCCATGGCCACCATCTGCTGCTCCCCGCCGGAGGTATAGCCGGCCTGACTGCGGCGGCGTTCCTTCAGGCGCGGGAAATAGCTGTAGACCATTTCAAGATCGCGCTGGATGTTCGCATTGCCATCGCTGCGCGTATAGGCGCCGGTCAGCAGGTTTTCCTCAACGGTCAGATGCTCAAAACAGTGACGGCCCTCCATCACCTGAATGACGCCTTTCTTGACCAGTTCGGCAGGATCGCGGTCCTGAATCCGCTCGCCGCGGTAGCTGATCGACCCTTTGGTGACCTCGCCCCGCTCCGAATGCAGCAGGTTTGATACTGCCTTGAGTGTTGTCGTCTTGCCCGCGCCATTGCCACCCAATAGCGCGGTGATCCCGCCCTTGGGCACCTTCAGGCTGACGCCCTTCAAAACGAGGATCACGTGGTTGTAGATCACTTCGATGTTGTTGACCTCAAGCAGGGTCTCTGCCTGAACATCGGTGGTTTTGGCTGTATCCAGCATCTGTTGTTGTCCTCACGCGGTCCTGACCCGGTCGCCCTGTTCCGGGTCTGTCTGTGGGTGCGGCCCTTGCGCGCCGCACCGGATGATAGGCGCGCCAGCAGCGACGCGGTTCGCCAGGTCCGCCCCCGACCGAAAACCGGGGGCAGACCAAACTGCGTTACTTGCAGCCCACCTCAATGTTGTTTTCCTTGGCATAAGCCATGGAATCTTCCTCGATGAGAGGCTGGATCACGTCGCGATCGCTCGGAGCAAAGTCACTGATCAGGTTCCAGGTTTTGCTCGAGGCATCCCACTGGGTCATACCAACCAGGCCGGGGCCACCGTGGTTCTCGCAGGAGACGTTAAAGGACGGGCCGAAATACGGCATACCCAGCGCCGACATCCGCGCCTCGGGCATCTCCAGAGCTTCCATGCCATCACGCATCATCGCCGGAGTGATGTCATTGGTGCCATGGATCTCCTGTGCGGTCTTGGCCGCTTCAACGGCCAACATCGCCGCATACATGCCGCGGTTATAGAGCACGTTACCGATCTGATCGCCGGCACCAGCCGCAAGCCCCTTGTCAACGACATGCGTCTGGATGTCATCGAACACCGGGAAGTCACGACCAACACCGTGGAAAGTCACGGCCTTGTATCCATTGGCCTTGTCGCCCGCAGCCATCACGTCATGCTCGGCGCCGGACCACCAGACACCGATGAAATTCTCCATCGGATAGCGAATGTTGGCGGCCTCCTGAATGGCAACCTGGTTCATGACACCCCAGCCCCACATGATCACGAAATCCGGGCGATCACGGCGAATTTGCAGCCACTGGGACTTCTGTTCCTGACCTGGGTGATCCACCGGCAGGGTCGACAGGGTGAAGCCGTGCTTCTTGGACAGCTCTTCCAGCGTGCGGATCGGCTCTTTGCCGTAGGCGGAGTTATGGAACAGCAGCGAGATTTTCTTGCCGTTCAGATCACCGCCGTTTTCCTCAAGCAGATAGTTGATGATCCCTGACGCACCATCCCAGTAGTTGGCAGGATAGTTGAAAACATTGCTGAACACTTCGCCATTGGCTGCCGATGTCCGGCCATAGCCCATGGTGTGCAGCGGGATGCCGTCCGCCGTAACTTTCGGGATCAGCTGATAGGTGATGCCGGTGGACAGCGGCTGATAGACCAGCGCGCCTTCGCCTTTGGTCGCCTCATAGCATTCCACACCTTTTTCCGTGTTATAGCCGGTCTCGCATTCGATGACCTTGGCCTTCACACCATTGATGCCGCCGTCACGCTCGTTGACCAGGGTGAAGTAATCCGCATAGCCGTCGGCAAAGGGGATGCCACCGGCGGCATAAGGGCCGGTGCGATAGCTCAGCGACGGGAACACCAGGTCTGCCATCGCAGGGCCAGCGGCCATCATGGCGCCCAGCGCCAGAGTCGTCAGTTTCATTTTCATCGGGTCTCATCCTCCCTTGAATTGTCCGATGTGGGTCGAAACGGGGTTTGATCTTGTTGTTTCCCCGCGGTCTTGCCTGGCTGACCCCGCTTAGTGCGGGAACGGCCAGAGTCTCAGTTTTTCTTTGGCAACGCGCCACAGCTGGGCGATGCCATGCGGTTCGGCGATCAGGAAGATCACGATCAACGCACCAACAATCACCAGCTGAATATGGGCGACGATATCGGTGGGCCAGCCCAGCACATCAACGCCGACAACCTTCAGAACCACCGGCAGCAGCACCAGAAACGCCGCCCCGGCAAAGGAGCCGAAAATCGACCCCAGACCGCCGATGATCACCATGAACAACACCAGGAACGACTTGTTGATGCCAAAGGCCTCGCCGACTTCAACCGCACCAAGATAGACGGAAAAGAACAGCGCGCCGGAGACACCGATAAAGAAGCCCGACACACCAAAGGCCGACAGCTTGGCCTTCAGCGGGTTCACCCCGATGATCTCGGCGGCGATGTCCATATCACGGATCGCCATCCAGCTGCGCCCAATCGTGCCACGGGTCAGGTTGCGGGCCACCAGTGCGCAAAACGCCAGGAAAATCAGGCTGAACATATAGGTGGCCCAGGCCGGAGCATTGGGGCCGGTGATGAGGATGCCGAACACATCCCGCTCAGGCGCGCTGATCTGGCCGGAGGCCGAGTAGTTGTAGAACCAAGGCACCCGGTTGAAGAGCCACACCAGAAAGAACTGCGCCGCCAGTGTCGCCACCGCCAGATAGAACCCCTTGATGCGCAGCGACGGCAGGCCAAAGGCGATGCAGACCAGCGAAGTGATCCCGCCCGCCAGCAACACATGAATGAACATGCTCACCTCTGGAAAGGCAGTCATCAGCTTGTAGCAGGCATAGGCCCCCACCGCCATGAAACCACCGGTGCCCAGCGACACCTGACCACAATATCCCACCAGGATATTGAGGCCGATCGCCGCGATCGAATAGATCAGAAACGGCAGCAGAATGGCGTTGGCCCAATAGTCATTTATCACAAAAGGAACCACCAGAAACGCCAGTGCCAGCACCACATAATAACGGATCCGGTCGAATTTGATCGGGAAGGTCTGGCTGTCATCTTGGTAGGAGGTTTTGAAATCTCCGGCTTCACGATAGAACATGACTCAGATGCTCCCTTCTTGCTGCGCGCGGTTTCTAAGACCCGCGTCGAGTTGATTTGTCTTGCTGGCGTAACCGCTTAACTCGGCAGCACGGGCCAGTCGCAGATAGGCAAGAACCCCGGTAATCAGCCCCGCCGCCGCCAACAGCGATGCTGTGACCATCTGTGCTTCGGAAAACCCTTCGGCGGTCAGCGCCAGATATCCAAAGGCCCAGAACCCGGCCCAGGCAATAACATTGATGATGGCGATCAGCTTCGTCATCGGCCGCCTCCGGCGTTAACCATTTCTTCGGATTTCTGGCCTTCGCCACATTTCGTCCAAATCTTTCTGCCACCTTCATCGTGGGAAAAGTGAGTGGGAACGATGAGTGCAATCTTGCAGGAAATCCGGCAGCTAGAGGCTGCGCGGGACAGGGGAGAGATATCTCCCGAGGAGTTCACAAAGGCCAAGACCCGGCTGTTGAACACGGTCGAGGAGGCAACGGTGCTGCCGCAGGCCAGCCGCCAGCCAGTGGCTCGGACCGCAGTGCGGCCTTCAGGCGATGTTGCGCCGGGTGCCTGGGGCATGCTGCTGCTTGCGCTCTGCGCGGCGGCGGCCATGACGGTGCTTGTCGGACAGCTGATCGGCGATCTGACGATAGCCTTCACGCTGGTTGTCACCGTGTTTGCAGCCATCGTCATAGCGGCCTTCCGACGTCTGGAAGGCTGACGGAGCCACCGCGACGCGGTCCCGAAAGATCGGGGCCGCACGCCATGCCAAGGCGCATCAGACCCGTTCAATGATCTTCTCCCCGAACAGACCTTGCGGGCGGAACACCAGGAACAGCAGCGCCAGAACATAGGCAAACCAGTTTTCCGTCGCGCCCCCGACCATCGGGCCGACCATGAATTCGAACAGTTTTTCGCCTACGCCAATGATCAGCCCGCCAACAATTGCGCCGGGGATCGAGGTGAAGCCGCCCAGCATCAATACCGGCAGGGCCTTCAGCGCGATGAGCGACAGCGAGAACTGCACGCCGGACTTCGTGCCCCACATGATCCCGGCGACCAGCGCGACAAACCCCGCGACAGACCAGACCAGTACCCAGATAAAGTTCAGCGAAATGCCAACCGACAGCGCCGCCTGATGGTCGTCGGCCACCGCCCGCATGGCGCGCCCCTGTTTGGTATATTGCGCAAAGGCCACCAGCCCCGCCACCAGCAGTGCCGCGATGATGGTCGCAACAATGTCGAGATTGTCGATGAAGAAACCATAATCAAAGATCTGATAGGTGGTCTCGTCGATCCACAGGTTGATGCCCTGCGGCAGACCGACGTCCAGCGTCTTGATCTCCGAGCCCCACATCAGATCCGCCACCCCTTCGAGGAAATAGGCAAGTCCAATGGTGGCCATAAAGAGGATGATCGGTTCCTGGCCAACCAGATGGCGCATCACGAATTGCTGGACCATCCAGGCCAGGAGAACCATCACCCCAACCGTCATGACGATCGCCACAAAGGACGGCACGGTCCAGCCAAAATGGGTGACATGCCCGCCAAAGATCGCGTTGATCACATGGGAGAACGGAACCTGCCCGTTCATGATCCCAACCAGAGTCATCGCGGCAAACAATGCCATCACGCCCTGGGCGTAGTTGAAGATCCCCGAAGCCTTGTAGATCAGGACAAACCCCAGCGCGACCAGCGCATAGAGCACTCCAGCCATCAGGCCATTCAGCGTGACCTCCATCGCAAAGACGAGTTGTTCAGGCATCCCGCTCTCCTCCTGCAAGTTTCCTCAAAGAAACTTGCCAAAAATTTTCGAAAATTTTTCCACCCAATCGCTCATCAGTCATGGCTGACCCCCAGATAGGCGTCGATCACATCCTGATTGTTGCGCACTTCCTCGGGCGTGCCGTCGCCGATCTTCTTACCGTAATCCATCACGACAACCCGGTCGGACAGATCCATAACCACGCCCATGTCGTGTTCGATCAGCGCGATGGTGGTGCCAAACTCGTCGTTCACATCCAGGATAAAGCGGGACATGTCCTCTTTTTCCTCGACGTTCATCCCCGCCATAGGTTCATCCAGCAGCAGCAGCTTTGGCTCCGCCGCCAGCGCCCGCGCCAGCTCAACCCGTTTTTTCAAACCGTAAGGCAGACGCGCAACCGGCGTTTTGCGGATGTGCTGGATCTCAAGAAAGTCGATGATCCGCTCAACCGCCGCCCGGTTTTCGGTCTCCTCGGCCTCCGCCTTGCCACGCCAGATCGCCTGCTGAAGCAGATTGGTCTTCATAAAGTTGAGCCGCCCGGTCATCACGTTGTCCAGCACGCTCATCCCGTCAAATAGCGCGATATTCTGGAATGTCCGGGCGATGCCCTGACGGGCCACCTCGTAGGGGCGCATCTGCGGGCGGGGTTTGCCGCGAAACAGAACTTCGCCTTCCTGTGGGACATAAAAGCCCGAGATCACGTTCAGCATCGAGGATTTGCCCGCACCGTTGGGGCCGATGATGGCCCGGATCTCGCCTTCGCGAATATCAAACGAGATATCCTTGATCGCCACCACGCCGCCAAAGCGCAGGGTGATGTTCTTCATCTCCATCACCACGCCGCCGATCTTGCGCCCGTCCTCGGTGATATAGCCGTCTTCCATATCCTTCACGACACCACGCCTTTCGCCTTGTTGGTTGATGTGCTGTGGCTCCGCGCCGCCGCCGACCGCATCGACGCAGCGCCTGTCATAATCCGTTTCATTGGGCAGCCACCGCTTGTGGGGTCACCGGTACGACCTTGGCATCAATGATATCCAGCGTGGCACTGATCGCGCCCTTGCGGCCATCTTCGTAAGTCACCTCGGTGCGTGTCGAAATCTGTGACGAGCCATCGTAAAGAGCCGCAATGATGTCGGCATATTTGTCTTCGACCACCACGCGGCGGACCTTCCGCGTCCGGGTCATTTCGCCGTCATCTGCGTCCAGTTCCTTGTGCAGCACAACAAAGCGATGCACCTGGCAGCCGGACAGCATCCGGTCCTGAGCCACCGACTCATTGACCTTTTCAACATGCTCTTTGATGGATTGCAGAACTTTCGGATGCCCCGCCAGCTCCTGATAGGACGCATAGGCGATATTGTTCCGTTCTGCCCAGTTGCCGACTGCCGTCAGATCGATATTGATGAAGGCAACACAGCGGTCCCTGCCATTGCCGAACAGCACGACCTCCAGAATATCCGGATAGAACTTCAGCTTGTTCTCGACGTATTTGGGCGCAAACATCGCGCCATCCGCCATTTTTCCGACATCCTTGGCACGGTCGATAATGCGCAGATGGCCGCTGCCCTCTTCAAAGAAACCCGCATCACCAGTGGCCACCCAACCCTCGGCATCCTTGGTCGAGGCCGTGGATTCCGGGTTGTTGTAATATTCAACAAAGGTGCCCGGCGACCGATAGAAAATCTCGCCATTCTCGGCGATCCTGATCTCCACATCCGGGGCCGGAACCCCCACCGTATCTGCGCGCACCTCACCATCAGGCTGCACGGTGATGAACACCGTCGCCTCTGTCTGGCCGTAGAGCTGTTTGAGGTTGATGCCCAGACTGCGGTAGAAATCAAAGATTTCCGGCCCGATTGCCTCGCCCGCAGTGTAGCCGACGCGAATACGGCCATAGCCCAGCGTATCCTTCAACGGACCGTAGACCAGCAGATCGCCCAGCTTGTACTTCAGCCGGTCCATCAGGCCTACCGGACGCCCGTCGAGAATGTCGCCGCCCACCTTTTTTGCATGTGCCAGGAAGTGGTGGAACATCTTGCGCTTCAGCGTGCTCGCGTCTTCCATACGGATCATCACGCTGGTCAGCTGGCCTTCAAAGACACGTGGCGGCGCAAAGAAATAGGTCGGACCGATCTCGCGAAGGTCGGTCATCATCGTTTCGGCGCTTTCGGGACAGTTCACGCAGAAGCCGCACCAATAGGCCTGCCCGATCGAGAAGATGAAATCCCCGACCCATGCCATCGGCAGATAGGACAGGATGTTCTCTCCCGCCGTCAGCCGGTCGAACTCCGCCGAGTTCTTGGCGCTTTCGATCACGTTGCGGTTGGACAGGACGACACCCTTCGGCTTGCCCGTGGTGCCGGAGGTGTAGAGCATGACGCAGGTGCTGTCGTAGGTCAGCTTGGCCTTGCGGGCTTCCAGATCGGGGGCCCATTCGTCGCGTGCCGCGCGGCCCTGATCCTGAACGTGGGAATATTGATGCAGCGCATGGTGATCATATTTGCGCATACCACGCGGATCCAGATAGATGATCTGCTCCAGATTGCTCAGCTCTTCCTGAACCTCGATGACCTTATCGACCTGTTCCTGATCACCCGCAATCACAAACCGCGCACCGCAATGGCCCAGTACATAGGCCATCTCTTCCGCCACCGCGTCCTGATAGAGCGGCACCGGCACCGCGCCCACGGATTGTGCCGCAACCATCGCCCAGTAGAGATACGGACGGTTGCGCCCGATGATGGCGATAAAGTCGCCTTCGTTGACGCCCAGATTGATCAACCCAAGCGCCAGCGCCTCGATCTCCTTCTGGGTCTCGGACCAGGTCCAGCATTGCCAGATGCCGAATTCCTTTTCCCGATAGGCTTGGCGATCGCCAAACTGCGCCGCATTGCGTTCAAGCAGCGCCGGCAGGGACATCATCCCTGCGGCACCCGACTGCGTCTGAGCCACGTTCTTTCTCCTCCCCTTTCCGACCCATGCGGCCGGACTGATCGCTAACCGCGATTCTGATCCCGATTAGGGACGGCCTCATGCTATTGCGTCAACTTTTTCCTGAAGTTTTCCCAAATCTTACGAATTGTAACAGCCGTTCGCCCAGCGAACGCAGATCGTCCCACCGGGGCCCCCTGTCGCAGGCTAAGCTCTTTGCGCAGGCCCGTCGGGATGCTAGCCATGCGGCGGGGAGACAGCATGAACCGATCCGAGAAACACCGCGCCACAATGACCACCGCCGGGCTCAACCTGATTGCCCAGGCGATGTCGATCTATGACAGCGAGCTGCGCCTGGTGGTGTGCAATCAGCGTTTTCAGGAGATGTTCGACCTGCCCGATGCGTTGATCACCCCGGGTGCACGCTTTGACGAGACGATCCGGCATATTGCCACCAGCGGTGAATATGGACCGGTCGATGATATCGAGGGGTTCGTGCAGCAGCGCGTTGATCAGGCGCTGGATTTCGTGCCCCATTATCTGGAACGCGAACGCGCCAACGGTCAGGTGATCTCTATCGAAGGGGCACCTCTGCCTCAGGGGGGCTGGGTCACGGTCTACACCGACATCACCCGGACCAAGCGAATTGAACAGCTGTTGCGGGCCCGGTCCGAGGAAATGTCCGATCAGCTGATCGCCCATACCGAAGAGCTGTCAGCCACCAACCGCAAACTGGCCGCGACGATCACCGCACTGGAAGAGGCGAAGCGTCAGCTCACGGAGATGGAAGCGCGCACCCGCCTGACGACCGAGATGATGCCCGCCCATATCGCCCATGTCGACGCCGAGGGCTATTACACCTATACTAACCGGCGCCTCAGTTCGGTGTTTCCCAGCCGTCCGTCCGAAATCCTCGGCACGCATATCGCAGAGGCGCTCGGCGCGGCCGCCTATGACAAGATTGCACCGCATCTGATGGCGGCCTACCAGGGCGAAAGCCCGGTGTTCGAGTTCACTGAAAGCCATGACAGCCGCCGGATCCGGGTGGCCTTCACCCCCGATGACACCGGCGGCGTGTTCATCCTGTCGATGGATGTGACCGAGGAAACCCAGACCCGTGTCGCCCTGCAACAGGCCCGCCGCCGCGAAATGGCCGCTCAGATGACCAGCGGGCTGGCGCATGATTTCTCGAACCTCCTGACCATCATCCTCGGGATGCAGGGCAAACTGGCGAAATCCGATCTGACCCCGGAGGCGGCCGATCTGGTTCAGGCCACGCTCTCCGCTGCCCGCCGTGGCGGGCGCCTCCTCAACCGTATTGCCGAGATGACCGGACACCGCAGCCTGCGTCCGCGCGCCACCGATCTGCACGGCCTTCTGCAAGAGCTGAAGGTCCTGGCGACGCCTTCGCTGCCCCAGGGCATGGGCCTCAGCATCGTGGATCACACGCCGGATGTGCGACTGCTGCTGGATCCGGGCAAACTGCAGGATGCCCTTTTGAACCTTATTCTGAACGCACGTGACGCCTGCGGCAGTCAGGGTCAGATCACTGTCAGCGCCCATGTCGTCGGGCAAACCTGGCTTGAACTCAGCGTTACCGACACCGGACCGGGCTTTTCCAAAACCGCGCTGGAGAAGGCATTGAACCCTTTCTTCACCACCAAGGGCGGCGAAGGATCAGGTCTGGGCCTGCCGATGGTCTACGATATGGCCAAATCCACCGGTGGGGACATGCGGATCGGCAATACCGTTTCCGGTGCCAGCGTGACCCTGCGCATTCCCTATCGGCTGGCACCGGATGCCGCCGGCGGGCTGGCGCTGCTGGTGGAGGACAGCGAGGAGCTGCGCGCCACCTTCCGCGATATGCTGATAGATCTCGGCTATGCGGTGGTTGAGGCCACAAGCGTCGACGAGGCCTGCGCGCTTACCGCCGATATCGATGGTATTTCGCTGGTGTTGTCAGATATCAAGTTGCAGGGCAGCGCCACCGGGATCGACCTGGTCGACCGCTTGCAGGGCTCTCGCCTGCCCTGCATTCTGATGACGTCCCTGCCGACCAGCGATCCTCTGTTCCGCATGGCGCTGAAACGTTGCCCGGTGTTGCAGAAACCCTTTACCACTCATCAGCTTTCAGCGCTGATCAAATCGGAACCCGCCGCATGAGCCGACCCCTGATCACCATTCTTGACGACGAGCCGGAGATTCGCCGCATCCTGACCGACACGCTGGAGGAAGCCGGATTTCGCACCCAGAGCTTTGCCCGCGCCCGCGAATTTGAGGCCTCTCTCAACCGGGTGACTCCCGATGTCTGCCTTGTCGATCTCTCGCTGCCCGATACCGATGGGCTGGCGCTGGTGCATCGCCTCGCGCTGGAACAGGGGGCGGCCGTGATCATCATTTCTGGACGCGCACAGGTACAGGACCGTGTTACCGGGCTGGAGCTCGGGGCAGATGATTACATCACCAAACCCTTTGACCCGGCCGAGGTGGTGGCGCGCATCCGCGCCCGGCTGCGCGGGGGCCCCCGCACTGCGGCAACCACGGGAAACAGCGCCTCGTTTTCCGGCTGGACCGCGCATTTCGATCGCTACATCCTTGAAGATGACAGCGGCGCAGAGACCCCGTTTTCACATGCCGAGGGCGAGGTGCTGCGGCTGTTCCTGGAAAGCCCGAAACGACTGATTTCCCGCGCCCAGATGCAAGAAAGCCTCGGCGGTGGTGCTGGCGAAAGCTTTGATCGGGCCATGGATGTGCGCATCTCGCGATTGCGCACCAAGTTGCGCGAAGACCCGAAGAACCCGCGCCTGATCAAGACGATCTACGGCGCCGGCTATATCTTCCTCGGCGATGTCAGCTGGCTCTGATCACGCCGCCGCCGGCTCGAAATCCAGCCGCCAAAGCTCTGGGAGTACTCTGGCCAAAGCTCGGACTGGACGCAGCGAATCGACGGCGATATGATTCGGGTATGGCTACCTGTCTGCTCTATCGCCAACACCCGGCGCGGGTCCCGCGCTTCTATCGGATCGAACTTGCGATGAACCTCTTCGCTGAAGTCTCCGTTCTCAGGGAATGGGGGGTGGCCGGCGGCAGCGGGCAGAGCGCCATCAATATCTACGGCAACCTGCGCGAAGCCTCGATCGCGGCGGATCAGCACCGCAAACGGATGCTGAAACGGGGCTATGACCGCGCCTGATCGGCGATAAGCCTCCACATACCGCCATCGCCCATCAGCTCAAGATCCCCTTTCACCCACCGTACAGCGCGCCGGTTTACGGCGGCCCAATTCCCCGCGCGCCCATTGCGCAACAACCGTAAAACAAGGTCTTTTGCGTGGTTCTTCGTTAAGCTTTTGTTCGTTTGTTTCGCACGCGAAACATTTGGTCCGAACCGGACCTAATTTACCTGTCGCCGTGCCGCCCGACTGGATTGGATCCGAAATCGACAACTGGCCCTTTCCACCGTTGAAAAGCTTGCTTAAGACTTGCCCGGACGCAAAGGAACACGCCATGACGCATATCACGCTGATCCGCCACGGACAGGCCAACACCAGCGCCCGCGACGAAGCGAGCTATGACCGGTTGAGCGATCTGGGCCATCAGCAGGCACGCTGGCTTGGCGCGCATCTGAGCGAGACGCGCGCGCATTACACCCGCGTCTATTGCGGCACGCTGACCCGCCATCTGCAAACCGCGACTGCCATGGGGCTTGAAAACGTGGTGCAGGATCCGCGACTGAACGAAATGGAATACTTCAATCTGGCCGAGGCGATGCAGGCCCAGCACGGGCTGAAGATCCCGACCGAACGGGAAGGGTTCATCGAGCACATGCCCAAGGTTTTCTCCGCCTGGGCTGCGGATGAGATCACCAACCCGCCAGAAAGCTGGCGAGACTTTGAAACCCGCACCCGCTCCGCCTTGGCCGAAATCTCCGCAGGCGACGGGCCGGCCCTGGTGGTCACATCCGGCGGGCTGATCGCGATGGCCATGCGGCAGGCGATGGGGCTGGATACCACCGGAATGGCGCGCATGGCGCTCGCGATCATGAACAGTTCGATGCACCGGCTGCACGCGATCGGCGGTCAGCTGAGCCCGGTGCTGTTCAACGCGGTGCCCCATCTGGAAGCCCCGGACCGGCATTACGCACAGACCCATCTGTAGGCCCGACATCCGACCGGGGACCGCACTATCTGAGGGAGGGACAGGATGATGCAGCTCTATTATGCACCCAGGACGATTTCGGTGGCCGTCGCCATCGCGCTGGAAGAGTCCGGACTGGACTACGAGCCGATCCGTATTGACTTCGCAGCCAAGGAACAGCTTGGCACCGCCTATGCCCAGATCAACCCCAAGGGCCGTGTCCCGGCGCTGGTGGTGGATGACGGCATCCTGACGGAAACCGGCGCCTTGCTGGAATATGTGGCCGATATGGCCCCCGATACCGCTCTGCGCCCCCGCGAGGCGGTCCTGCTGGCCCGCATGCGTGAGGTGATGTTCTATCTCGCCTCCACCATGCATGTGAACCACGCCCATAAACTGCGCGGAAGCCGCTGGGCCAGCAAGACTTCCAGCTTCAAGGACATGCAGGCCAAGGTGCCAATGACCATGGCCGCCTCCTGCGACTATATCAGCCAGTTCGGACTGCGCGGCCCTTACGTGCTGGGCGACACCATTAGCCTGGCGGATTGCTATCTCTATGTGATCTGCACCTGGCTGGAGGGCGACGGCGTGACCCTCGCCAACTACCCGAAAATTCAGACCTTCATGGCGGCTATGGAACAGCGTGACTCGGTGCACGCGGTGACCGCCAAGGGCATGCTGTAAAGGACAAGACATGACACATCTATGGGTACGGGCCGAACAGCGCCCGAATGAAGAACGGGTCGGCCTGACGCCCGAAGGTGCCAGAGCGCTCATCGACGCCGGGCTGAAGGTCACGGTCGAGGAAAGCACGGTCCGCGCCATCCCGTTGCAGGGCTACATTGACGCCGGCTGCGAGATCGCGGCAGAGAACAGCTGGCCCGACGCCCCCCGCGACGCCATCATCTTCGGCCTGAAAGAACTGCCCGAAGATGGCACTCCGCTGCCGCACCGCCACATCATGTTCGGACATGCCTACAAGGGGCAGCACTCCGGCAAAGCGCTTCTTGAACGGTTCCAGGCCGGCGGCGGCACGCTGTACGATCTGGAATATCTGGTCGATGAAAGTGGCCGCCGGGTTGCGGCCTTCGGCTATTGGGCCGGCTATGCCGGTGCGGCCGTCACGCTGAAAACCTGGGCAGCGCAGCAGCGCGGTGAGCTCTGCGGCCCGGTTGGCGTCTACGAGGGCAAGGACGCGCTGCTTGCCGAGCTGAGCGCAGAGCTGGATGGCCTGAAAACCGACCGCCCCTCGGCCATCGTCATTGGCGCCCTGGGCCGGGTCGGCACCGGGGCCGCCGATCTCTGCGAGGCGATGGGTGTCGCGGTCACCAAATGGGATATGGCAGAAACCGCCAGCGGCGGCCCTTTCCCCGAAATTCTGGCCCATGATCTCTTTCTCAACTGCATCTTCGCACGCCCCGGTACGCCGGTCTTCGTCCCGCAAGAGGCGCTGACCGCTGATCGTCGGCTGACCGCCATCGGCGATGTCGCCTGCGATCCTGATAGCGACTACAACCCGGTTCCGGTCTATGACCGCGCCACCACATGGAAGGCCCCTGCCCTGCGGGTCGCCCAGGATCCCGTACTGGACGTCATGGCGATTGATAACCTGCCTTCGATGCTGCCGGTCGAAAGCTCCGTAGATTATGCAGCCCAGCTGCTTCCCTCCCTGCTGACCCTTACCGATCTTGCCAGTGGCGTCTGGGGCCGAGCGGAAACCACCTTCAAGGACCATCTTCCGGGCTGACCATCGCCGGAACCAAACAACGGAGACTGACAATGACAATCCATTGGTGCGGCACCGGCCTGTCCGCAATCCCTGGCCTGCGCCGCCTGCTTGAGGCGGGCCATGACGTCGCGGTCTGGAACCGCACTCCCGATAAGGCGCGCGAGGCAATCGGCGATCTGACAACCAATATCCATGCCTTCAGCCTTGCCAATCTGGGCCAGATGCTCAGCCCCAGGGATGTGATCGTCTCGATGTTGCCCGGTGACTGGCATGTGCCGCTGGCTGAGCTGGCGATTGAGCATGGCGCCCATTTCGTGTCGTCCTCTTACATCGCCCCGGAGATGCGCGCGCTGGACCAGCGGGCAAAGGACGCCGGTGTCTGCCTGATCAACGAGGTTGGCCTCGACCCTGGCATCGACCACCTGATGGCCCATGCGCTGGTTGCCGACTATAAGGCCTCCAAGGCCTTCGATGCGGACAATGAGATCAGCTTTATCTCCTACTGCGGCGGCATCCCCAAGACACCGAACCCGTTCCGCTACAAATTCAGCTGGTCGCCGCTCGGCGTGCTGAAGGCGCTGCGCTCCCCGTCGAAGTCGATCCGCGATTTCAAGGCGCTGGACGTCGCCCGCCCCTGGGATGCGATCTCCTCCTACGAGGCACCGCTGCCCGCATCCGAAAGCTTCGAAGTCTATCCGAACCGCGACTCGCTCCCTTTCATGGCGCAGTATGAATTCGGCGCGGACTGGAAGGTAAAAGAATTCGTTCGCGGCACCCTGCGCCTCAACGGCTGGGCCGATGCCTGGGCGGATGTCTTCAAGGAGGTCGAGACACTATCGGGCGCCGAAGGCGATGCCCGGCTCAAGGAAATGTCGGATCAATTCTGGGCAGAGAATGCCTATGACGACGGTGAGCCAGACCGCGTGGTGCTTTGCGTCGGGCTGAAAGCCGAAAAAGACGGTGCCGAAGTCTGGCACAAGACCTATGTGATGGATGCCTGGGGTGACGAACGCGGCACGGCGATGGCGCGGCTGGTCTCCTACCCGGTGTCCTTCGCCATCGAGGCTGCCATCAACGGCAAAATCGCTCCCGGCGTCAGCGCCGCGCCCAGCGACGCCGATCTGGTGGATCAGTGGATGGGTAAGATCGGTGCGCTGGCCCAGCATCTCGAGGTGGTCGACAGCACATCTTGAACCCACGCCCCGGCTACCGACTGCGCGGAAGATAGCCATCTTCTGGCCCCAAATATCCCGGGGTCCGGGGCAGAGCCCCGGCGCGACAGGCCATGCGGGCGCCGCACCCCGGCGCCCCCTGCCATACCGATCTGCCATCGCAACCCGTCAGCGGAACGCTCAGCGCCCGATGACATCCTCTTCGACGCTCTGAACATCAATCCCCAGCGCGTCCAAGCCGGATTCCAGATTATCCGCCAGATGTGGTGTCCCGATCAGGTAATCCGCAGTCGGCGTGGTCGCCTCCTGCTGAGCGGTTGCGATGGCCTCCTCCAGATCGTCGGCGTCGAAACTGCCTCGGCCAATCCACATGATCGCAACCAGCTCGGCCTGCTCATCCTCGCCCATGCGGTCGATAAACGCCCTGAGCTCCCCCTCGGCGCGCGATAGCTCGCGCGCCATCATGGCCACTTGCGCCACCTTTCGGGCACTGATCTCCAGCATGGGCTCGTCCTCCATTGTCCGCGCTGTTCATGAGGATCAGACCCCATTGCCGCGTGGCTGTCCTTGATCTGGGGCAAGAACCGCAGAAGCCGCCAGACCGCGCCCCCGGGGAGGCCGGCGCGCGACGGATCAGCCGTCTTTGGCGTAGATCTCGATCAGCCTGCTGCGCCCGCGCAACGTCACCGGCGGCAGGGCAACCCAACGCTGGCGCGCGGGGGCGATACCTGCGATCTCAAACGTAACGGCTGAGGCAATGATGGTCTGCGGAACGGTCTTGCTGTGCTGCTCGAGGCGGGAGGCGGTGTTGACCGCATCTCCAAAGACCGAATATTCCAGCCGCGCCGCATTGCCGACAACACCAGAAAACACCTCACCTGCGTGAACGCCGATGCCAATGTCCACCGGCGGCTCGCCCGCAGCGACGCGCCGGTCCGACCAGCGGTGAATGGCCTCGCTCAGCGTCGCCGCACAGGCCAGAGCCCGGGCGGCGCCATTTGCGCCGCCGCGCGCCACAGGCGCATCATCAAACAGCAGCATTGCCGCATCGCCCATATATTTGTCGATCATTCCGCCATGCCGGGTGGCGCTGAATTCCACCTCATTGCGGAATGCGGTGATGAAATCTCCGACCTCCTGCGGATCACGTGATTCCGACCAGCGGGTAAAGCCGCGGATATCGACAAACATCACGGCCATCGGCTGGCGCTGGCCCTGTTGCAGCGCCGAAAGCCCGCCATCCGCGAGCTGATCGGCCACCTGCGCCGGCAGATAGCGGGTCAGGTTGGCACGCGCCTCGGCCGCCGTCAGCTCCCGGTAAAACAATCGCCGCATCCGCGCAGCCGCCACAACCATGACCAATCCGGCCAGCAGGATCATTGTCAGCTTCATCACGTTTGCCGGGCTGTCCAGCACGCTGTACAGACTGCCCATCTGCCCCACATCCAGACGGGTCACCGGCCAGAAGATCAGGATCCCCAGCCCACCGGTCAGCAGAACCGTCGTATACAGCTGCAGGCGCGGGTCCATCCGCATGACACCGTAGGCCAGCACCAGCGGAACCAGCCAGGCCGGCGGCAGCAGCAGCGCCACGCCTCCGGGGTAGTTGCTGTTCTCAAGGCTGAACCAGACATTGAAGAGCAGAAAGGCACAGTCCGCCGTCACGCTGATCCAGGACATCCAGGGCCGGAACCACCCGAATGTCGTCGCAGCAAAGGTAACGATACCGAGGGTCAGATAGGCAAACATCGTCAATAGCGCAAACAGCAGCTGACGATGCAGGAAGGGCGCCAGAGAGCTGAAATCCACCCCCGCCATCGTCACCCCGAATACGGCAAACAGGCCCAGCGTCACCGCGATCCGCAGAACCGACACCAGCCGCTCTGCCGCGATTGAGGCCGTGTTCAGCAGGGGAGCGATGGTGGTCTGTTGCATCAGCTATCGGAACGCCCCAGCGGAACGACATTCACCGGATCGGGGGGCTGACCGATGCCAGCTGATGTCGGGGCAATTTCTTCAAAGTCGAAGTTGTCCAGCCGCTGCGCCCGGCGTCCGGCCTTGTCAGCGCTGATCTTGATCTCCGCGATGTCCTTTGCCGCCATGCCGAAATGGCGGTCCAGATTACCCACCCGGTCGCCCAGACGTTCGACATCCTTATGCAGAAGCCCCAGCTCGCTGCGGATCGCGCCGGCCTGTTCGCGCATCCGCGCATCCTTGAGAATGGCGCGCATCGTGTTCAGCGTGGCCATGCAGGTGGTTGGCGAAACGATCCAGACCTTGGCGGAGAAGCCCTCACGCACAATGTCGGAAAAATTGGCATGGAGTTCGGCATAAACAGCCTCGGAGGGCAGGAACATCAGCGCGCCATCCGCCGTTTCGCCCTCCAGTATGTATTTCTCTGAAATCGCCCGGATGTGGCCCCGCAATGCCGCCTTCAGCTGGCGCGCGGCGCTGGCGCGCTGCTCCGGTGTCTCGGCGTTGCGCAGCGCCTCATAGGGTTCCAGCGGAAATTTGCTGTCGATCACGATCGGACCGGGGGGATTGGGCAGATGGATCAGGCAATCGGCGCGCTTGCCGTTGCTCAGCGTGTGCTGAAAGGCATAGCTGTCAGAGGGCAGCGCCTTGGAGACGATATCATTCAGCTGGATTTCACCAAAAGCGCCGCGCGTCTGCTTGTTTGCCAGGATGTCCTGAAGCCCCAGGACATCACCCGACAGCTTCGTGATATTGTCCTGCGCCTTGTCAATCACCGCCAGCCGCTCCTGCAATTGAGTGAGCGAGGTGACGGTGCGTTTGGTCGACCCGTGCAGGCTCTCCTGCAAGCGCTCCTGCATCTCGGCCAGCGCGCGGGCCTGCCGCAGCGCGTTGTCGGAGAGACGGTCGTTGACCTGCTGCTGCACAGCGCCGAGCCGTGCCTCAACGGTCTGGATCATCTGCATCTGCGCATTGGCCTGCGCGTCGGAGACATGCTGTAGCCCGCCGCGCAACTGCTGAACGCTTTGTCCCAGATGAGCCATCTGCTGTGCGATCGGGGCCATGCTCGCGGCAGCGCGTGCATGGCTGCGCAGCAGCATGACGAGACCCACCATCATCAGACCACCAATCCCCAGAAGCACCAGCATCTGCGGCTCCGCGCGCTCCAGAAAGAGCAGGACCGACTCCATCAGCTCCGCCCGAACAGACGTTCGATATCGGCCAGTTTCAGCTCGACATAGGTGGGACGCCCGTGGTTGCACTGTCCGGAATGCGGCGTTGCTTCCATTTCGCGCAGCAGGGCGTTCATTTCCTCGCCGCGCATCCAGCGGCCCGAGCGGATGGACCCATGGCAGGCAACCCGGCTGAGGATGGCTTCGATCTTGGCCTGAACCAGCTGGCTTTCGCCCTGATCATCCAGCTCATCAAGGATATCGCGCACCATCGCCGCGGCATTGACAGTGCCGAGTATGGCCGGGGTTTCACGCACAGCGATGGCGCCGCCACCGAAGGCTTCGATGCCCAGACCAAAGCGGCCCAGATCATCGGCCACCGCCAGGATACGGGCACAATCCCCCTCGCTAAGCTCGACGATCTCGGGGATCAGCAGGGCCTGCGCAGCGACGCCGGTCTCGGCCATCTGGCGTTTCAGCTTCTCGTAGACCAGCCGTTCATGGGCGGCGTGCTGATCGACGATCACCATACCGTCGGCAGTCTGGGCAATGATGTAGTTCTCATGCACCTGCCCGCGTGCGGCACCAAGCGGCAGATGCTCGGCCCCGGGCGCGGAGGTTTCGGGTCTGTCCGAGGGCTGACCCGGGGCCATCGCACCTTTGGGCGCCTCTGTCACACGGCCGCTATAGGCGCTGGCCAGCTCAGCAAAGCCGGGCGACACCGATTGCGCCGGATGAGCAGGAGCAGGCGCGAAGCTCTCTGGTTGCTGGGCTGCATAAGAAAGGCTGCGCGCGCCCATTGACGGCCGATCCATCTGGTAGATCCGCGGGCCGCCAGCACCGGCCGGATCTGACGAGGTGGCTTCTGGGCGCATCGCCCCCAGGGTCGCGCCCGCAACCGTGGACGAGGCCCGATGACCGGCCTCCGCCAGCGCATGGCGCAGCGCTGAGACGATCAGACCCCGCGCCACACCGGGATCGCGAAACCGGACCTCGGACTTCGCGGGGTGGACGTTCACATCAACCAGCGCCGGATCGCAGTCCAGAAACAGCGCCGCTGCCGGGTGGCGGTCGCGGCTGAGAAAATCGAAATAAGCCGCCCTGAGGGCACCGGTCAGCATCTTGTCCTTAACCGGTCGGGTGTTCACAAAGAGGAACTGCGCCACCGCGGCGCCCCGCGAATAGGTCGGCAAGGCCGCATAGCCAAAAAGCCGGACCCCCTCTCGGGTGGCATCAATCTTGAGCGCGTTTTCCGCAAATTCGCGCCCCAGAACCGTCGTGAGCCGCCCGTGCAGCGCATCGAAAAGATCACCCGACAGCGGGTCCGCGCGAAAGGTCACACGCCCCTCACCGCCGCCGGAGACATCACGCAAGGTAAAGCCAACCGATGGTTCCGCCATCGCCAGCCGCTTGATGACGTCGCCAATGGCCTGCGTCTCGGCGCGGTCGCTGCGCATGAACTTCAGCCGGGCGGGCGTGGCGTAGAACAGATCCCGCAGCTCAACCACGGTGCCTGCGCGCAGGGCGGCAGGTTTCACCGGCTCCATCTGGCCACCGGCGACGCGAATCCTCGCGGCCTCGTGTCCCTTGGCGCGGCTGGTAATGCTCAACCGTCCGACAGCGCCGAGCGATGGCAGCGCCTCACCGCGAAAGCCGAAGGTATGGATGTTCAGCAGGTCAGAGCCGTCGATCTTGGAGGTGGCATGTCTCGACAGCGCCAGCGGCAGATCTGCGGGTGCCATGCCGCAGCCATCATCGGTCACCCGGATCAGCGTCTTGCCACCATCCGCGATGTCGATGGTGATCCGAGAGGCCCCCGCATCAATGGCGTTTTCCACCAGTTCCTTGACCGCCGAAGCAGGGCGTTCGACCACTTCTCCCGCAGCGATGCGGTTGATGGCACTGTCATCAAGCTGCCGGATGATCGGTTGTGAACTGTCGCTGATTTGGGGGTCTGCATATGCCATGCCGCAATATTTAGCATGCCGCCGCGCGATTCTTCCAGCCGCAATCCGTCCTGTCGCGCGCGGTCAGCGGCCTGTTGATCAGACCCCTGCTGGTGCCCCGGCCCGGTGACGGCACGGGCCGAACCGTGCCGCAATCGCCAGCAACAGACCCGAAACCGTTGCGATCATCCCGGCGGCGCTTACGGCGTCCGCAGCGCCAAGCCAGAGCGGGCCATAGCCCGCCAGGACATAGCCGACAACCGCTGAAACCACGGCAAACCCGACGCTCCAGCCCAGCTGACCCTCCAGCTGGTTCGACATCATCCGCGCAGCGGCCGGCGGGCAGATGAACATCGCGATCACGATGATCGACCCCACCGCATCAAAGGCCGCAACGGCGGCGATTGCAGCAGTGATCACCAACCCCAGCCCCAAAAGATCGGTGCGGATACCCAGCGTGCGGGCAAACCCCTCATCAAAGGTCGCAATCTTAAGAGGGCGCCAGAACAGCGCGATAAAGACGGTGACCCCGATCAAGGTCAGCCCCATGCGCAACAGCTCGGTCGGCAAATAGCTGAGCGCCACCGGATCCAGCAGCGATTCCCAGCCGGTGGCATCAAGCCAGATCAGGCTTTCGAGATTGCCGTAGAGCGCGTGTTCCACATCCAGATGAACCGCCGATGTATCGGTCTGCTCCAGCAGCAAGACCCCGCCTGCGAACATGGTGGTGAAGACCACGCCCATGGCGGCCCCCGGCTCGATCCGGCCAAGGCGGCGGATCAGTTCGATCACAACCACGGCAACGATGGCGGCTCCAGCGGCCCCCAGCATCATCGGACCCGCTGCGATCACCCCGGTCAGGAGGAAAGCAACAACGATACCCGGTAGAACAACATGGCTGATGGCATCACCAATCAGCGCCTGCCGACGCAGCAGCAGGAAATTCCCCGGCAGCGCACAGGCGACGGCGGCAAAGACACCGATCAGCAGAGGTGTCAGGGACAACGGGACAAATTCAGCGCCGCTCATGGCAGAACCTCACGGGGGCCGCCCATGCGGCGGTCAATGTCGGAAATCTGGTCGGCAGTCAGAACCGTCTCTATCTCGCGCAGCCCATCATATAGCGCCGCTGCCGCCTCATGTGTCTGGTCGCTGCGCACCAGCGCCCAGCGATGTTCGTCTCGCAGCGCCTTGGCGGCGCGGGCGCGGCCCTGTTCCGTGGGCACCCCATCGGCGCGTAAGAGGCCACGCTGGCGCAGCAATCGCAGGGTCAGCGGCTCATAGATCACCTGATCCTGCGCCAATGCCAGCAGCCCCTGGCGCAGATGAACCCGGCGCTGAAACCGCCGATGGCGCAGCACAGCCGCCAGCACCCCGCGATTGGGAGCCAGCAGAAGCGACAGGGCAAAGAGGCCAAAGCTCATCAGGACGATGATAGGTCCGGTGGGCAGGTTCGGCGCCGATGCAGATACTGCCGCACCAAGATAGGCTGACAGCCCGCCGGCACCGCCAGCCAGCAGCACCACCAGATCGGACCGCTCGGTCCAGAACCGGGCGGTGACGGCCGGGATGATCAGCAGCGCCACGATCAGGATCAGGCCGACGATTTTCAGCCCGACAACGGTGACAGCCATCACCAGCCCCATCATCATCATGTCGATACGGGAGACGGAGACACCCTGTGACGCGGCGTACTCAGGGTCAAAGGCCACCAGGGTCATCGGACGCCGCAGCAGCAGGATCAACAGCAGCGTGGCCGCGCCACCTCCCGCAATCACCAGCGCATCGTTCCACAACATGCCTGCCGTAGAGCCAAGCAGGAACCCCTCCAGCCCGGCCTGACGGCCCACCCCCAGCGTCTGGATCACCGTCAGGATCACGATGCCGAACCCGAAGAACACGGAGAGCACGGCGCCAATCGCGGCGTCCTCGGCCAGACGGGTACGGCGGGTCAGCCAGTTGAGGCACCACAGCCCGGCCATCGCCGAGAGCGCCGACCCAAGGAGCAGACCGGCCAGATTGCGACCATCGCCGCCAAGCGCGACCATTACCAGAAAGGCAAGCCCGACACCGGGCAAGGTGGCATGGCTGATGGCATCGCTGACCAGCGCCCGTTTGCGCAGGAAAAGGAAGGTTCCGGTGATGCCGGCGGCGATGCCAAGCAATGTGGCGCCAATTGCGACCAGCGTCGCATTATAGCCCATTTGCAGCAGCAGGGCGTCCCAAAGCATCAGAATGGCCCGCCGCTCTGTGGGAGAATAGATCCGGGTGCCACGGCCAGCTGGTCAACCTGCGCAGTGGCCAACCGCCCGCCATAGGCGCTTTGCAGGGTTTCGGCGGTAAAGGCCTGTGCAACCGGACCCTCTGCGACTTTGCGTGTGTTGATCAGGAAGACATTGTCGAAATACTCGCCGACGGTGGCAAGATCGTGATGCACCACAACCACCGTCCTGCCATCTGCGCGCAGCTGTTTCAGCACCGCGATAATGGCCTTCTCGGTCGCGGCATCGACACCGGCAAAGGGTTCGTCCAGCAGATAAAGATCTGCCCCCTGAGCCAGCGCGCGCGCCAGAAAGACCCGTTGCTGCTGGCCCCCGGACAGCTGGCCAATCTGGCGGGTGGCGAAATCGCCCATCCCGACACGGTCCAGGCAGGCCTGCGCCTCGGTGCGATGGCGTCCGGTGATGCGGCCCAGCAGGCCCAGCTCGCGGTAGAGCCCCATCATTACAACGTCAATCACCCGTGTCGGGAAATCCCAGTCGACGCTGGCCCGTTGCGGGACATAGGCAATGCGGGCCCGTTGGCTGTCCAGCGGCTTGCCAAAGACCTGCACCCGCCCTGAAACCGGCGGCACGATGCCAAGCGCGGCCTTCAGCAAGGTCGATTTACCAGCTCCATTCGGGCCGATGATGGCCGTCATCCGTCCCGGCTCCACTGTCATATCGACAGAGAAAACGGCTGGCTTCTCGCCGTAGGTTACGGTCAGCCCCCTGATGGCCAGCGGCGACCTGTCAAGGCTGTGGGTGATTCCCTCAGCGGCAGCGGGCGCGCCATTGTCCCGGGCCAGTTCCACGCTCATCTCATCGGTTCCCTTCAAAATCCGGCACCGGACAGGCGGCCGGACATGCCCTTAGATGGCACCTTGGCGCCAAGAGCAGCCGCGATGGTGGTCATATTATGATCCAGCATCCCGACATAGGTGCCCTCATAGCTGCCATCGACGCCCATCGCGTCGGAGAACAGCTCTCCGCCGATGCGAACCTCATGGCCTTGCGCCGCTGCCCCTTCGATCAGGGCACGCATCGAACGATCCGAAACCGAGCTTTCGACAAAGACGGCAGAGATCTGACGCGCCACCAGCATATCAACCAGCGCGCCAATGCGATTGAGGCCGGCTTCGGATTGGGTGGAGATGCCTTGAATGCCCAGCACCTCAAACCCGAAGTCACGGCCAAAATACCCAAAGGCATCATGCGCCGTGACCAGAACCCGATTTTCGACCGGCACCTGGGCCAGGATGTCGTTGCCGTAGGCGATGAGCTGATCCAGCTCTGCCAGATGCGCCGCTGCATTGGCTGCAAAAAGATCGGCCTGATCCGGACGCGCATCACTCAGCGCCGCCTGAACCTCTGCGACCATGTCCTTCCACAGGGCCGGGGTCATCCAGACATGGGGGTCATATTTATCTGCATAGGCGTCATGGCCGCGCAGCTTGTCCTTGTCCAGACGGTCGGCGACGGCAACCACCGTGCGTTTGCGCGCCAGATCGTGGAAGAACTCTTCCATCTGTGCCTCAAGATAGAGACCGTGCCACAGCACCAGATCTGCACGGGTCATCGCCACGATATCGGACCGTGTCTGCCGATAGGCGTGCGGGTCTACCCCGGGTCCCATCAGGGCGCGCACCTCGACTGCATCACCGCCAACCTGGCGGGCGGCATCGGCGATCATGCCGGTTGTTGCCACCACTTTCAGCGGGGCATCCGCCCGCGCAGCAGAGCCGTCTGAGCCGCCGAACGTCGCGGCAACGAGCCCGGCAAAGGCCATCACAGCAGCCAGCACCAGCTTGTGGGCGATCTTCATTGATGTGCTGAGCTTCGAACGCATGGAGCTGATCCTCTGATTGTCATCTGACATCAATAAGAGCGCTCAGCGATGTCCTGTCAATGAAAATGCGACTTATTCGCAAAAAGAAATGAGAATGGTTCGCAAAAACAGATAATTTTTGTCCAAACAGTCAAAATTTTACCCCAGACAACCCTGCCCTTGCTTGCCAAGCTTGGGTGGTCGTGCGATTTTCGCACCGAACTCGAATGAGGATTCCCGGCATGGAAAGCCAAATTGCAGAGCACACCGCGCAGCTGCCGCAGGTGGGCGAACCGCGTAACCCCGGCATGGAGCTGGATCTGGACTGGGCGCTTGGGGTTGAGGCAAACACCTCCGCCATCGAACGTCGCTGTGCCACGCTGCCAGGTCGGCGCAGCGTCAAGAAAGACTATCAGGCGGCCTGGCTGCTGAAGGCGATCACGCTGATTGACCTGACCACACTCTCCGGTGATGACACCGTGGGGCGTGTGCAACGGCTTTGTGCCAAGGCGCGCCAGCCCGTGCGCAGCGACCTGATGACCGCGCTCGGCATGGAGCCGATCACCACCGGCGCGGTCTGCGTCTACCACGACATGATCGAAACCGCTGTCGACGCGCTGGAGGGCACGGGTATTCCGGTGGCCGCCGTGTCTACGGGTTTCCCCGGCGGCCTGTCGCCGTTTCACCTGCGCCTCGCCGAGATCGAAGAAAGTGTGAAGGCCGGGGCCAAGGAGATTGATATCGTGATCTCCCGTCGTCACGTGCTGTCCGGCAATTGGCAGGCTCTCTATGATGAGATGAAAGCCTTCCGCGAGGCCTGTGGCGACGCACATGTAAAGGCCATCCTCGCCACCGGAGAGCTGGGCACATTGCGTAACGTTGCGCGTGCCTCGCTGATCTGCATGATGGCGGGTGCTGATTTCATCAAGACCTCGACCGGCAAGGAAAGCGTCAACGCCACGCTGCCGGTCAGCCTGGTCATGATCCGCGCCATCCGCGACTATCACGAGCGCACCGGCTACCGCGTTGGCTACAAACCCGCTGGTGGGATCTCAAAGGCCAAGGATGCGCTGGTATATCTTTCGCTAATCAAGGACGAGCTGGGCGACCGCTGGCTGCAGCCGGATCTGTTCCGCTTTGGCGCGTCCAGCCTGCTGGGCGATATCGAACGGCAGCTCGAACACCATGTCACCGGCGCCTATTCCGCCGGCTACCGCCACGCGCTGGCCTAACCTTCAGATGCCCCCCGGATGCCTGAAGGGCCTCCGATCCGCTTCAGAATCTGGGCAAGCAGCGACAGACACAAGGCTCGACACATGACTATCAAAGAGATTTTCGACACCATGACCTATGGCCCCGCCCCCGAAAGTGCAGCTGAGGCGCTGGCCTGGCTGGTGGATCAGGGCGCCCGGTTCGGCCATTTCATCGACGGCGACTTCACCGCACCCGGCGACGGGTTCGACAGCAAGAACCCGGCAACCGGCGAGGTTCTGGCCACATTGACCCAGGCCAGCCAGTCGGATGTCGACAGCGCTGTTGCCGCGGCGCGCAAGGCGCAGGGCAAATGGGCTGCCCTCGGCGGCGCCGGCCGCGCACGCTATCTCTATGCCATCGCGCGACTGATGCAAAAACACGCGCGCCTGTTTGCGGTTCTGGAAACGCTGGATAACGGCAAGCCAATCCGCGAAAGCCGCGACATTGATGTGCCGCTGGCGCAGCGCCATTTCTACTATCACGCAGGCATGGCCCAGCTGATGGAAAGCGAACTTCCCGACCGTGAGGCGCTGGGTGTCTGTGGGCAGATCATCCCTTGGAACTTTCCGCTGCTGATGCTGGCGTGGAAGGTCGCGCCGGCCCTGGCCATGGGCAATACTGTGGTGCTGAAACCTGCGGAATACACCTCGCTTACCGCCCTGCTGTTTGCCGATATCTGCCGTCAGGCGGGCCTGCCCAAGGGTGTTGTGAACATCGTGACAGGCGATGGCGCCGTGGGGGAGATGATCGTCGGGGCCGAAGTCGACAAGATCGCCTTTACCGGGTCCACCGCCGTCGGCCGCCGCATTCGCGAAGCCACCGCAGGCAGCGGCAAGGCGCTGACGCTGGAGCTGGGCGGCAAATCTCCCTACATCGTCTTTGACGACGCCGATATCGACTCCGCCATTGAAGGTCTCGTTGATGCAATCTGGTTCAATCAGGGACAGGTCTGCTGCGCCGGCTCGCGACTTCTGGTTCAGGAAGGCGTCGCCGACCGTTTCCACAGGAAACTACGCGCACGGATGGACAAGCTGCGCATCGGCAATCCGCTGGACAAGAGCATCGACATCGGCGCCATTGTCGACCCGGTGCAGCTGACCACCATCAGCGAGATGGTTGCCGCCAATTCGGCCGGCCGCATGTATCAGGCGCAGATAGATGTGCCGGAGCGCGGGTGTTTCTACCCGCCCACCCTCATCGAAGGTCTGGCGCCCTCTGACACGCTGATGCAGGAGGAGATCTTTGGTCCGGTTCTGGTATCGACCACCTTCCGCACCCCATCCGAGGCTGTAGAACTGGCGAATAACACCCGCTACGGTCTGGCGGCGACGCTCTGGACTGAAAACGTCAATCTCGCGCTGGACATCGCCCCCAAACTGGTTGCCGGCGTGGTCTGGGTCAATGCCACCAATCTCTTTGATGCGGCCGCAGGATTTGGCGGCACCCGTGAAAGCGGCTTTGGCCGTGAAGGCGGCTGGGAAGGGCTTGGCGCCTACACCAAGCCAAAGGGCAAGGTCAAAGCTCTTGACCAGATCAAGGGTTTTGACGGTGAAGGTGCACCGGTTGATGCCGTGGACCGCACCGCAAAACTCTATATCGGTGGCAAGCAGGCGCGCCCGGATGGCGGCTATTCCAAAGCCATCCATGGCAAATCCGGCGCGCTGCTGGGCCACGTTGGCCTCGGCAACCGCAAGGACGTGCGCAACGCCGTGGAGGCCGCAGCCGGAGCCAATGGCTGGGCCAAGACGACGGGCCATCTGCGCGCGCAGATCCTTTACTACATCGGCGAAAACCTATCTGCGCGGGCTGGCGAATTTGCCGATCGGATCGACCGGATGACCGGCAAGTCCCATGGCGCGCAGGAGGTCGAAACCTCGATCCAGCGCCTGTTCACCGCCGCTGCTTGGGCCGACAAATACGACGGGCAGGCCCATGGTGTGCCAATCCGCGGTGTGGCCCTGGCGATGAAGGAACCTGTTGGGGTGATCGGCGCACTCTGCGCGGATGAGGCGCCCTTGCTGGGCCTGATCTCGGTGCTGGCACCCGCCATTGCCATGGGCAACCGCGTGGTCCTGGCCGCATCCGAGGCCTACCCGCTGGCGGCGACCGACTTCTATCAGGTGCTGGACACATCCGATCTGCCCGGTGGCGTCGTCAATATCCTGACCGGCCGTCACGCCGAACTGGCCGAACCGCTGGCCGCCCATCTCAATGTAGATGCGGTCTGGAGCTTCTCCTCCTCTGACCTCTCCGCCGCGATCGAGGCTGCCTCCGCCGGTAATCTCAAGCGTACATGGGTCAACAATGGCATGGCGCTGGACTGGACGTCGGACCACAGCCGCCGCTTCCTCGAAGCCGCAACCGAGGTAAAGAACATCTGGATCCCCTACGGCGAATAAGCCGATGGGTGCAGCCCAAAGGGGCTGCACCCGCCATATCCTGCAAAAAGGGCGCTACCAGAAATGGTAGCGCCCTTTTTTCCGTTTGATATCCCGCCAGCCCAGCTCAGTTGGTGGATTGCAGACCTTCAGGTCGACCCACCACGATGAAATGCAGCTGATCCGGCAGCAGGATCTCCGCTGCCACCTTGTTGATCTCGTCCAATGTCACTGCATTCACCTTGTCATTGCGGGTGGCGACGTAATCAATGGGCAGGTCATCCATCTGCATCCCCGCCAGAATGGACGCGATCCGGCTATTGCCATCAAAGCGCAGTGGGTAGGCCCCGGTCAGATAGGTCTTTGCATCCGCCAGTTCCTTCTCCGTTACACCCTCGGCTGCCAGCTTCGCCCATTCGGTCTGGATCACCTCAACCGTCTCGGCGATCTTGCCATTGGCCGAGGCGACGGAGCCCATGTAGACAGCACCAAGATCACGCGGAACCAGGTAGCTGTAGACACCGTAGGTGAGGCCGCGTTTCTCGCGCACCTCCGACATCAGGCGGCTGTCAAAAGATCCCCCACCGAGGATCTGGTTCAGCAGATAGGCCGCAAAATACCGCGGGTCGTCGCGTTTGATGCCGATATGACCAAACAGCGCCACCGATTGGGGCGTGTCGTAGTCAACAACGGTCACGCCCCCTTCGATGGTGACATCTGCCGGTCCCGGAATTGGCGCGCCTTCCGCTGGCAGATCCGCCAGCAAAGTATCGAGAAGCGCTCCCAATTCCGCCTCGGTGATATCCCCCACCGCCCCGACGTAGAGCCGGTCGCGGGCAAAGACCGCTTCATGCGCATCAAACATGTCCTGTCGGGTGAGGGCGGTCACGCTCTCGATGGTCCCGTTTCCTTCGGTGCCGTAGGGATGATCGCCAAAAGCCATCTGCGAGAACACCCGCCCGGCAATGTCATTGGGATCTTTCGCATCGGAACGCAGTCCGGCAAGGACCTGCGCACGCACCCGGTCCAGTGCATCCTGATCAAAGCGCGGCTCGTGGATGGTCTGACGCAGCAGATCAATCGCCTGATTGCGGTTCTCGCTCAGGAATTGCGCCGAAATGGACACGGTATCCTTGTCTGCATCATAGGAGAACCCCGCCGCCAGGCTTTCCAGCGCGCGGGCGTAGTCCTGGGCAGGCAAGGGTCCGGCGCCCTCTTCCAACAGGCCGGCCATCAGATAGGTCGCGCCACGCTTTCCCGGTTTGTCGAGCGATGTGCCACCGCGAAACCGCAGTTCCAGCGCGGTAAAGGGGATGCTGTGATCCTCGACCAGCCACGCGGTGATGCCACCGGGAGAGGTGACCTCCTTGATTTTCACCTCTGCCCAGACAGGCAGGGCGAAGAAACAGACGGCCATTGCCGCCGTGATGAGCTTTATCGCCTTCATTGGCTTACCTCTTCATCTCGCATCATCCAGCCGGTCACCGAGACCTCCGGTCGCAGCACTTCGCGGGCAACTGCGATGATTTCATCCGCCGTGATGGATTGCAGGATGCGGGGCCAGGCCTGCACATCCTCAACCGTCAGTCCCGAGGCCAGCGCCCGACCATAGCGATTTGCGATCCCGTCGACATTGTCGCGGGCATAAACTTCGGCGGCACGCAGTTGCAATTTGATCCGCTCCAGCTGTGCCTCATCGACGCCCTCTTCGAGGAACCGGGCAAAGGTCGCATCAAGCGCGGCCTCGGCATCCTCAAGGCTGATGTCCGCCCCCGGCACGATCAGAAAGTCGAAGGTGGTGTCGTCCAGCGAGACATCGGAATAGAAAACCCCGGTATAGACTGCCACCTGCTGGTCGAACTGTAGCGCATTGGTCAGATACGACGTGCTGCCGCCGCCCAATAGTTCGGCCAGAAGATATAGCGCCGCTGCGCGTTCCTGCGCACCACTGTCACGTTCAGGCGCCAGATAGGAGCGCTGGACAAAGGGCTGCGCCACGCGCGGATCTTTGAAGATAATGCGGCGGGCAGCGGTCTGCGGAGGCTCCTTGCTGCGGAGCCGTTCGGGCAGCTCCGGGTTGGCCGGGATCTTGCCATAGCTCTCCTCGGCAAGGCGACGCACCTCTGCGGGATCGACATCACCGGAGACCACCAGAATCGCATTATTGGGGGCGTAGTATGTCCCGTAAAAGGACAGCGCATCTGCCATGTCCAGCTCTTCCATCTCATGGCGCCAGCCAATGATCGGCTGCCCGTAGCGATGGTTGAGATACTGCGCCGCATTCAACTGCTCACGAAACAACGCGCGCGGCTCGCTGTCGGTGCGCTGATTGCGTTCCTCCAGAATGACTTCGCGTTCGGTTTCGATATCCTGTTCGGTCAGGCGGATATTGACCATGCGGTCGCTTTCCATCTGCATCATCAGCCCCAGGCGATCCGCTGCGACACGCTGGAAATAGGCGGTATAATCATAGCTGGTGAAAGCATTGTCCCGCCCGCCATTGGCCGCAACCGTGGCTGACAGCTCTCCGGCCTCCATCGTATCGGTGGCCTTGAACAGCAGGTGTTCGAGGAAATGCGCCACGCCGGATTGGCCCACAGGTTCGTCGGCGGAACCGGCGCGGTACCAGACCATATGCTGAACAACGGGCGCGCGATGATCCTCGATCACGACCACCTGCATGCCATTGTCCAGCACAAAGCTTGTGACCATGTCGCTTGCATCGTTCGGCGCATCGGCGCCCTGTGCCTGCGCCGTCTGAACAAAGTTGCCGGATCTCAGAGTCGCCAAATCCATGGCCACAAGGGCTGCAACAAGCGCGCTGGCCCTGATGATCCGGCGGATCACGGGTTTCATAGGGGGGATCATTGGTGATCTCCTTTTTTGCGGTACGCCAGCGGCAATGGGTAGACCGGTAGCGTCAAAATAGACAAATGCAGCCGGTCAGACAGGGCCACCTGCCCGCGATGGGCAATGCTATACGCCACCCTGTCCGTGTGGGGGCGTGCAAAGTAGCAGGTCCGATCCGACGACATATCATTGGCATTGATCCATAAAACGGACCAACATCGCTGGCATCAAACTACGCTCTAGGGGGGCATGTGCAAGGGAAATGGCGTTTTTGTGATCGCCACATAACCCCGAAAACTGCAGACTCGGCGTTACTCTGCCGGCGGGGCCGACGGGGTCTCGAATCCGGCACGGCGGAATCGTTCGCTGACCACATCCGGCGCAATCGCCTCGCGTTTGTAGGCGTCCTGGTAGCGGTCAACAGGGAACAGCTTGAACCGTGCCGTGCGGTTTTCACGCTTGCGCTTCTTTGCATCGCGCGCGGCGAGATCCGCACGCACGTCGGGATCGACGCCATAGCGGCTGGCGGCAGTGACCAAGGCGCCATCGCTGGCGGGGACACCATCACCGGGAACCAGCGCTGCGGCATTTCCACCGAGCACGGCGACGGCTTCGCCCTTCGGGTTGCGGTCGGTAAGGTTGGCCGCGCCCGGCGTCGGCTGCGGCAGCGTCTTGTAGCTGGCCGGTTCTTCCAGCGGTTTGGCAGGCAGGACCATAAATTCATCCGGGCCGGTTCCGGAGGGGCGCAGATCGCGCAGCCCTTTTTGCCCGCAGGCAGATACGGCCAGCGCGCCCATCAGAACAATCACACCAAAAGGGATCCGCATGACCCGTTACTCCTGCCTGTTTGAGCCGCTTTTATCGTATTTACCCAGCGAGGTCACGCAGGGTTTTTCTGCAGCCCGTCAAATAGGATCAAGCCGGCCGCTCCCGCAAAGATAAAGATGTCCGCCACATTGAAGACAAAGGGATTGTCGATGCCGCAGCAGGACATATTGAGGAAATCGAGCACATAGCCATAGAGTAGCCGATCGACGACATTGCCCAGCGCGCCGCCGATGACCAGCCCGGCGGACAGTTGCATGACGCGGGCATTGGCAGGCAGGCGCGAGATCCAGATCACTAGCACCAGGCAGATCACCAGAGACAGCCCGATCAGGATCCAGCGTGTGGTGTCAGTGCCACCGCCGAACAGGCCGAAGTTGATGCCCGTATTTTCACCATAGCGGAACCGCAGCAGCGGCGGCAGCACGTCAATGCCGCCGCGATTGGCCACATCCATGACCCGAACCACCAGATATTTACTGATCTGATCCGCAAGCAACGCCAATACCGCTGCCCAGATCATCACTTTGGCTCGCATAGCGCGGCTCCTCTTGACGGGGTTTCGGATGGCCGACCGGACCAAACTGGTCCGATCGGCGTCAACCGTGTCTAGTGGCGGAAATGGCGCATGCCGGTGAAGACCATCGCCAGACCGGCGTCATTGGCGGCCTTGATCACCTCGTCATCTCGCATGGAACCACCGGGCTGGATAACGCAGGTCGCGCCATTCGCTGCCGCTTCCAGCAGGCCGTCGGCAAAGGGGAAGAACGCATCAGACGCCACCGCTGATCCTTTGGCGAGGCTTTCGGGCAATTCCAGCGCGTCAGCCATGCGCTGCGCCTTGACGCCTGCGATGGTGGCACTGTCCAGACGGCTCATCTGCCCTGCACCAACACCAACAGTCTGGCCGGATTTGACATAGACGATGGCGTTGGACTTCACATGTTTCGCCACCTTCCAGGCAAAGAGCAGATCCTGCATCTGTTCTTCAGTCGGGGCCTTTTCAGTGACCACCTTCAGGTCGTCCATGGCGCGGTGGCCGACGTCCTTGTCCTGCACCAGCATACCGCCGGAGACCTGACGGGTGGTCAGACCTGTATCCTGCGGGTTGGGCAGACCATCGGTCAGCAGCAGACGCAGGTTTTTCTTGGCGGCGAAAATCGCCTTTGCCTCTTCCGAGGCACCGGGGGCGATGACGACTTCGGTGAAGATCTGGACGATCTCTTGAGCGGTTTCGCCGTCCAGCGGCTGGTTCAGCGCGACAATACCGCCAAAGGCCGAGGTCCGGTCACAGTCGAAGGCTTTCTGATAGGCCTCTTTCAGTGTTGCGCCACGGGCCACTCCACAGGGGTTGGCGTGTTTGATGATAGCCACGGCGGGGCCATCAGCGGGGGCAAACTCGCTGACCAGCTCAAAGGCGGCATCGGTGTCATTGATGTTGTTATAGGACAGTTCCTTGCCCTGCACCTGCTGTGCGGTGGCGACACCTGCGCGGGCGGAGCCATCCAGGTAAAACGCCGCCTGCTGATGCGGGTTCTCACCATAGCGCAGGGTCTGGGCCAGTTGCCCTGCAACGGCGCGGCGGCGCGGCGCCTCAAGGTTCAGTGCGCCGGCCATCCAGTTTGAAACTGCAGCATCATATGCGGCTGTGCGAGCATAGGCGTTCTGCGCCAACCACTGACGGAAGCCATAGGAGGTCTGGCCGTCGTTTTTGTCCAGCTCTGCCAGCAGCGGTTCGTAGTCCTCGACATCCACCACAACGTTCACGAACAGGTGGTTCTTGGAGGCGGCGCGGATCATTGCCGGACCGCCGATGTCGATG
Source organism: Phaeobacter sp. JH20_02 (assembly GCF_048056915.1). Taxonomy (NCBI): domain Bacteria; kingdom Pseudomonadati; phylum Pseudomonadota; class Alphaproteobacteria; order Rhodobacterales; family Roseobacteraceae; genus Phaeobacter; species Phaeobacter sp. JH20_02. The sequence goes on along the minus strand of NZ_JAYMVP010000032.1, from coordinate 169,865 downwards.
TTCTCGATGCAGCTGTCGTAGTCGCCGCCCTTGGCCACGGTTTCCTCAAATGGATAGAGGTTCACCACCAGAAGGTCGATGGCACCGATGCCATGTTCCTCCATCGCAGCCACATGCGTGTCGTTGTCCCTCAGCGCCAGCAGACCGCCGTGCACCATCGGGTGCAGCGTCTTCACCCGACCATCCATCATCTCAGGAAAACCGGTGATCTCGGACACGTCTTTCACGGTCAGGCCTGCCTCGCGCAGCGCCTTGGCCGTCCCGCCGGTTGAGAGCAGCTCAACGCCGCGTGCCGCCAGGGCCTTACCCAGGTCGATCAACCCGGTCTTGTCGGATACGGAAAGCAGCGCACGGCGTACGGGGTGAAGGTCGGTCATGGCAGGGCGGTCCTTTTCAGGCTCAGTCGGTTAACGCGGGGTCGTCCCGGTTCAGGTCTCGCACGGCAACGGCAGTCTCCTGCGCCTTACTGAGCGTCCACCGGATGCGCGTGGCATAATTCATTGCCCGCCCGGAGAGAACGATCTGTTTTGCCGCACGCGGCTTCAAGCGGGTTTTTTCCAGGTACACGCTGGGCTCCAGCTTCAATTCGCAGGTCCCATCATGACGGAACACCCAGATCTCCCCGCTCTTGAGCGCCATGGATACTGCTGCGCCCCCCAAGTCAAGGGCTGCGTCCACATCGGGGTGCAGATGCAGGCGGATCTCAAAGCCGATGCCGCTCAGGGAATGGGCATCCATCGCCTTGTCAAAGCGTCGTTTGTTCGTCGTGTCCAGCGCCAGCAACATGTCCTCGCCCGCAAGGCCACGGCCATCCATGGCGAGCTCCAATGTGCGCGCGTGGGTCAGGCCGAAATGACGTTCATATCCGTTGTGCCCACCCTGGAACCGATAGCCATCTTCCAGATCCGATACATCGAGCGGCACGTTATCCGGGGCTTCTGTCATCAGCTCATGTCCACTCCCCCGTTCCGGAGCGGAGAGACGGGCGCTTGAGTGGCCCTCGATGCACAGCGTCGAATGCGACGGCGTGGCACGCCCGGCACGGCGCCATTCTACGCCAAAGGTTTCGCCAGAGCCGCAGTTCACGATCAGCGGGCGACGGCCTGAGGTCAGTTCGAATGCCAGCGTGGAGGCATGACCGTTCCATGAGGCGCGCCCCTTGGGCGGCACAGAGGCGTCAATGATGACAGAGGTGCGCCGCCCGGAGAGCCGGGCATAGCCCATTGCAAGCCCGTCGGCATGGCGCTTGGTGACATGGCTCGCTGCCAGCGCATGATCGAGCCGTCCCTCAAGCCCGCGCCCGCCGCCGTGAAAGCGCGCCAGTCCGCCATCGGCGTGGCGCAAAGTACGCAGGGTCGGTGCAATCCGTTCAATTGCTGCGACCTGTGCTGGTGGAACCCCGCGTCCGACATCCTGCAGCGCCGCGGCAGCCCAGGTAAGCAGGGTGAAGACTTCCAGCAGTTCCTCCGGGTTACGGGTCGGCAGCCCGCCCTGATCGTCGATCTGGCTGGCACATTCCTCGGCGAGGGCTTTCAGGGCCGGATCGACCTGATCTTCGTGCCCCTTGAGTGCCAGACCGGCATAGATCAGCCCGGTCAACGCCTCAAAACGTGGCAATCCAGGTGAGGCCCCCTGCCAGCGCCGCGACAGGAACCACGTCTGGCGGGACAGGGCGCCAAAGAATGCCTCGGATTGTTTTGCATCACGCGCAGCTAACAGAAACAGTGCATGATTGATCCAGCGGATCACGCGGCGGCCGGTCAGATCCGGCGACCAGCCCGGTCCGGTGCCATTGCCGTGAGCCTCGATCCAGCCCCAGACCCAGAGCTGCGCTTTTTCGCGGGCGCGAAAATCACCGACAGCGGCCAGATCATCCAGCCAGGCAAACCCGTGGCGTTCCGCATCAAAGGCGAGGTCAGGTGCCACAACATCCCAAAGACCGGTCGTGGGCGATTCGACGAGATAGCCTGCAAACAGAAGATTGCCCGCCACCAGCTGACGCCCACGGGCAAAACTGCCAATGGTGCGCGGCTCAGGCTGCGACACAAAGGCCGTGGCACCGGGCTGCCGACGGGCGCGCCTTGCATAATAGCGGTTCAAAAGGCGGGTGCCGCGCCGCGCCATTCTATCGTATCGGGACATGCTCTCTTGCCTCACGCCAGAGAAATTTTCCGGGGCGTTTTGCGCCGAGCATAGCGGCGGTTACCGGGCAAGTCACCGATAATGCGGCAGATACCTCAGGGCAGTATCGGCAAGGGGTTGCCGGTCTCAGTCGGCCTTGCGCAGCTCCGCCATGTAAAACCCATCCATGCCGCCCAACTCGGGCCAGTAATCCGGGCGCAGGCGCAAGCCGCCTTCTTCGGTGATCCAGTCAGCGGCGATCCCGTCCAGCTGTTGCAGTCGAGTGCCAACCGACATGTCGGGAAACATTTCCAAGGCATCCTCTACCTGGCATTCGCCCTCATCCGGCAGGAGCGAACAGGTGCAATAGATCAACCGTCCACCGGGTTTCACGAGGCTCCAGGCATGGGCAAGCATCTGTGCCTGCAACTCAATCAGCGCACCAAAGCTGCTGCCGTCCTTGGCATGGGGCAGATCTGGATGGCGGCGGATCGTACCGGTGGCCGAACAAGGTGCATCCAGCAATACCGCATCATATTCACCGGTCTGCTCCAAGGCATCGCCGACAACCACCGTGGCGGTCAGCCCGGTCCGGGCGAGATTTTCCGAAAGCCGTGCCATGCGGCCTGCGGATTGGTCGACGGCGGTCACCGTGGCGCCAGCCGCGGCTATCTGCATGGTCTTGCCACCCGGCGCCGCGCAGAGATCAAGCACCGATTCGCCGGGCTGGGCGGCCAGCAGCTGCGCGGGCAACGCTGCGGCGGCATCCTGAACCCACCAGTCGCCCCCCTCGAACCCTGGCAGACCAGAAACCTGCACAGACCCGTGGATGCGATAGGATCCTGTCGGCAGCCTCGTGGCGTCCAGCGCAGACAGGTCGGCGCCCGGTTTGGCGGTCAGATCCAGCGGCGCGCCCGCCAGATGCGCAGCCTCGATCGCAAGCATCGCGGGAGCACCCCAGGCCTGCGACAGCGGGCTGCGCAGCCATTTCGGCAGGCGAGGCACCCGCAGTTTGACCCATTCAGCCGGCCCCTGCTCTGCCACCTTGCGCAATACCGCGTTGACCAGCCCCTTCAGTTTTCCGTGGCGACGATGGCCAGAAATGATCCCCACCATATCATTCACCACCCCATGCGCCGCGCCGCCCTGGCATAACTCAACCGTGCCAATGCGCAGCGCGTTGTGCACGGTGAGCGGTGTCGATTTTTTCAAGTGTTTCTGCAGGATGCGGTCGGCACGCTCGAGATTGCGCAACGTATCTGTTGCCAGGCGCTGGCTGCGCGCGCGTTCCTCTGCCGGCAGTTTATCCAGCGCACCCGCTGCGTAGCATTCCGACAACAGCCTGCCCTCTCCCAGCACCTGATCCAGCAGGTGAATGGAACGGCGGCGGGCTTGGCTTGCATTGGACATGCGGGTCTCCTGACAATAGGGGCAGCGGCGCGATGGGTTGTCGACGCCGGACGCGGGCGTATATCATAGAACGACAACAAGGGAAGCCGGCATGAGTGACGCTAATAAATCCAAGACCCAAGTAGCAGCCCAGCCGCTGCCCCCCGCCGCGCAGCGCGCGCTGGCCGAGGCTGCGGAGCGGCGCAAAGCTGCTGAGGCCGAAGCCGCCAAGCGCCCGGTTGAACTTGGCGGTCGGGACGGCCCCGATCCCGCGCGCTACGGCGACTGGGAAAAGAAGGGCATCGCCATCGATTTCTGACGCCTGACAGACCGAGGTCGGGCCTGTTTCTAGGGTTATCCGCCCTGACGGCGCTGAAGCTCAGAGACCCAGAACGTCGAGCATGTCATATTGGCCCGGCTGCTTGTCCTGCCCCCAAAGCGCAGCTTTGATGGCGCCGCGGGCAAAGATCGCGCGATCGGTTGCCAGATGGCGCAGAACAATGCGCTCTCCCTGACCGGCAAACAGCACGTCGTGTTCGCCAACGATATCGCCGCCCCGAATGGCGCTGAAGCCGATGTCGCCGCGCTTGCGCGCACCGGTGATGCCGTCGCGCCCGCTGTCGGTCACATCCGCCAGCGTCACACCGCGCCCCTCGGCGGCGGCCTCCCCCAGCATAAGGGCCGTACCCGATGGCGCGTCGACCTTATGGTGATGGTGGGCTTCGATCACTTCGATATCGAAATCCTCGTCGAGCGCGGCTGCGACTTTCTTGGTGAGCTGTACAAGCAGGTTTACACCGAGGCTCATATTGCCGGCGCGCATCTGCACCGAGTGACGCGAGGCCGGTTCCAACTGCGCAATCTGCGCATCGCTCATCCCGGTGGTGCCAATGACATGGACCGCTCGGGCCTGCGCCGCCAGTTCGGCAAAGGCAATCGTCGCCTCGGGGCTGGTGAAATCAATCACCGCCTGCGCCCTGGCAAAAGCTGCGAGCGCATCATCCGTCACCGTGACGCCGATCTCGGCCCCGCCCATGGCAAGGCCCACGTCCTGGCCGATCCAGTCATGCCCCTCACGCTCAACCGCGCCAACGAGACGCGCGCCGGGGTGCTCCATGATGGTGCGGATCAGCATCTGGCCCATCCGACCAGAGGCACCGGTGATCACGATGCCGGGTGTGTCCGTGCTGCTATCTGCCATGTCAGGGGTCCTCGTCTGTGCGCTGGATCGCGGATGATCTGTTTCGTGCAGGTTTTGTCCTAACCGCTTGTGCTGCGCTTGGCAAAGCCCTGCTTTCGGCATAAATCGGATATATGGCTAAGAACAAACTCCACGAGGGCACCGGGCCCTCACAACGTCAGCTCCGCGTCGGCGAATTGATTCGCCGCGCCCTGTCCGAGATTTTTGCGCGCGGCGACCTGCATGATCCCGAACTGAACCGGCTGTCGATCACCGTCGGCGAGGTCCGCACCTCACCCGATCTTCGTATTGCGACCGCCTATGTGCTGCCACTGGGCGGCAAGGGGCAGGAGGAAACGCTCAAGCTGATGGCCCGCAACAAGGGTGAACTGCGCCGGATCATCGGCAAGAAGCTGGCGCTGAAGTTCACGCCGGAACTGCGGTTTCAGCTGGACGACACCTTTGACCGGATGGATGACACCCGCAGGATGCTGTCGCAGGACGCGGTGCGCCGCGACACGGGCGAGTGATTCGCTGGGCGATGGGTGTGGCGCTGGCCTTTTTGGCAGCGCCTGCTGCGGCAGTGGACTGCCGCGACATCGCCTATGAGGGCAACCGCTACACGATCTGCGACGTCGATGTGACGAAAGACGAACTACGCCTGTTTCTGAAGAATGATGCAGGCGAGATCTACGGGCATTTCTCAACAATCGAAAGCGAGCTGGAGGCCAAGGGGCAGACGCTGCCCTTTGCAACCAATGCAGGCATGTACCACCGCGATCGCTCGCCGGTTGGATTGTATCAGGACGGCGATGCCGAAGAGATGCGGCTGGTCACCACGCCCGGCCCCGGAAATTTTGGCCTGCTGCCAAATGGCGTGCTGTGCATCGGCGAAACCCGCACGGATGTGATCGAAACGCTGACCTTTGCCAAAACCGGCCCGCAATGCCGCTATGCCACGCAGTCGGGCCCGATGCTGGTGATTGAAGGTGCGCTGCATCCGCGGTTTCTACCGGACTCGACCTCATATTTCATTCGCAATGGGGTCGGGACCAGTGCCGACGGGCAGCGGGTGGTTTTTGCGATTTCGCGTAACGCTGTCACCTTTCACCAGTTCGGCAGCCTGTTCCGAGACCACCTGGGCCTGCCGAGCGCGCTGTATTTCGACGGCAATATTTCACGGCTGCACGCGCCCCAGATCAACCGGAGTGATGCCGGCTTCATGATGGGGCCGGTGGTTGGCGTCGTGGCCGACAGGACGCAGCCGGACGCGACCACGAACTGAGACCGTACAGGGCGCCGACGCAAACCGGGCCCCACGCGGGTGGATTTCGGAGCTGCGCGCGATTGACAGGCCCTGACAGCTGGGCTACCCCGCGCGCCTCTCTCACCGACGATGACATTGGGGTATGACATGGGACGCAAACGCAAAGGGCGCGATATTTCCGGCTGGCTGGTGGTCGACAAGCCTGCGGGGCTGACGTCCACTGCGGTTGTGAACAAGGTCCGCTGGGCCTTTGACGCCAAGAAGGCGGGCCATGCCGGCACGCTCGATCCCGAGGCGACCGGCGTCCTGGCGGTGGCCCTAGGTGAAGCGACCAAGACCGTGCCCTATATCACCGACGCACTGAAGGCATATACCTTTACCGTGCGGCTTGGTCAGGCGACCAATACCGATGATGCCGAAGGCGAGGTAATCGCCAGCAGCGACACCCGCCCGAGCGACGAAGATATCAATGCGGCCCTGCCGCAGTTCCTAGGTGATATCATGCAGGTGCCGCCGAAGTTCTCAGCCGTGAAGGTGGACGGCCAGCGCGCCTACAAACTCGCCCGCGACGGCGAGGATATCGAGCTCGCAGCTCGCCCGCTCTGGGTGGAGGAGCTGATCCTGGTGGACCGGCCGGATGCGGACCATGTCGTGCTTGAGATGACCTGTGGCAAGGGCGGCTATGTCCGGTCGATCGCGCGGGATCTGGGCGCGGCACTTGGATGTCATGGCCATGTGAAATGTCTGCGCCGTATCTGGTCCGGGCCGTTTGATGCCGAGGATGGCATCAGCCTGGAAACTCTGGATGAAATGGCCAAATCCCCGGATCTGGATGGGTTTCTGCGCCCGCTGGAGGAAGGTCTCGCGGATCTGCCGCAGCTGACCTGTACTCCCGAAGGCGCGGCGAAACTGCGCAATGGCAATCCCGGAATGGTGCTTGCCTCTGACGTGGAATACGGGGAAGAGGCTTGGGCCTCGCTGGATGGGCTTGCGGTCGCAGTTGGTCATTACAAATCCGGCGAGCTGCACCCCAGCCGTGTGTTCGTACGCTGAACCACGGTTGACACAGGCCCGGACGCTCGCCACCACAAGCCGCATGATCCACCGTAGCCACACCAAGGGCGATGCCCCCTCCAGCGCGGTCTATTCCGACTGTGAGCAATACCGCTATAGTCTCAGCCGTGTCTGGGACCCGGCTGGACCGCGTGTGATGTTTGTCATGCTCAACCCGTCAACCGCGACCGAAGTGCAGAATGACCCCACTATCGAACGCTGCGAGCGGCGCGCGCGAGCCCTTGGGTTTGGCGGGTTCCGCGCAACCAATATCTTTGCCATTCGGGCCACCGATCCGCGTGACATGAAACGGGCGGCGGACCCGGTCGGTCCTGACAATCTGGCGATGATCCTGGACGGCGCAGGCTGGGCGGATCAGGTTATCTGCGCCTGGGGCACCCATGGCGCGTTTCGCCAGCAAGGGGTCAGGGTTGCTGGTGCTCTCGCCGAAACCGGTAAACCGCTGTTTCACCTGGGATTGAGCAAGGCCGGCCACCCAAAGCACCCGCTTTACATCCGCTATACCCAGCAGCCGGAACGCTGGCTGCCCTTGACCGGGTAAGGCCTCGCTAACCATCGCTTCTGAATTGCTTTGATGTTCAACCAATACGTGTGCGACTTTGATAATGCGGGTGTTCCGCGTGTTGTCATGAGGGGTCGCCGGAATGTTGATGCTGGCTGCAATTTTGGGAGTCGCCGCCGTCGGTGGTATCTTGTTGATTGACGAGGGCGGCGATGATCCAGACGCCTCTGAGACAGGGTCTGCAGACAATGACGGGGTGACCGATGACACAGCAACCGATATGGTTTCACTTGATGATTTCGTGAAGGCCGGCACAGAGGACAGCGACCAGCTCGGCGGCAGCGATCAGGATGACGACCTGCAGGGGCTGGGCGGCAACGATCAGCTGAACGGCCGCGATGGAGATGACACCGTCCAGGGCGGTGAGGGCGACGACAGCCTTTACGGTGGTGAGGGTGACGACACGCTTGAGGCGCATCACGGTGACGATCTGTTGCACGGAGAGGGCGGGGACGACAGTCTGAGCGGAGACAGCGGCAACGACACGCTGTTTGGCCATTTCGGTCATGACCAGCTCGATGGTGGTGATGGCGATGACGTGGCCCATGGCGGCCAGGGCAATGACACGCTGACCGGGGCGGACGGGCGAGACGCGCTACATGGCAACGATGGCGACGATCACCTGACTGGTGGCCTGGGCAAGGATACGCTGTTTGGTGGCACCGGCAATGATCGCCTGATCGGCAGCGACGATGGCATGACCACGGATTATCTCAACGGTGGCGACGGGGATGACACGATTTTGGCGGGCGCCGGTGATATCGTTTCGACGGGGGATGGGGCCGACCACCTCATTTTTGCAGCAGGTGAGTTCCACGCGAGCGCAGTCGGCGACGGTAACGAGGCTGATCCCACTGCCGCCATCGACATGTCGGATTTCAACGTCGATGAGGATCAACTGGTTGTGATCTGGGATCAATTCGGCCCGGAGGCGCCCACCGTGGAAGTCACCAGCAACCCGGATGCACCGGGTGAGCATATCGTGACCATTGACGGGATCGAGGCGCTGCGCGTCACCGGGCCAGAACAATTGTCGGCATCGGACATTCTGGTCGTCGATCAGGATGCCGCGCTCCGGTTTGGCGTATTGGCCACCAACAGCGCCAGCAGCGGGCTGACACTCGGCTGATCAGGTGCCATTCATTTAGCCCCGACGCCCATCCCCGGCCCACACCCGACCGAAACCTTTTGCTATTTCCCGAGAATCTGCGTATAGGCGCGACCTGTTCAATGGTTATGCCGCTTTCTGCGGAAGGCGGCCGAGCCTGAGACGCCTCCATGGGCCTGTGCTGGACGACATCCCGGCCTGCGCCATTCACACAAACCTTCAAAGGAGACCCCGATGTCGATCACTGCTGAAGAAAAAGCCCGCCTGATGAAAGAATTCGCAACCAAAGAAGGCGACACCGGTTCCCCGGAAGTCCAGGTTGCAATCCTGACCTCGCGCATCAACACCCTGACCGAGCACTTCAAAACCCACAAGAAGGACAACCACGGTCGTCGTGGCCTTCTGAAGATGGTTGCTCAGCGCCGTAAGCTGCTGGACTACACCAAAGGCAAAGACGTGGCCCGCTATCAGGACCTCATCAAACGCCTGGGCATCCGTCGCTAATAGCGACGACCAGACGGTTGAAATTCAACGCCCGCTCCTATCGGAAGCGGGCGTTTTTCGTGTTTGAGACACAGGCCGATTATGCAATTGCCCGGTCACTAGGCCGCCGTGCTGCGTCCTGATAGCGCAGCCTTTGGCGCAACGGCGTCAGACAGTAACGGATCGGCGGCAATCAAGCTCACGCCAAGCCCGGTAAGAATGCCCAGTCGGCGCGCGGCAAAGGCATGAGCCCGGGCGCGCAAGACCGCCAGGTTTTCCTCAGGCTGGGTCAGAACGCGCCCGTCCTGCTCCAACCGCTGCCCCTGCGGACCAAGGATCTGCCACGCAAATTCGGCCCAGTCGTTGGGCGCCGTTTGCCCTTCGCTTTGGGCCAGGAGGAACAGCTGTTCCATGCGATCCACCGCGACACCCCCGCCGGTGACAGGAGAGGCCAGGAAGCCCAGTCTTTCGCTGTCTTCAGCATTTTTGCACACTGCAAGGTTAAATGCTTGGCACTGCGCCGCGCGATCCGCATAGCCTTCTGAAGGCAGACAGGGAACGATATGACCCGCCCCCGTCAGGATCGTCAGCAGCCGCGTGATCTCGCCCCAGGTCATATCGGCAAACACGCCCTGCTCCAGCAGGACCCGAACTGTTCTATGCCCCTCGGCCAAAGCTCTCAGGACCGGTTCATACTGACCGGCCTCAAGCGCAACATCCCCATTGCGCCAGCTGATCTTCAACGGGCCGGATCCATAGTGACGTGCAAGGGCAAAGCCAGTCTGAAACCATGCGCCAACGCTGCCGCGTTCCGTATGCGGCACATGCCCCCGCGAAAAGATATCGGCCCGGAACTGTTCATTCAGCAGAACATCACGCAGCCCCTCGCGCCTGTTTGCATTGCTTTCCTCCGCCAGCAGTGCAAGTTGCGGACTGCTCAAGCAGATGTCATCGACATGATCCAGCGGGTTCGCAGCACCGAGAAACTCAAGTTTGGCCTGCGCCAGATCCTCCGCCACATCGGCAAAGTGGAATGGCGTCCAGTCCTTGTTGAAAAACTCATGCGCCAGATAGTTTCGCGACATGGTTTTCATTTCACTCAGCCGTCTCAACTGGCCGGGGTTTGAGACAAAAAATTCGGCTCCGACCTGTTTCAACCGCTCGGCAAAATTCAATGCGTCTTCTATACGTTGCTCCAGCGGACCGCTGCCCTGCGCGGCGCGATCGGTCAGAATCCTGCGCAGCGGCATAGATGGCGCCCAGCCCGGCTGCGTGTTGTAACTGATATAGACCAACCCACCGGGTTTCAGACGACGGGAGATGAATCCGGTGATCCGTTGTTGGTTCTCTCGCGAAATCCAGCTGTAGACACCGTGAAGCGCAATGACGTCAAAGGTATTTGGCAGCTCCGACTCTTCTTCAAAATCCTCAAAGGATCTTTCGTAGAAGTGGACGTTTGCCAGTCCTGCTTCCGCGGCCAGGCGATTGGCACCGGCGATATGGGCCGGATTGAAGTCCATCGCGTGGACATCGACATGCGGATTGGCTGCGGCCAGAAGATTGGCTGTGAAGCCCTGACCACAGCCCAGCTCACAATAGGTCAGTTCATCGCTGTCCAGCCCATGCCGATGTCCCCGAGACACGGCGCTGAAGGCAAGGCGGGAGGGCGTCATCTCGTGAAAAAAGTCGTGCGTATAGTCGAGTTCGGCGACATAGCCGGAAGTCCAATCGTTCATTCAGCACCTGTTCTAAGTGTTGGGGTCGACGTCGTCTTACCCTTCTGGATTGCGCAAATTTTCCATAAAAACGCTGAGGATCCGGTTAACGCAGGCCGCAATTCACCAATCACGCCCAGATAGCGGAGGATCGACACCAACGATGCCGACAAACGGGGCACAGGCTGCGACGGCTCCTGGCGCTTGCTCTTTCAATCTGTGGAAAAATCCTGTAAGGGCGGCCTATCTGAGACGTGCTGCCAAGACCCCGGCAGTCGAAAGAAAGATAGAGAGGGGTCGGCGGCAATGGGGCCGCCACATCAAACGGGAGACCCGGGATACGCCCGGGAGTGCTCCCAGCTAGGATAAGCTGAATGTTTAACGTTACAAAGAAATCAATGCAGTGGGGCGAAGAGACGCTCACACTGGAGACCGGCAAGGTTGCCCGTCAGGCCGATGGCACAGTGATTGCCACCCTGGGCGAAACCTCGGTCATGGCAAACGTCACTTTTGCCCGCCAGCAGAAGCCGGGTCAGGACTTCTTCCCCCTGACGGTTCACTATCAGGAAAAATACTACGCTGCGGGCAAGGTCCCCGGCGGGTTTTTCAAGCGTGAAGCACGCCCGACCGAAAAAGAAACCCTGACCGCGCGTCTGATCGACCGTCCGATCCGCCCGTTGTTCGTCCCCGGCTTCAAAAATGAAGTCCTGGTGATGTGCACCGTGCTGAGCCACGATCTGGTCAACGATCCCGACATGGTTGCGATGATCGCGGCCTCCGCAGCGCTGACCCTGTCCGGCGCACCCTTCATGGGTCCGATTGCGGCTGCGCGCGTTGGCTTTGAGGGCGGCGAGTACGTCCTGAACCCGACCGTTGACGACATGCAGGATCTGCGCCTGAACCCTGATCAGCGTCTGGATCTGGTTGTCGCCGGCACCAAAGACGCCGTGATGATGGTTGAATCCGAAGCCTACGAACTGACCGAAGCAGAGATGCTGGGTGCGGTGAAATTCGCTCACGAGCAGATCCAGCCGGTGATCGACCTGATCATCTCCTTGGCGGAAGACGCGGCCAAAGAGCCGTTCGATTTCCAGCCTGCTGACTATTCGGAGCTGTTCGCCGCAGTGAAAGCTGCAGGCGAAGAGCAGATGCGCGCTGCATTTGCAATCACCGACAAGCAGGAGCGCACCGCCGCTGTTGCCGCCGCGCGTGAGGCGATCAAGGCATCGCTGACCGAAGAACAGCTGGAAGACGCCAACCTCGGCTCCGCCATGAAGAAGCTGGAAGCAGCCATTCTGCGCGGCGACGTCGTAAAAACCGGCAAGCGGATCGACGGTCGCTCGACCACCGATGTGCGCGCGATCGAATCGGAAACCGGCCTGCTGCCGCGGACCCATGGTTCGGCCCTGTTCACCCGTGGTGAAACCCAGGCCCTGGCCGTGACCACCCTCGGCACCGGCGACGATGAGCAGTTCATCGACGCGCTGCACGGCAACTTCAAATCCAACTTCCTGCTGCACTATAACTTCCCTCCCTATTCGGTGGGTGAAGTTGGTCGTGTCGGCTCGCCCGGTCGCCGCGAAATCGGCCACGGCAAACTGGCATGGCGCGCGCTGCAGGCTGTTCTGCCTGCTCCGACCGATTTCCCCTACACCATCCGCGTGGTGTCCGAGATCACCGAATCGAACGGCTCCTCCTCGATGGCGTCGGTCTGTGGTGGTTCGCTGTCCATGATGGACGCCGGCGTGCCGCTGAAGGCACCGGTTGCCGGTGTCGCGATGGGTCTGATCCTGGAAGACGACGGCTCCTACGCGATCCTGTCGGACATTCTGGGCGACGAAGACCACCTGGGCGACATGGATTTCAAGGTGGCCGGTACTGCGAACGGTATCACCTCGCTGCAGATGGACATCAAGGTTGCAGGCATCACGCCTGAGATCATGGAAAAAGCACTGGATCAGGCCAAAGACGGCCGTCTGCACATCCTCGGCGAAATGGCCAAGGCACTGTCGGAAACCAACGCGTTCTCCGTCCATGCGCCCCGCATTGAGACCATGCAGATCCCGACCGACAAGATCCGTGAAGTGATCGGCTCCGGCGGTAAGGTCATCCGCGAAATCGTGGAAACCTCCGGCGCGAAAGTCGACATCAACGACGACGGCGTGATCAAGATCGCATCGGCCGACGGCACCGCGATCCAGAAGGCCTACGACATGATCCACTCGATCGTGGCAGAGCCGGAAGAAGGCGCCATCTACACCGGTAAGGTTGTGAAGATCGTCGACTTCGGCGCCTTCGTGAACTTCTTCGGCAAGCGTGACGGCCTGGTGCATGTGTCCCAGATCGAAAACCGCCGCCTGAACCACCCTTCGGACGTTCTGAAGGAAGGCCAGGAAGTGAAAGTAAAGCTGCTGGGCTTTGATGATCGCGGCAAGGTCCGCCTGTCCATGAAAATCGTGGATCAGGAAACCGGCGAAGAAATCAAAGCCGAGAAGAAAGAAGACGCAGAGTAATCTGCCTTCCCTTTCCAAGCACCCGGAACCCTGCCAGAGATGGCGGGGTTTCTTTGTTTCAGTGGCAGCTGGTTCCTGCTCGCCTCTTTTCACCACCGGTCAAGATCGCTACCTCTGGGACCATGAGATCCTACATCATTCATATGGCCGACGATCAGAAACGCGCGCCCAATGTGGCGCGTCTGATGGCGCAGCTGCCGCAGCCGGAAGTGGTCGAGGCGGTCAACGGCCGGGCGGCGCTTCAGGCGGGGCTTGTGCCTCTCTGCGATGGGGATCTGCACCGGCCACATTACCCCTTCGCGCTCCGGGCAGGCGAAGTCGGATGTTTTCTATCCCATCGCAAGTGCTGGCAGAAAATCGCGGAAGGCATGGATGATTTCGGACTGATCGTTGAGGACGATCTGGCGTTTGAGCCCAACCTCTGGCGCGACGCGATGGCGCTTGTCGGCAACCATGCCGACAAGGATCACTTCATCCGCCTGCCTGCCAAACAGCGCGAGTCAGCGCGGCAGGTCGTTGCGCAAACAGGCGCGGCGCGCATGTTTCTGCCAAGGCGCATCGGACTGCAAACCGTGGCACAGGTGGTGGGCAAGACCGCCGCCGCCCGATTGCTGGAAGCAAGCGAGACGCTGGACCGGCCGGTTGACACCTTCCTTCAGATGCACTGGGTTCACCGCCAGCCAGTACATACCATATGGCCAAACGGCGCATCTGAGCTGACCGAGGCCCTGGGCGGATCAACCATCCAATCCCGTCCAGCAGGTGGCAAGCTTGCGCGGGAGCTGAAACGCGCGCTCTACCGGACACAGGTCGCCTTGCGATCGCAAAAGCCCGGTTAGACCCGCAATAGAAAAGGGGCCAGACGGCCCCTGTTCATGACGACATGTCAGCAGGGCCGCTTACGTGGCCCGCTACACCTTCCTACAGATCACTCTGGCGCTTTGGTCTTGCGCAGATAGGGGAAGATCGTTTCGAACTCGCCAAATTTAGCCTTCGCATCCTCGTTCGAGACGCTGGGGGGGATGATGACATCTTCGCCCGGAACCCAGTTTGCCGGAGTTGCTACACCTTTGCCGGACATCTGAAGGCCATCCAGCGCGCGCAGAATCTCCGCAAAATTGCGCCCAACGGTCATCGGGTAGGTCATCGACAGCTTCAGCTGCTTGTCAGGTCCGATGATGAAGACCGACCGCACCGTGGCGCTATCTGCGGGTGTGCGGCCATCAGGCAGATAGGCCTCTGCCGGCAGCATGTCGAAGGCCTTGGAGACAGCCAGACCTTCATCCGCGATGATCGGAAAGCCTGCCGCAGCTTTGCCGTAGCTTTCGATGTCGCCTTTCCATTTCTTGTGGTCTTCAACACCATCTACGGACACACCGATCACCTTCGTGTTGCGTGCAGCCCATTCATCAGCCAGCTGCGCCACGGCAGAAAACTCTGTGGTGCAAACCGGTGTAAAATCCTTGGGGTGGGAAAACAGGATCGCCCAGCTGTCGCCGATCCAGTCATGAAACGAGACGGTGCCCTGATCGGTTTCTGCGGTGAAATCCGGAACCACATCATTGATACGCAAACCCATGGGTCTCTCCTGTGCTGTCAAATGAATGCTATCTGGTGAGTAACCTAACCACTCGGCGCGCAGGTTAAACCCTTGATGGGCGAAAGGCAGACGAAAAGATCGCCCCACGCGTCAATCTGCCCCTATCGGAACATCTGCACGGATTGGTGCCGGGCATCATACCGCCGTTCCATATAGGGTCAAAGTGGCGAAAATTATTCCGCTGCAAAATTTGATCAAATTATGAAATCCCCCCCTTGCTCATCCGAAACGCCAGTGACAGAGTGTCCGCCAATCGCGGGCACCGCCCCGTCACACCCTGACAATCGGGAGATCGACAGATGATCGAGAAACGTGATTTTTACATCAACGGCCAATGGGTCGCCCCGGCTGCCCCGAATGATTTCGAAGTGATCGACCCATCGACCGAAGCGCCTTGCGCGGTCATCTCGCTTGGCAGTGCGGCGGATACAGATGCTGCCGTCGCGGCTGCAAAGGCGGCACTGCCGGGCTGGATGGCCACTCCGGTAGAAGAGCGCATCGCGCTGGTCGAAAAGCTGATCGAGATCTATGAGAGCCGCACTGAAGATCTGGCGCAGGCAATGAGCATCGAAATGGGGGCGCCAATTGATATGGCCCGCACCCAGCAGGCAGGCGCTGGCAGCTGGCATCTGCGCAATTTCATCAAGGCGGCCAAGGCGTTCTCCTTCGAAGCGCCGTTGGGCGACCATGCCCCGAATGATCGTATCATCCACGAGGCGGTTGGTGTCGCTGCGCTGATCACGCCGTGGAACTGGCCGATGAATCAGGTCACGCTGAAAGTTGGCGCGGCGGCCATTGCCGGGTGCACCATGGTTCTGAAACCCTCCGAGCAGAGCCCGCTCAATGCAATGATCTTTGCCGAAATGATGGATGCGGCCGGTTTCCCTGCGGGCGTATTCAATCTGGTCAATGGCGACGGCGCCGGTGTCGGCACTCAGCTGTCCAGCCACCCGGACGTGGATATGGTGTCCTTTACCGGGTCGACCCGCGCAGGCACGGCGATTTCCAAGGCCGCAGCCGACACGCTGAAAAAAGTTCATCTGGAGCTGGGTGGCAAAGGCGCCAACGTCATCTTTGAAGATGCCGATGACAAGGCCGTCAAGCGCGGTGTCCTGCATATGATGAACAACACCGGCCAGAGCTGTAACGCCCCAAGCCGGATGCTGGTTCAGAAAAGCATCTATGACAAAGCTGTCGAAGAAGCTGCTGCTGTTGCCAGCAAGGTGGAGGTTGGCCCCGCCTCCAGCGAAGGCCGCCACATCGGGCCGGTTGTGAACGAACTGCAATGGACTAAGATCCAGGATCTGATCCAGAAAGGCATCGACGAAGGCGCCCGCCTTGTCGCAGGTGGAACCGGCCGTCCTGATGGGCTGAACCAGGGTTTTTATGTCAAGCCCACCGTCTTTGCCGATGTGAACAACCAGATGACCATCGCCCGCGAAGAGATCTTTGGCCCGGTGCTGTCGATTATCCCCTTCGAGACCGAAGAAGAAGCGATCGAAATCGCCAACGATACCCCCTACGGGCTGACCAACTATGTGCAGACACAGGATGCGGCCCGTGCCAATCGCATGGCTCGCAAACTGCGCGCCGGCATGATCGAGATGAACGGCAAATCCCGCTCCGCCGGATCTCCCTTTGGCGGGATGAAGCAATCTGGCAACGGCCGTGAAGGCGGCAGCTGGGGCATCGAGGACTTCCTGGAAGTCAAAGCCGTCGGCGGCTGGGCCGCAGAATAGGCCTATTTTTCAGGGTCCAGAACAACAGGAGCCGCCCCCAGAGGGCGGCTCCTTGCTTTCCTGCATCAGGGCTTTGCTGGGACCAGGGCTTTGCTGGCGCCTCATGCTGGTGCAAAACAGGCTCTAATTGGGCAGTTCAAGCACCAGTTGGGGCAGGCCGTCGGAGGTACACTCAGCTGAGCGGCCATCCCAGCCGATGGTTCCGGTGATCCGCTGGCGCAGCGCTGAGAAACTGTCGAATTTCACAACATCGACCGGTTGTTCCAGATGCAGGGTAACGCGTCGTCGGGCGCCGCCAGCAAACACCTGCAACCCTCGCAGCTCGGCTGTGAAGGCCTGGCCAAGGTAGCTGCCCCTCAGGATCTGCCCGATCTGCAACGCCTGCTGCGCAACATCCGGGCGTGGCCTGTCAGCCTTGGCGCTGATCGTGTTCCAATCCTTGTAGCCATATTGCCGGGCCACCATCTCAAGCGCGGCGCTATGCGAGAGTGTGTGGTTACGTGCCTGCAACTGAGCGCGCAGATTGCGGGCCTGCTGCTTGAGGCTCCCAATGGGCGGGAGATCTGTCTGGCTATTTGTCATTCTTGCCTCTTGTCCAATCAACAAGATGCGCCGGATAAATGGGGCCCGCATTGCCATTGGCGCATCACATGGATGGGCGAAAGACAGGAGTTTCAGCGCGGGGGTTCACCATGGTCTTCTCAACCGCGAGCGGCAGGGCCCCGACCCTTACGTCAGCCTTAGGCCGTTCAATCGGCCGAGGTCAAGACCCAAGCCAGCCTGCACAACAGGTGCTGACCTGATTGTCACGCCCCGGCCCCATCAGCAGATGACATCAGATATCCGTCTGGCGAAGCCACGCGGCTGTGATTTTTCGCTTGATCTAAACCTGACTTGAGATTGCAGGCTGTCGCTACCTGACCATTCAGCGGAGCCTTAAGATGATCCATGTACAGGATAACGCTACCGGCAAAACACATATCGAAACGGAACTGACCGGAATCTATGAGACGCATCTGACGGTTAAAGACCTAGACCGTGCGATGACATTCTACGGAGGGACCATGGGTTTGCAGCTGGCCCACCATCTGCCGGAACGACAGGTCGCATTCTACTGGGTGGGCGGTCAGTCTCAGGGAATGCTGGGACTCTGGGCCGGTGGATCCGCACCGATGGGACTGCGGCTGCACATGGCGTTTCGCAGTACCGTAGCGGCGATGGATGGCATCTGTGACCGGTTGACGGATGCGGGAATCATACCGCTCGATTTTCACGGCAGCCCAACCGATGAGCCGGTGGTGCTGGGCTGGATGCCGGCGCTCTCGATCTACTTCAAGGATCCTGACGGGCATTCAATCGAGATCCTCGCACCAATGCCGGATCAGCCGGATCCCGATTTCGGCATCGCAGCCCTTGGTGACTGGCAGGCGCGATACGGCGGATGAGCGAGGGCGGGACTGGTCACGACACTGCTTCACGCATATGAACGCCCCTGTAGCTCTTCGAGGGACCGACGATGATTATCACCCGACTGCACGGCCGACTGGGCAACCAGATGTTCCAATATGCCGCCGGGCGCGCGCTGGCGGATCGGCTTGGGGTCTCGCTGGCGCTGGACAGCCGTGGCGCGGAGCTGCGCGGCGAAGGTGTCCTGACACGTGTCTTCGACCTTGATTTGGCGGCGCCGGACAAATTGCCTCCGCTGCGCCAGACCGAACCACTGCGCTATGCGGTATGGCGCAGCCTCGGGCAGGGGTTGGGTGCAGGACCGAAACTCCGGCGAGAAGCTGGCCTTGGCTACAATGCAGATTTCGAACACTGGGGCGACGACAGCTATCTGCACGGCTATTGGCAGAGCGAGCACTATTTCAATGGGTGCGCCGAACGGATCAGGCGCGACTTCACCTTCCCTGACTTCTCAAATCAGCAGAACGCCGAGATGGCGGCCAGGATCAGTGAGAGCAACGCGATCTCGCTGCATGTTCGGCGGGGCGATTATCTGACGCTCGCGGCGCATGTGCTTTGCGATCAGTCTTATTACGAAGCCGCGCTGCAACAGGTGCTGGACGGGCTGGAGGGACAGCCAACGGTCTATGTATTTTCGGACGATCCGCAGTGGGCCAAGGACAACCTCCCCCTCCCCTGTGACAAGGTGGTGGTGGATTTCAATGGCGCGGAAACCGACTACGAGGACATGCGCCTGATGAGCCTGTGCAGGCATAACATCATCGGCAACAGCTCCTTCTCCTGGTGGGCCGCCTGGTTGAACCAGAACGCGAAGCGCCGGGTTGCGGGACCGGCAAAATGGTTCGGCGACCCCAAGCTGAACAACCCCGATATCCTGCCACCGGACTGGCTGCGGATCAGCGTCTAGCAACTGCTGCGATCAGAACGGTGCCTTGACGCGGAACTTCATCGATTCGCCGCTGTCGGGATGTTTGATACGCAGCTCTTCTGCGTGCAGCATCATGCGTGGATGATCCAGTGCAGCCCCCTGAGCGTAAAGCGGATCGCCCAGAATGGCGTGTCCGAGCGAGAGCATATGCACACGCAACTGATGCGAGCGACCTGTCTTTGGCGTCAGACGCACACGTGTCGCGGCCTCTTCATATTTTATCACCCGCCAATCGGTCACCGCCTCCTTGCCAGTGTCATGGCAGACCATCTGGCGCGGGCGGTTTGGCCAATCGACGATCAGCGGCAAATCGACGGTCCCGCTGCGCGGCTCTAGCCTGCCACCGATGCGCGCGATATAGGCTTTCTTTGCGGTACGTTTTTCAAACTGCATCGAGAGATGGCGTTGGGCGTACGGAGTGACCGCAAACACCATTACGCCGGAGGTATCGCGATCCAGTCGATGGACCAGCAACGCCTCGGGAATCACTGCCTGCAAGCGGGTGAGCAGACAGTCCGCAAGGTGTTCTCCGCGCCCCGGTACGCTCAGCAGACCATGGGGCTTGTTCACCACCAATAGCTGCGCGTCATGATGCAGGATATCCAATGGATCCGTCGGCGGGGTATAATCGCTAGAAACAGTCATGCCCGCGTCCCTAGCGATCCGGCGCCCGCAGGGCAAGGTATCGCTACGTCGTGCTTGCCCGGGATCTGGCGGAGCGTCAGGGTGGCGGTAACCCCTGCCTCACCGCGGGCTCCCTGTTCTGAGAGGTGCAGCATGACACATCCGACCATTAACAGGCTGCAAGAGGTTGTTGCCAAAGGCGACGACAGCCAGATTGCAGATCTCCTGGCGGAGGATGTGCAGTTCCTGCCCCCGACCTATTGGAAAACATGGACCGGTCGCGCACCAGTGGCGGCGATTCTGGGTCATGTCGGTCAGGTATTCAGTGACTTTCGCTATCGTCGGATCATGGGGAACGGAAACGACTGGGCATTGGAGTTCCAGTGCAAGATCGGCGAGTTCGATGCCGTTGGCGTTGACCTGATCACGTTGAAATCGGACGGCCTGATCAGCCATTTCGAGGTGGTCATGCGTCCCTATAAAAGCGTCGGCGTGCTGCGCGCCGCAATCATGGAACGGGTCACCACCGACCCACGATTTCTGCAATATCAAAAGGCGCTCAGCTGATCGGCATCGATCATATCGCCCGCATTGTCCTGCTGCCGCTTCTGGTGGTGCAGGCAGTTAACGTCCGGCGCAGGGCGCTGAACCTGCCGGAACCCTCGGGGCCTCGGTTCGGCCAACAGGGACAGGGCACGCCGCTACGGCTGTTGATTGTCGGCGACAGCTCAGCTGCTGGTGTCGGTGTCGGTCGCCAGAACGATGCGCTCTCCGGTCAACTGACATCGCGCCTGACGCAAGGTCGGCATCTAACCTGGCGGCTGGAGGCCACAACCGGGCATCGCAGCGCAGATGCTCTGGCGCGGGTGCGTGCGCTGCCGCCGCAGACCTTTGACGTTGCGGTTCTGGCATTGGGGGTCAATGATGTGACCCGGCTTGCGCGGCGGCGACGGTTTCACATGGAACAGTGCGCGCTGATCAAGCTCCTGCGGGACCGGTTTGGTGTCAGGCTCGTGGTCTTGTCAGGAGTGCCACCAATGGCAGATTTTCCAGCCCTTCCCCAACCGCTGGCTTGGGTCCTGGGTCGCCACGCGGCGCGGCTGGACCGGGTTCTATCCAACTTGGCCGCAGGAAATCACGATGTCATCCACCTGCCGTTCACGATGGCGCCCGACCCAGCGCTGGCAGCGCAGGACGGCTATCATCCGTCGGCAGCCGCCTATTCTCTTTGGGCTGAAACCTTGGCAGAGACCATCAACGCGGAACTGTCCTGCACATCCCGGCCCGCCCCTCAGGCCCGGCGCATCTGCCGCACCAATGAGACCGAGTAGATCACCAGCGCCAGCCAGATCATCGGAAAGGCGATCATGCGCGCGCGACCGAAGTCTTCGCCAAAAATGAACACCGCTGCCAGAAATATCATCGTCGGAGCAATATATTGCAGGATACCGATGGTGGAGAGCCGCAGCAGTTTGGCGCCATTGGCGTAGGTGATCAGCGGCACCGCTGTGACCAAACCACAGCCCAGCAGCAACGCGGTGTCACTGAACGCTCCCGCGAAATGCGCGTCACCGGAGGCCGTAAGATAGAGCAGATATCCCAGCGCCGGAGGGGTCAGGATCAGCACTTCCAGCATGAAACCCTGATTGGGGCCGACCGGCAGGGATTTCTTGAAGAACGCATAGAACCCCCAGCTGAGAGTAAGACCAATGGCAGCCCACGGCAGGCGCCCGGCGTCAACGGCAAGCACCAGCACCGCCAGTGCCGCCAGACCGATTGCGACCAGCTGTGCCGGCAACAATCTCTCTCCTAGCAAAAGTGCACCCAACATGACGCTGAACAGCGGGTTGATATAATATCCCAGCGCCGCATCAAGCGCATGCCCGGTTGCAATCGACCATACATAGATGCCCCAATTCACTGAGATCAGCGCCGCTGTCACCGCCCCCATCATCAAGACCTTGGGCGAGGTCAGCGCCGCGCGCAGATCACGGGTTCGACGCAGGATAATGAGTAGAACACCCGCCACGGGCACCGACCAGATTACCCGATGCGCGACAACTTCGGCGGCGGGCATATGTGCCAGCGCTTTCATATAGATCGGCAGAAATCCCCACATCAGATAGGCGGAAACTGCAAAGGCAAGGCCCTGCGGCGTGTCTTTGTTCTCAACTGATGAGGTCATCGTGGAATCTCCCTGAGCCGCGTTTATGACAGCTCAGCGCGCAATTGACAGAGCGGAAGCACAAAAAGCACTGCTGTCGGCGATGGTAGACGGCCTTATCGGATCGGCGGGGAAAGAGTGCGCGAACTGCGCACATTTTCTCCCGCTGATCTCGCCCCCATAGGATCCTTAGAGGTGACCTATGCCTTCACCCGCTCCGATTTCGGATCATACATCGGCTTCAGGGAAGCTTCGGCTTTCACTTTCATGCCGCAGACGTCGATCTCATAGACCGAACCCAGCACATCCGCTGCGCTTTCCCCCTCGCAGGGCACATAGCCCATGCCGATGGCGGCACCCAGCGTGTGGCCGTAGTTACCGGAGCTGAGATAGCCCACGTATTTGCCGTCGCGGATGATCGGCTCGTTGTGGAACAGCAGCGGCTCGGGATCGGTCAGTTTGAACTGAACCATGCGGTTCTTAGGACCGCTCTCCTTGCGCTCCAGCACCGCGGCCTTGCCGATAAAGTCGTCCTTGCCGACGGCAACCGCAAAGCCAAGCCCTGCATCGATCACATTGTCTTCGCAAGTGATGTCGTGGCCGAAGTGGCGGAACCCCTTCTCGATCCGGCAGCTGTCCATCATGTGCATGCCGCAGGGCTTGAGCCCCATGTCCTGGCCCGCCTCCCAGAGGGTTTCGAAGGCATGGCCGGACATTTCCGCCGGGATGTAGATTTCCCAGCCAAGTTCACCCACGTAGGTCACCCGGTGCACACGGGCGAGCCCCATGCCAAGTTCGATCTCTTGCGCGGTGCCGAAGGGGTTCACCTCATTGGAGAAATCATTGGGCGACACTTTCTGCAGCAGTTCGCGGGAGTTCGGGCCCATGACGGCCAGAACGCCCTCTCCAGCAGTGACGTCTGTCAGTACGACGTTGAAACCGCCCTTGTTGCGCATCATCCAAGTCTGATCGGCGAGGCGGGTCACCGCCGGGGTCACCACCAGATAGACGGTCTCGCTCAGACGGGTGACGGTCACATCCGCCTCTATCCCGCCGCGGCTGTTCAGGAACTGGGTGTAGACGATCTTGCCCGCCGGAACCGAGACATTGGCACCGCAGATGTAGTTCAGGAACTTCTCCACATCCGGGCCTTCGACGCGGATCTTGCCAAAGGAGGACATGTCGTACATGCCGACGTTTTCACGGACAGCGCGGTGTTCAGCTGCAGAATTTTCGAACCAGTTCTGGCGTTTCCAGCTGTACTGGTACTCGCGCTCCTGGCCTTCGTTCGCGAACCAGTTGGCGCGTTCCCAGCCACCGATTTCGCCGAATACGGCGCCCTGCTCCTTGAGGTGGTAGTGGAACGGGGTGCGGCGCACGCCGCGGGCCGTGGCCTTCTGGCGGTAGGGGAAATGGTCCGCATACAGGAGGCCCAGAGTCTCTTTTGAACGCTCGAACAGATAGTGTTTATTACCCTGGAACGGGTGCATGCGGGAGATGTCCACATCGCCGAGGTCAAACGGCTTCTGGCCGTCTTCCATCCACTGCGCCAGCGCCATGCCGGCACCGCCTGCAGACTGGATGCCGATCGAGTTGAAGCCTGCGGCGACCCAGAAATTGTCCATCTCCGGCGCCAGGCCCAGATGGTAGGCATCATCCGGGGTGAAGGATTCCGGTCCGTTGAAGAACGTGTGGATGCCCGCCTCCGCCAGCAGCGGCATCCGGTTGCAGGCGGCTTCCAGGATCGGCTCGAAGTGGTCGAAATCCTCGGGCAGTTGGTCGAACTCAAAGCTGTCGGGTATGCCGTTCATCGCCCAGGGCTTGGCGTTCGGTTCAAACGCTCCCAGCAGGATCTTTCCTGCATCTTCTTTGTAGTAGGCGCATTCGTCCGGCACCCGCAGCACCGGCATCTGGGTCAGGCCTGCGATACCTTCGGTGACGATGTAGAAGTGCTCGCAGGCATGCAGCGGCACGTTGACGCCTGCCATGCGGCCAACCTCATGCCCCCACATGCCGGCGCAGTTCACCACCATGTCGCATTCAATATGGCCCTGCGCCCCGCCATCGTCGCTAACCCAGTCCACACCGGTGACGCGGCGGCCCTGTTTGGAGATGCCGGTGACCCTGATGCGCTCCTTGACCAGCGCGCCGCGCTGGCGGGCGCCCTTGGCCAGGGCCAGCGCGATGTTGGCCGGATCCGCCTGCCCGTCGGTCGGCAGCCAGACGCCGCCGGTCACGCCGTCCAGATTGATGTGCTCGTAGCGCTCCTTCACCTCCTTGGGCGACAGCTCCTCCACCGGCACGCCAAAGGCGCGCGCCATGGCGGCGTTGCGGTAGAGCTCCTCAAGCCGCTCATGGGTCAGGGCAGCGGACACCGACCCCACCTGACGCATACCCGTCGCGACTCCGGTTTCTGCCTCAAGCCCCAAATAGAGCTCGGCCGAATAGCGGGCGAGCTTGGTCATGTTGGAGGACGCGCGCAGCTGGCCGATCAGCCCCGCGGCATGCCATGTGGTGCCGGAGGTCAGCTGCTTGCGCTCCAGCAGCACCACATCCTTCCAGCCGAGCTTGGTCAGGTGATAGGCCACCGAGCAGCCGATCACACCGCCGCCGATAATGACCACACGGGCCTTGTTGGGAAGATCGCTCATCTTGTGTCTCCTGATCTCGTTTGATCAGACCCTGCCACAGATAGGCGACAGGAAATGTATGAAAAACGCCAATCTTGCCGCTGTATTCTCCGCCGCTAATGGGCGGGTTTCCGACGTCGCTCCATGGACTGGGAAGCGCGTCGTGACTTTCGCAGGGCAAATGGGGTAATGCCGAAAAAAGCCTTATACAGGGTCGAAAACCCGTTGGAGAATCCGCAGGCCAATCCGATTTCCCGCACGCTCATAGTGGTGTTGAGCAGCAGATTATTCGCCTTGTTCAGCCGCATTTCGCGGTAAAACCCGTTTGGAGTGGTGCCCAGAAAAGTATTGAACTTGCGCTCCAGCGATCGGGTCGAAATCCCCAGTTGATCCACGATCTCGTTGATCGGCAACGGGTCTTCGATGTGCTCCTGCATCACGCGAATGGCCTGATCAAGGTCAGCATCACCGGTAACCGTTGGCTTCACACCTGAGAAGGGTTGCAGCGATGCGTAATCGCGTATCTTGTCATGCAGCAGGATATTGGCAACCGTCACCTGGGCGGCGGCCGTTGTCAGCTGTCCAATCAAGGCAAGAACGATATCCACCGTCGACCCCATTCCGGCACAGGTCACAACCTGACCATCCTCGCTTGCAAGCGCGAAGTTGGCGTCAAACAATCCAATACGTTCGCGCATCAAAGTGGCGTTTTCCCAATGTGTCGTGTGGAGCCCCCCCTGCTTTCCGCTGTCGCGGATGTACCGGCTTGCCGCCTCAGCCAGCAGATAGACTTTGGCTCCGCGCGCGCGGTATTTGCTGATCAGCGGCCCCATCGACAGCGCAGGGCAATCGGGATCCGTGTTGCCAAGAACAAAAACACAATCCGCCTCGGCGCGGCTTGCAAAAGGCTCCGTCTCGACAAAGGCACCCGCCCGGCAGCCGATCTGACCACCCGCTGCGGAGCGAAGGGTCCAGGAGAACGGTGGCTGCGCCAACACCCGATTGGCCAGGCGCAACGGCTCCACCACGGCGGAAAATTCCGTCAAGACGAAACCTTCGCTCAGCAGGATATCAACCTGCCACCGACGTTCCCCAGGGGCGGGGCCCCCGGAGGTCGCGCGAGGGTCAGGCCCGGAGCCGGTCATTGCCCGGATCCCACAGTGGTTCGTCTTTTTGAACCACCGCACGGTATTTCTCACCGTAGATTTCGATCTCCAGTTCGGTTCCGGGCATCGCCAACTCAGGTCGCACCATGCCCAGCGCGATGGAGGCGTTCACACGGTAGCCCCAGTCGCCAGAGGTGGTTTCGCCCACGATCTCGTCATCCTTCCAGATGCAGGACATATAGGGCGCGTCCGCCTCCCCGGCATCGACAATCAGGGTGACAAAGGATTTCTTCACCCCGCGCTGCTTTTCGGCCTGGATCGCGGCCTTGCCCGGGAAATCCTGCGGTTTGTCCAGCTTGACGAACCGCTCCAGCCCGCCTTCAAGCAGCGAGTAGTCGGTGGACAGGTCACCCTTCCAGGTGCGGTAGCCCTTTTCGATGCGCAGGGCGTTCAGCGCGTACATGCCAAACGGCTTGGCGCCGCCCGCCAGCAGGGCCTCGTAAATCTCCGGTTGATGCGCGTTGGCGCAATGGACCTCCCAGCCCAGTTCGCCAGCAAAGGACACCCGCGCCAGGAAGGCGGGCTTGCCCGCGACCGTGGCTTCCTGATGGGTCAGCCAGCCCAGCGACAGATCGGCATCCGAGATGCCCGCCAGCAGCTCCCGCGATTTCGGGCCGGTGACGATCATGGTTGCAAATTCGGTGGTGCGGTCGGTCAGGGTCAGGCCCTCGGGCAGCGCCTTCTTCAGGATCTCGAAGTCGTGCCACTGGGCCGAGCCCGCGGTGATCAGGGTGAAGTGGTCCTCGCCATGACGGATGCAGGACATCTCCGTCAGGATACGGCCGCGGTTATCTGCGAAGTAGACCAGGTTCATCCGGCCCGCCTTGGGCAGACCCCCGGTGATCATCCCGCGCAGAAACTCGGCTGCGCCCTCACCGTCCAGGTTGAAACGGGAGAAACCCGGCAGGTCCAGCACGCCAACATCGTCGCGGACCGCTTCGCATTCTTCCTTGATCCGCTGCTGCCACGGGCCGGAGCGGCCCCAGGTATGGGTGGCCTCCTCGGAGGTGTCGTCACCATCCTTTGCAAACCAGTTGGCGCGCTCCCAGCCGTTGTAGGCGCCCATCTGGCCGCCGAGCTCCTTGATGCGGCAATGCACCTGGCTGACTTTCTTGTCGCGCGCTGCCGGCCATTCGTGATGCGGAAAGTGCATGGCGTATTCGTTGCCGTAGACTTCCATGCCTTTCTTGTCGCAGTAATCCTGGTCGGTGTAGTCGGTGTAGCGGCGCGGATCGCAGGACCACATGTCCCACTCGGTCTGGCCGTCGGCGATCCACTCCGCCAGCACCTTGCCGGCACCGCCGCCCTGGGCGATGCCAAAGGTAAAGACGCAAGCCTCGAACGCGTTGTCCACGCCCGGCATCGGGCCCAGCAGCGGCAGACCGTCGGGGGCATAGGGAATCGGGCCATTGATCACGCTGGAGACGCCGGTGGACGCCATCAGCGGCACCCGCTCCATCGCGTCGGTGACAATATCCTCGATCCGGTCCAGATCGTCCGACCACAGCTGGAACGAAAAATCGTCCGGCATCCGGTCGTCCTCAGACATCCAATGGCCTTTGCAATTCGGCTCGTAGGGGCCAAGGTTGTAGCCGTTCTTCTCCTGACGCAGGTAGTAGGACACATCCACATCGCGGATCAGCGGCAGCTTCTTGCCGGTCTTCTTGGTGTGCTCTTCGATCTCGGGGATCTGCTCGGTCAGCAGATACTGGTGGCTCATCACCATCATCGGCACGGTGCGCCCGCCATAGGGCCTGAACCACTCTCCGACACGCTGGGCATAATAACCGGCGGCGTTCACCACATAATCACAGGCAATATCGCCCTTCCCGGTATGCACGATCCAGGTCTTGTCTTCCTTCTGGCTGACACCGGTTGCCGGGCAGAAGCGGATGATCCTCGCGCCCATGTCGCGGGCGCCCTTGGCCAGCGCCTGCGTCACCTGCGCCGGGTCGATGTCGCCGTCTGACGGATCCCACAGCACACCTTTCAGGTCGTGGGTCTCCAGGAACGGATAACGCTCCTTGGCCTGCTCAGGCGTCCATATCTCCATCCCGATGCCCTGATAGCGGCCCATGGAGCAGGCGCGTTCAAACTCCTGCATTCGCTCCTTGGTATGGGCAAGACGGATCGAGCCGGTCTGGTGGTAATTCATCGGATAGTCGACCTCTTCACCGAGGCGGGCATACAGCTCGGTCGAGTAGCGCTGCATGTTCATGATCGCCCAAGAGGTCGAGAATGTCGGAACATTGCCCGCCGCATGCCATGTCGAACCGGCTGTCAGTTCGTTCTTCTCCAGGAGCACGCAGTCGGTCCAGCCCTTCTTGGCCAGGTGATAGAGTGCCGAACAGCCGACGACGCCGCCGCCGATGATGACCACACGGGCCTTGGATGGAAAATCGGACATGATTGCTCCCTGATGTCAGTCCTCTTGCGGCACGCCGTCCGCGATGTCGTAGTAGTCGCCCTTGTCCGCAACAAAGATATGCTTCTCCAGGGAGACACCGGTAGGTGCCTCGACCGAGCCAAGCGAAAAACAGATCGCGTCCCCATCTTCAGCTTTCCAGAACAGAAACGATCCGCAACGGGCGCAGAAACCCCGTTTCGCCACCGGACTGGCCGCGTACCAGCTCACCTCGCCGGAGATCATCAGCTCTGCCTCCGGCACGCGAGCCGACGACCATAGACCCCCGGATTGCCGACGGCATTGGCCGCAGTGACACATCGAGGCGCCCTGCGGTTGGGCGGATGTCTCATAATGAATACCCCCGCAAAGACAGGACCCCTTGATCATCTTGCAACCTCCAGGTTGGGAGCGCTGCTCGCGCCGAGCAGAACGCCGTAAACAATGAAACAAATTGCCAGCAGGCGACGGATCCAGACGCTGAAGACGGCTTTCATTGCAGCTTTTCCCAGGCTGGCACCCAGCAGGGTGAAACCGGTGTAACTCAGAGTGGTCAGGCCCAAGGCAGTGGGCACGATCACCAGCATCTGGTCCCAGACCGGCACGTCCGGCTGGATGAACTGCGAGAACGCGGCGAGATAACCCGCCACGCTCTTCGGATTGATCACGGCCACCGCCAAGGCGTGCAGGTAGATGTGACGGGCGGGCCGGACAGTGGCCGGAACCGGGCGTGTCGCGTTGCGCCAACCACGCCAACCCAGATAAATCAGAAACCCGGCGCCAATCAGCTTGGCCACCAGAAATCCGGTGGGCGAGGCTGCGATCAGAGTCGTCACCCCCAGGGCCGACAGCAATAGGAACAACGTCGCTTGCGTCAGGATCGCCAGAACACCGACCATTGCACGCCCAAACCCCAAGGCCATTCCGTTGGAGATACAATTCACCGCATTCGGCCCGGGTGTGGTCACGAAGACAGCCCAGAACAACGCAAATATGATCCAGGCATCAATACTCATCAGTACACCGGCGGAGCAATAACCCAGACCGCGACGGCCGGCGTGTCATAGGGGTTGGCCCATTGGTACGGCTCTTCCTTGATCCGGAAACTGTCGCCGGGCCCCACGGTGAAACTGCGCCCCCCGATCAGCAGGTCCAACCGGCCTGAAATCATGTAGCCAACCTCCTGCGTCGGGCGGTCGGCGGGGGTTTGCATCCGCGAATGCGGACGAAAGGTGGAGTGCACCATCTCGAAGTCATCGGTCAGATCGGGCGACAGCAGCTCTTCGATCAGACCTTCGTCGCCGGACCCCATCGGACGGCGCGCGCCTGCGCGGACAATGTATCCCTGTTCTGGAACCGGCGCCGCCGAATGGGCAAACAACATCGACATCGGCACATCCAACGAGCTGGCAATCGCTCTAAGATCAGAAATCGACGGTTCCGACATATCCCGCTCGACCTGGCTCAACCAGCCAACAGACCGACAAAGACGCCCCGCAAGATCGGCAAGCGTCACGCCACGCGCCTTACGCAAGGCGCGCAGATCCGCACCGAGTGTTGCGTGATATGGTGATTGATCTGTCACAGGGACTCCATGAAAAAGCGGGTCATTTTTTCACGATGCACTGGCTTCGTGAAATTTCAAAGCCTTTTTTCATGAACGGCCCTGACAAACAAAAACCGGGGCCATAAAGGCGCCCGGCTTCGTCATCTTTCCATAAATACTTTGGGGTGAGGCCGTCAGGCCGAGGGGCAACGCCCCTTGATCACCGAATCAATCGGCGCGGCTGAAGACCTGCTTCAATATGAGCGTCAGCTGCTCTGCGTCTTCTTGCGTGAAGGCATCCGGCTGATCGCTGTCGATATCAAACACGCCGATCAGCGCTCCGTCGTGGTTCCAGACCGGCAGCACCAGCTCGGACCGTGTCGATGACGCACAGGCGATATGGCCCGGAAAGGCGTCAACATCAGCGACCAGCTGCACCTCACCGCTGCGCGCCGCTGCTCCGCAGACGCCGCGTGAAAACGGGATCTGCAAACATCCATGCCCACCCTGATAGGGGCCAATCTTCAGCAATTGCGGCGCCACTACCCGATAAAACCCAGTCCAGTTGAACCGATCATCGCTGTGGTGGACCTCACAGGTCACGGTTGCCATCAGCGCAACTTCGTCAGTCTCGCCCTCAGTCAGTGCAGCGATAGTCTTGGCAAGTGTTTCGTACTCGACCTGCAAGAGCAGCCCTCCTCAAGTGTAGCAGAGGGGGCTGTCTGCCCCCTCTTGACCTCCAGGTCAATTCACCCCCGAGAGTATTTTGGTAAAGGTGACATTCACACCCGCTCGATCGCGATTGCCGTTCCCTCGCCGCCGCCGATACAGATGGCAGCGATCCCCCGTTTGAGACCGCGTTTTTCCAGCGCGTTGAGCAAGGTCACAATAATCCGCGCACCAGAGGCCCCAATCGGATGCCCCAACGCGCAGGCACCGCCGTTCACGTTCACCTTGTCGCGCGGCAGCCCCATTTCACGCATGAAGGCCATTGGCACAACTGCGAAGGCTTCATTCACCTCCCACAGGTCGACATCATCGGTGGTCCAGCCGATCTTCTCCATCAGCTTCTTCGCTGCTGGGACTGGAGCAGTTGTGAACAGACCCGGCGCCTGTGCGTGGCTTGCATGCCCCATGATCCGGGCGCGTATGGTCAAGCCTTGCGCCTCGGCAGCCTCCTGCGAGGCCAGAACCAAGGCCGCCGCGCCATCGGAGATCGAGGAGGCATTTGCTGCCGTTACGGTGCCATCCTTGCGGAAGGCCGGTTTGAGCGTCGGGATCTTGTCGGGGCGCGCCGATTTCGGCTGCTCATCGGCATCCGTCACGACCTCGCCTTTTCGAGTTTTTACGGTGACAGCTGCGATTTCACCGTCAAACGCACCGCTTTCCTGTGCGGCCAGCGCATTGGATAGCGATGTCAGCGCGTATTCGTCCTGCGCTTCACGGGTGAATTGATAGGTCTCAGCGCAATCCTCGGCAAAGCTCCCCATCAGGCGGCCCTTGTCATAGGCGTCCTCGAGGCCGTCGAGAAACATATGATCAACCACCTGCCCGTGCCCGATCCGCGCGCCATTGCGCATCTTCGGCAGAAGATAAGGCGCATTGGTCATGCTCTCCATACCGCCCGCAACCATGGTATCGGTCTGCCCAAGCGCGATCTGATTATAAGCAATCATCGCGGCCTTCATCCCGGAGCCACACATCTTGTTCAGCGTCGTTGCAGGCACCTCTTCTCCGAGGCCAGCCGCAAACCCGGCCTGTCGCGCGGGCGCCTGGCCCTGGCCCGCCGGAAGGACGCAGCCCATCAGGACCTCATCCACAGTGCTGGCGCCTGCCCCCTCAAGAGCTGCGCGGATTGCAGCGCCGCCGAGGTCGGCGGCCGCGACGCCGTCGTACATGCCCTGAAAACCTCCCATCGGGGTTCGGGCCGCGCCTGCGATCACTACATTTTTCATCTAATATTCCTCCTAATCTCGAAATAGTGCATACAAAATCGTAAGGATTGACGTCTAGTTTGATCGTCAACACATATTGACGCGGGGACACTCATGAGCCTGACGAGCACAACAGCAGATGGTACACAGATCGTGACCGTCAATGCCGAACGCATTGATGCAGCGATGGCCATCCAATTCAAAGAAGACATGCGCGCGACCACCGAAAATGGCCCTGATCGCGTCATTCTTGATCTGTCCGAAGTAAAATTCATCGATTCCAGCGGTCTTGGTGCTATTGTAGCTGCTATGAAGCAGCTCGGACAGGGCCGAAAACTGGATCTCGCCGGGCTGACGCCGATGGTCGACAAGGTGTTTCGACTGACGCGAATGGATACTGTTTTTGATTTGTATGCGTCACTGAGCGACGCAACGACTGCCACCCGCATCGATTCTTGACCCCACGCGTGTTTGTAACGCGGAGCGAAAAGACTATGGTAGAAACCTTTTCCTGCACGTTCACGGCAACGGAACTGGATGCCAGATCCGGTGTACAGGATGTTGTGGCGCGGCTGCGCAAAATGGGCATCCCGGAAGCCCGGGCGGATGAGGTGCAGATCGCCTTGACTGAGGCGGTGAACAACGTTGTCGAACATGCCTATGCCGGCATGGACATCGGGGATGTCCGCATACGGTGCAATCTGCACCCTGACCAGCTGTGGATCTCGATTGGCGATGGCGGCGCTCCGTTCAAGGATGGCGAATTGCCGATCGCGACCGCGCATGACTTGACTGTTGAGACCGACCAGCTGCCAGAAGGCGGCTTTGGCTGGCTGCTGATCCGCGAACTCACCTCAGATGTGCAATACAAGCGGGATGACAGCGGCAACAACCTTTCCCTGTGTTTCGAAATTCAGATGCGCAACGCCAATAGCGCGTGACGTCTAGCGCCCGAGTTCCGGCATCCAGCGCCACCATGCGGACGGCACATTGGCCACCCGGCGGCGAACACCAGACCTCCTCTCTCCTCTTTATCGCTCGGTTCATCGGGCTACAGGCGGCGCCAGTGCAGATGATCTGCGCCGGAACGGCGCCATTCCGCATTGCGCCGTAGCGACAGCGGCGACTCATTCATCCTCCTTTATCGTTGCCTTTGCGTCCGTGCGACCTAAGCTGCCTTCCAGTTACAGGAGGCACCATGCGCGATTTTCACTTCCCCGGACGGTCGGCGGTCTTTGCCGAAAATGGTCTTTGCGCCACATCTCATCCGCTGGCGGCGGGCGCGGCCATAGACATTCTGAAACGCGGCGGCAACGCGATGGATGCCGCAATCGCTGGCGCGGTGCTGCTTGGCATCTGTGAACCGCAAATGACCGGGATTGGTGGCGATTGTTTTGTTCTTTACTCCCGCCCCGGCTCGCCGGTTATGGCCCTGAACGGATCGGGGCGTGCCGCCGCGGCCGCCAACGCGGACGGGCTGCGGGCGGATGGGTTGAGCGCGGTTCCCCTAACCAGCGCACATGCAGTGACCATACCCGGTGCAATCGATGCCTTCTGCAAACTCTCCGATACCGAAGGGCGGTTGGGGCTGGATGCCATACTTGCCCCTGCTATCCACTATGCCGAAGTTGGGGTTCCGGTGGCTCCGCGAGTGGCCTTTGACTGGCAGAACGATGCCGACACGCTTCAGGGCAGCGCCCGCGACCAGTATCTTTTTGATGGTGAGCCACCGCGGATCGGGCAGATATTTCGCGCTCCAGGTCAAGCCGAGGTATTGCGGCGCGTCGCCAAAGACGGGCGTGATGCGTTTTATACGGGCGAGGTCGCCGAAGATATGATTGCTGCGTTGCAAGCCCGCGGCGGGTTGCAAAGCAGCAAGGATTTTGCCGCTACACAGGCTGACGTCACCATACCAGTTGTCGGCAGCTACAAGGATATCGAGCTGGTCGAACACCCGCCAAATGGTCAGGGGGCCACCGCTATTCTGATGCTGAATATCCTGAAGCATTTCGATATGGCAGGCATGAACCCAGTTGGCGCAGAACGTATTCACATCGAAGCCGAAGCCGCAAA
Organism: Phaeobacter sp. JH20_02; assembly: GCF_048056915.1. Classification (NCBI taxonomy): domain Bacteria; kingdom Pseudomonadati; phylum Pseudomonadota; class Alphaproteobacteria; order Rhodobacterales; family Roseobacteraceae; genus Phaeobacter; species Phaeobacter sp. JH20_02. The sequence goes on along the minus strand of NZ_JAYMVP010000032.1, from coordinate 136,178 downwards.
GCTCGCCTATGATGCGCGCAACCGGTTCATTGCGGATCCAGATCACACGGTCCGTTTGGACCATATGCTGGCGCCGGAAACGGCGGTGCGCCTGGCCGAGTTGATCAATCCGAAGCGCGCGATGGCTGCACCTGCTCCGATCAGTGAGGCAGTGCATAAAGACACGATCTATATCACCGTCGTCGACAAGGACCGCATGGCCGTTTCGCTGATCTATTCGATCTTCCACGGTTTCGGATCGGGGATCGCCTCCGACAAGTTTGGCATTCTGTTGCAAAACCGCGGCGCAGGTTTCACCTTGGAAGAGGGCCACCCCAACATGCTGGCAGGCGGCAAGCGGCCAATGCACACTATCATTCCGGGAATGCTGTGCAAGGAAGGCGCGGTCACCATGCCCTTTGGCGTGATGGGTGGTGCCTATCAGCCCAATGGTCACGCGCGATTCGTCTCTAACATGACGGATTTTCGCATGGATCCCCAGGCGGCGATCGATTTGCCCCGCGCCTTTGCCGATGGCGCCACCCTGAAGGTCGAACGCGGCTACAGCGATGTGGTGAGGCAAGAGCTCGCGGATATGGGCCACAACATCACGATACCGGAGACCGCAATTGGCGGAGCACAAGCGATCCAGATTCATCGCTCAGGTGTGCTGGAAGGTGCCAGCGACCCTCGGAAAGATGGCTGCGCTCTGGGGTATTAAACCGCACGACAAGACGGCGATTGAGAGAAATGGATCTTCGCACTTTGGCCGCGCCAGTGCGGAGTTTATAAGGCTGAGGTCCAGAGGCCTGCCGCTTATATCAGTTCAGTTGATAATGCAGCTCATAGCTGCCTTCGTCAAAACTGCCGAACATCTCTGGAATATCGGGGTGCCCCACAGGTTCGCCGGAATAGTCGGCGATCAGGTTCTGTTCCGACACATAGGCCACGTAGTAGGTCTGATCGTTTTCCGCCAGCAGATGGTAATACGGCTGGTCCTTCACCGGGCGGCTGTCTTCGGGAATGGCCTCGTACCATTCCTCGGTATTGGCAAACTCTGGATCGACGTCGAACACAACTCCGCGAAAGGGATGTTTGCGGTGGCGGACAACCTGTCCCAGATTATATTTTGCGCGCGTTCTAAGCATGAATGCTGTTCCTATCGCCTCATGATACTCTGCGACAAGGGAAAATGTCGAATCCACGGCCCGGTTTCGCCGGAAACACTGTGTCATTCACGATAGAACAATGCTGTCGCCGTATACCTGCGCCTTCTGAGCCCTCAGCAAACAGCCGAGATAGCGCTCGGGTGCAGGGCTTTGCGCAGATGAACCCTTGGTTTCTGGTCAGCCAGCTTTCATATAGGGGGCAAGTTGGAAATGGAGAGCAAGCGCATGATCGATATTCTTGGCGGCGCGGGAGATATGGCCCCCGCAGGTGATCTGGTCAAAGACGTGACCGAGGCAACATTCATGCAGGACATTGTCGATGCGTCGATGCACGCGCCGGTGATCGTCGATTTCTGGGCTCCTTGGTGCGGCCCCTGCAAAACACTTGGACCCGCGCTGGAAGCTGCCGTGACCAAGGCAAAAGGCGCCGTCACCATGGCGAAGATCGACGTGGATCAGAACCAACGTCTGGTTCAGGCCCTCTCGCAGCAAGGACTTCCTTTGCAGTCAATCCCGACGGTTGTCGCCTTTGTTCAGGGGCGGCCCATTGACATGTTTCAGGGCGCGGTAGCGCCGTCTGAAATCGACGCATTCATCAAACGTGCAATCGAAGCAGCCGGTGGCAGCGCGGACGGCGGGCTGGGCGAAGCTGTCGAAGCGGCCGAGCAGATGCTGGCCGATGGTGATTTCGCGGATGCGGCGCAGACCTTCGCCGCCGTGCTTGGCGAAGATGATCACAGCGCCGCCGCCTACGGGGGGCTGGCACGCGCCCATGTCGCCATGGGAGATCTCGACCAGGCGGAGGCGGTGCTCAATGGCGCACCTGCCGATATCTCCGATGCCGCAGAAATCGAGGCCGCTCATGCCCAGATCGCCCTGGCTCGTCAGGCCGAGAATGCAGGTCCCGTGACGGAACTGCGCGCAACCGTGGACGCCTACCCCGAGGACCATCAGGCCCGGTTTGATCTGGCACAGGCCCTGCACGCAGCTGGCGACACCCAAGCCGCAGTGGATGAACTCCTGACATTGTTCCGCAAGGACCAAGAGTGGAACGACGGCGCGGCCAAAGCACAGTTGTTCACAATTTTCGACGCTCTGAAGCCAAACGATCCGATTGTCCTCAATGGTCGGCGCAAACTCAGCTCCATCATATTTGCCTAGGGCGGCGCCAGCGCTACAGTCCCTAGCATGATACAGGTTGCTGATCTGCCCGACACTCTGCCGGTGTTTCCGCTGCCCGGGGCGTTGCTCTTGCCCCGGGCGCGATTGCCGTTGCACATATTCGAACCGCGCTACCTGCAAATGCTGGAGGATGCGCTCAAGACGCCACACCGGATGATCGGCATGATACAGCCGTTCCCGTCGAAAACCGGCGACAGTAGCCTGCACAGCATCGGCTGCGCCGGACGGGTGACGCAGTTTTCGGAAACCGAAGATGGCCGCTATCTGATTACCTTGTCCGGCGTCTCACGGTTTCGGATCAAGACCGAGATCAATGGGTTCACGCCATATCGGCGGTGCGATGTCGACTGGGACGGGTTTCATCGCGATCTGGGCCGGGTTGAGGCGGACGACGATTTCAACCGCGCCCGCTTTCTAGAGCTGCTCGAACGTTTCTTTGAATCGCGCAACCTTTCGACAGATTGGGATGCCCTGAAGGACGCCGAGGACGAGCTACTGATCAACTCCTTGTCGATGATGCTCGATTTCGATCCCGAAGACAAACAGGCCTTGCTCGAAGCGCCCTGCCTTGCCACAAGGCGCGAGACCCTGGTCACATTGATCGAATTCGCCCTTCGCGGCGGCTCGCATGAGGAAATTCTGCAATGAGCATTGAACCGTCTTCCACCGGAGCCAGTGAGGCGCCCTTTGACCGCCGGATGCTTGAGGCACTGGTCTGCCCGCGCACGCAGACGGTCCTTGAATACGATGCCTCAGCGCAGGAGCTGATATCGCGCGCGGCCAATCTGGCCTTTCCGATCCGCAATGGCATTCCTGTCATGCTTGAGGGCGAGGCGCGCGTTCTGGACTAGGCCGACACCTGCCGCAATGCGATCGAAGCTGAAATCTTGATGTGGCCGGGCAAGTTTTGTCCGGCCAATTTGATTTGCACCCGCACCATGGCCAGCTTCAGATCGGCAGCCCTTGAAGCAATCTCGGCAGATCCCCGGTCAGCCCGGCTGCCTCACGAATAAAGGTGCGGCGCAGCCCCGGAAAGGCGCCAACCACGCCCATCCCAACGTCGCGCCCCAAGCGCAGTAGCGGGTTGTCGTTGGAAAACAGTCGGTTGAACGCATCGGTAGCTGCCGCCAGACTGGCGGTATCGAAGCGACGCCACTGTTGATAACGCGCAAACACAAGCGGAGAGGCAATATCTTCGCCCCGGCGCTTTGCCTCCGTCAGCACCTCCGCCAATGCGCCGACATCGCGAAGCCCTGCATTCAGCCCCTGCCCTGCAATCGGGTGGACCCCATGGGCGGCATCGCCAACCAGCGCCAGCCGGTCAGCCACAAACGCATTGGCGAGGGTCAGGTTCAAAGGGTAGGTGAAACGGTCACCGGCCAAGCTGATCTCGCCCAGAAAATCGCCAAATCGGGGGCGCAGCACCGCAAGGTAGTCCGCCTTGTCCAGGGCCTGGATCGCTTCAGCAACCCGGCTCCGTTCACTCCAAACGATGGAAGACCGATTGCCCGGCAACGGCAGAATCGCCAATGGGCCAGCGGGCATGAAAAATTGATGGGCGACGCCGTTATGCGGCGCCTCGTGTTGAATGGCGCAAACCAGCGCCGTCTGACCATAATCCCAGCCGGTTCGTTTGATACCTGCGCGTGCTGCGGTGCCACTGCGCCGACCATCCGCCCCGACGATCATTCCCCCACGCAGCGCGTCACCAGAGCCCAGCGTAAGGGTCACACCAGTGGCGTCGACATGTTGCGCGACGACTGTTTGCTCATCCACCAGCGTGATTGCCGAATCCGCCTCCATCGCGCGGCGCAGGGCACGACGCAGATAGCGATCCTCAATCATGTATCCCATAGGACCATCTTCGATCTCGGCATGATCGAAATGCATGAAGAACGGCGATGGTCCCTGACCCGCGCGACCATCGGTGACCTTGATGTCCAGCATCGGCTGGGCCTTGTCCGCGACCTGCGACCAGACGCCAATCTGCTCCAGCAACCGCTGTGATGCGAGCGCCAGCGCATAGCTGCGCCCATCAAAGCCGTCATCGTCGCGCAGATCCCGCGGCAGCGCGTCGATCAGCGTCACTGTGTGGCCTGTCTGGGCCAGCGCCAATGCCAGGGCCGGACCATTCAGGCCACCGCCCACAATCAGGATGTCGGTTGTGTTTTTCATGCCCCGCAATATGCGCCTGCGATTGGGATTGTCCATGGGGCGCGGTGCCGCTACCGTCGCCTCATCCCGAGCAATTTGGAGAGGCGCACATGCAAGAATGGCTGACGCAGACCGCAGCGAATCTGGGCCGTGGCATTGAGGCAGGTGAAATCTGCCCGGTTGCCTTGACCAGAACCTATTTGGAGGCCATTGACGCCCATCCCAAGCGCGACCGGATCTACACCATCGTCACCCATGACCGCGCCCTTGCCGAGGCCGAGGCGGCAAAGCTGCGCGCGGCGCAGGGACAGCGGTTGTCGCTGCTCGACGGGGTTCCGATCAGCTGGAAGGATCTTTTTGACAGCGCTGATATCACAACCGAAGCCGGGTCCAATCTGCTGGCCGAGCGGGTCCCCGAACGCGATGCGCTGGTTCTGCAGACGGCAACATCAATGGGCGCTGTCTGCCTCGGCAAAACACATATGAGCGAGCTGGCCTTCTCCGGGCTCGGTCTCAATCCGGTGAAGGCAACACCGCCTTGCATCCATGACGATCAGGCAGCCCCTGGCGGATCGTCCTCCGGTGCGGCAGCTTCCGTCGCCTTTGGTCTGGCGGCCTGTGGAATAGGCTCTGATACGGGGGGATCTGTACGAATTCCCTCGGCCTGGAATGATCTTGTCGGACTAAAGACGACCTCCGGCCGGATCAGCCTGGAAGGGGTTGTCCCGCTTTGCCTCAGGTTTGATACCGTCGGCCCTCTGGCACGATCGGTCGAGGACGCCGCGCTTTATCTAGGTATGCTGGAGGGCACCCATGGCCCCGATCTGCGCGGAACCACCTTGGAGGGACGCCGCTTTGCCGACCTGCGGACCGTGGCGCAGGAGGATCTGGCCCCTGAGATTGCCGAGGCCCACAGCGACGCCCTGGATAAACTACGCGCAGCCGGAGCAGATATTGTCCCGCTGGAGGTTCCTGTGCTGAAGGAGGCCATGTCGCTCAGTGCGATCCTCTTTACAGCGGAGGCCTACGGCCTGTGGAAAGATGTGATCGAGGCAGCACCACATCTGATGTTTCCCGAGATTCTGGAGCGGTTCCGCTCCGGGGCCGGTTTCAGCGGTCCGGACTATGTCGCCGCCTGGGCCAAGCTGGAGCAGTATCGAATGGACTGGGATCTGGCCACCGCAGGGTTTGACGGCGTGCTCTGCCCGACCTCTCCGATCCTGCCACCTGATGTCGAACGGCTTCAGAACGATCACGACTACTACATCCATTCAAATCTGATGGCCTTGCGCAACACCCGGATTGGCAATCTGATGGGACTGTGTGGCCTGTCACTGCCCACTGGCGTCCCCTCATGTGGCTTGCAGATCCTGGGGCAACCTGACTGCGAAGAGGCCCTCTTGCGCGTCGGCGCAGCTGTGGAGCGGGCATTGGCGTGAAAGCCACATTTTGCCAAGCCCACCTTCGCGCGGCTGGACGCAGAGGGATCCGCTCTGTAGTTTGTTTGTGAACGGGGCATTAACGATCCCGGACCTGAGGCCAAACACATGAATTTTCCGGAGCGGTTTTCAAACCTGCCGCCATACGCGTTCCCGCGACTGCGGGCCCTGTTGGACCATCACACGCCGGGCGGCGATGTGGTGCATATGACCATTGGCGAACCCAAACATGATTTCCCGGCCTGGGTGACGGATGTGATCGTCGAAAAAGCCGCCGGCTTTCAGAGCTACCCTCCCAACGAGGGTAGCACCGAGCTGCGCGGCGCCATCAGCGACTGGATCAAGCGCCGCTATGATGTCAGCGTCGACCCAATGACACAGGTCATGGCGCTGAACGGCACCCGAGAAGGGCTCTACAATGCAGCGATGGCGCTCTGCCCGGAACAGAAAAACGGCCAGAAACCAGTCGTGCTGATCCCGAACCCCTTCTATCAGGTCTATATGGTTGCCTCGATCTCGGTTGCAGCAGAGCCGGTTTTTGTACCCGCGACGGCTGCGACGGGTCATCTGCCCGATTATAGCAGCCTGCCGCCCGAGGTGCTAAACCGCACTGCTGTCGCCTATATCTGTTCGCCCGCCAATCCGCAGGGTGCCGTAGCCAGCCGGGACTACTGGACCCGGCTTATCCAACTGGCCGAGCAGTATGATTTCCGCATCTTTGCCGATGAATGCTATTCTGAAATCTACCGGGATAGCGCACCGGTCGGTGCCCTGAGCGTCGCACAAGAAATGGGTGCGGACCCAGAACGGGTGGTGCTGTTCAATTCGCTCTCGAAGCGCTCCAATCTTGCTGGTCTCCGCTCGGGCCTCATCGTCGGCGGACCGGAAACGCTAAAGCGGGTGCATCAGCTGCGCGCCTATTCCGGCGCCCCGCTGCCCGCACCGCTACAGGCCGCTGCAGCCCGAGTTTGGGCGGATGAAGCGCATGTCGTGGAGAACCGCGCGCTTTATCAGGCAAAATACCGGATTGCGGATCAGGTTTTTGACGGGCTGGACGGTTACATGGCACCTGAGGCAGGATTTTTCCTCTGGCTACCGGTCGAGGACGGAGAGGCGGCGGCACTGAAACTGTGGCTGGACACCGGCGTACGGGTGCTGCCCGGATCTTATCTGGCCCAGGGCAACGGCACCAAGAACCCGGGCGCCGGTTATATTCGGGTGGCACTGGTCGCCCCCGCAGATCAGACCGAGGTAGCCCTGCGCAAATTGCGCAACTGCCTCTACTGATGACCCATTCGATGCGCCCCTTTCAACGAGCGGCGCCAAAATAAAAAAGTCATGGGGCCCAAACCCGCGCATAAGAAGCGGGACGCCCCGACGGACAAGATGAAACGAGGTAGGCATGGCATTTCAGACGCGCAGCCGCGATCCATTGCTGGACAGTAACATGCAGGCGGCCATCGAGAAGCGTGGCAAGGAACTGATTGGCGCACTGCTGATTGGCCTCGGCCTGATGGTTGCCCTGATGATCGGCAGCTATTCGGCAGATGATCCGAACTGGATGGTGTCGACTGACGCCCCGGTGCAGAATATGCTGGGTCGCACCGGGGCATCGCTGGCCTTCATTCTGATCACGCTCTTTGGCAAGGCCAGCTGGGCGATCGCGCTCTTCCTGACCGTCTGGGGTGGACGCTGCATCTTGCATCGCGGCGAAGACCGGTTCCTGTGGCCGCTGCTATTGTCGCTGCCCTGGCTGCTGCTGGTCTCCTTGCATCTGGAAACGCTGGTCCCATCCGACGCCTGGAAATCGGCGCATACCTTCGGTCTCGGCGGTATGATCGGATATACCTTTCTGGGGATGCTGTTGGCCCTGCTGCCAGTTGGGCTGATCTTTCTGGTCAAATTCCTCTCACTCCTCACCGCGCTTGGAATGTTGGGCCTGGGCGCCACTGTCCTCGGCTTTACCCGCGCTGAAGTCACCCGTGGTCTGCGGTTCGTATTGGTGGGTCTCATTCTGATCTACGGTGCGATCGCCGGTGTCCTTGGCCGGGGCGCAGCAAGCGGCATGCAGGCAGCGCTCAACTATCGAAGCCGCCGCGCCGAACGTACAGCAGCAGCGGTCGCGATGGCAGATGTCGTCGACAGCACCGAAACCGACCCGCAGATGTTCGAGCCGTTGGAGTTCGACGACGGACCCACAGCAGCGCCGCCGCTTGGTGCTCCGGTGCTTGGGCCGGCAGCCGCCCCTTATGGCCGGGTAGAACCGGCATTTGACATGCGCCACGAAGATGAGCCCGAACCGGTCAAGGAAAAGACTGGCCTGTTTGCCCGTGTGCCGAACCTCATCCGCCGGGCCGAACCAGTGATGCCCGAACCGGAACTTGTTGAACCCGTCCTGAGTGAGGCGAGCAGGGCAGCGGATCTGGACACCCTTCCCGGCGATGAGCGGATCGCCGAAAAAATTGCCAGTGCCGTACGCGTGCGCCGCGCTGCTGATGTGGCACCCGAAGTGGATTTCCCGCTGACCAAGGGCCGTGGACGTCGACCGGAACCCCTGATTTTTAACCCTAATCACAACGTCGAAGGTCTGCCGCCCGAACCACCGCTGACCGGTGCGTCGATGGACGCTATTGAGGCGGCGATGAGAACGGTACCGCCTGTTCCACCCGCACCAGAGGTCGGATATTCCCCCGATGCTGAGCCGCACCAGGGGTACGATAGTGCTGCATATGAGCATCCGGCGTCCGCTGGGTTCGTCGACCATGTCGCCTCCGAAGGGCTGCCAAGCGCTCCGACCCCAGACGCCAGCGGTGCGCAGGTTCTGCGCCGTACCGCAGAAAGCGCCGCCGCATCTCATGCGGCAGCGGCGACGGTCGCCCCGCCCGTAACGCCCCCTGTGACACTTCCGGTGGCAGAGCCACGTCGGGCTGTCGTGGAGCAGCCAGTCCGCAAGCCGCCGCAGCCATCGGCCCGCGCAAAGGCCGAAGCACAGCCTCCCTTGGCCTTTGAAGATGCCAGCAGTGATTTCGAATTGCCGCCGCTCTCGCTGCTGACCAGCCCGGCACAGATCGAACGCCACCACCTGAGTGACGAGGCGCTGGAAGAAAACGCGCGAATGCTGGAATCGGTATTGGATGACTATGGCGTCAAGGGTGACATCGTCTCGGTGCGCCCCGGTCCTGTTGTCACCATGTATGAACTGGAGCCGGCACCGGGTCTCAAGGCCAGCCGCGTGATCGGTCTGGCCGATGACATCGCACGCTCCATGTCCGCACTATCCGCGCGGGTCTCTACCGTGCCGGGTCGCACCGTGATCGGTATCGAACTGCCCAACGACAAGCGTGAAAAAGTTGTCCTTCGCGAAATTCTTGCGTCACGCGATTTTGGCGATGGCACCCATGCGCTGCCACTGGCGCTTGGCAAGGATATTGGCGGTGACAGCATGGTCGCCAATCTTGCGAAAATGCCTCACCTACTGATCGCAGGGACCACCGGCTCGGGTAAATCGGTGGCGATCAACACCATGATCCTGTCGCTGCTGTACAAGCTGACGCCCGAAGAATGCCGTCTGATCATGATCGACCCTAAGATGCTGGAACTCTCCGTATATGATGGCATTCCGCATCTTCTCTCGCCTGTGGTGACAGATCCGAAAAAGGCCGTCGTCGCCCTGAAATGGGTAGTCGGCGAAATGGAAGATCGCTATCGCAAGATGTCGAAAATGGGCGTGCGGAATATTGCGGGCTACAATGGCCGGGTGAAAGAAGCGCTTAACAAAGGCGAGATGTTCAGCCGCACCGTGCAAACCGGATTTGACGACGACACGGGCGAACCGGTCTTTGAAACCGAAGAATTCGCGCCCGAGGCGTTGCCCTATATTGTGGTCATCGTCGATGAGATGGCCGACCTGATGATGGTTGCGGGCAAGGAGATCGAGGCCTGCATCCAGCGTCTGGCGCAGATGGCCCGGGCATCGGGCATTCACCTGATCATGGCCACGCAACGGCCCTCGGTCGACGTGATCACCGGTACGATCAAGGCGAATTTCCCTACGCGGATTTCGTTCCAGGTGACCTCCAAGGTCGACAGCCGGACCATTCTCGGCGAAATGGGCGCCGAGCAGCTGCTGGGTATGGGCGACATGCTCTATATGGCGGGCGGCGCGAAGATAACCCGCTGCCACGGCCCGTTTGTGTCAGATGAAGAAGTCGAAGAGGTGGTCAACCACCTCAAGCAATTCGGACCGCCCGAATATATCGGCAATGTGCTTGACGGCCCGGATGACGATAAGGCCGACAATATTGATGCGGTGCTGGGTCTCTCTACCGGTGGCAATACCGATACCGAGGACGCGCTATACGATACGGCGGTACAGATCGTCATCAAGGATCGCAAATGCTCGACTTCCTATATCCAGCGAAAACTGGCCATCGGCTACAACAAGGCAGCACGTCTTGTTGAGCAGATGGAGGAAGAAGGGCTCGTCTCTCCTGCAAACCACGTCGGAAAAAGGGAAATTCTGGTTCCCGAGCAGTAGTCGTTTCACGGCGGGGCCAATTGGTCCCGCCTCTTCACATTTGCCAATGTCTCCCTATTTAGAAACCATGAAACAACTTGCCTACGCCCTAGCGCTGACGCTCTGTGCCCCGGCTGCATGGGCAGCCGAGAAACTGAGCCTGAACGACGTTTCGCAATATCTGAACGGGATCTCTACTGCGACAGCCCCGTTCAGCCAGATTAATGACGATGGTAGCCTCTCTACCGGCAAGCTTTATATGCACCGGCCCGGACGGATGCGGTTCGAATATGATCCACCCAACAAGGGGGTTGTGGTTGCAGGCGCGGGCGCTGTTCTGATTCAGGATCCGAAGTCAAACCAGCCGCCCGAGACCTATCCACTCAACCGGACGCCACTTTCGCTGATCCTGGCCCGCAATGTGAACCTGGGCCGCGCCAATATGGTGGTGGGTCACGGCTTCGATGGCACCTCCACGATTATCCGCGCGCAGGATCCTAAAAACCCGGAATATGGCAGTATCGAAATGATGTTCACCGACAACCCGGTTGAGCTGCGGAAATGGGTGATCCACGATGGTTCCGGCGGCAAGACCACGGTGATCCTTGGCGGGCTGCAAACCGGGGTCAAGCTGTCCTCCAAACTGTTCAACACCAGTTCAGCCCCGTCACGCTAATGAGTGGCGACGTCAGACATGAGACGCCCCGCCCGAACAATCGGACGGGGGGCTCTTGTCGTAATGATCGCAACAGTCAGCGTGCGCGGCGACAGGTGGCAAGCTGTGTCTGATACATCTCAGCCCGCGCCTGTACCTTGGCAGCAACCCGCAGCAGCCATGGTTTGGATCGGTAGGTTCCGCGGGCGAAACCGGTATGGCCATCATGGTAGGCTAGGTACTGGTTGCGCGCATCATAGAGCGACACACCGTTGCGGTCCCGCGTCTGGTTCATATACCAGCCCATGAAATCGGTGGCGTCCTTGATCCGGTTGCGCTTGGCGCCGCGGCGGCCGGCAGATTTGCGATAATCGTCCCAAGTGCCATCGAGCGCCTGACTGTAGCCATAAGCGCTGGACTGCCGCCCCATCGGGATCACCCCTAGCGCAAAGCGGTGCGGTGTGCGCGCGTCGGACCGGAAACGGCTTTCCTGATGGATGATGGCCATCTGCACATGCATGGGAACACCCCAGCGCTTCTCTGTGGCGCGGAACGCCTTCAGATACTCGGGCCGTTGCTTGATGATGCTGCACGCATTGTCGAGATTGCGCGGCGGTGAGCCACCGCCACCTCCGCAGGATGCCACGATCAGCAATAGGATCATGGCGCCTATGATTCTGCTCATTGCCTCTGCCTCTTGTAAATCACTGGGCGTATTTTGGCGGCAGTGTAGCTAATCACGAGCGGCGTGAAAATCACTATTCCGTGGCGCCGGCAACCTGTCCCGGACCAGCGCCACCGATCATCGGCGGTCAGAGGTCAAATGTCGCGAAGACAGGCGCATGGTCACTTGGTTTCTCCCATCCACGCGCATCCCGCATTACCCGACTGGAATGGGAGGAGTTTTTGATGTCGGAGCTGGCCCAGACATGGTCCAGTCGGCGCCCCTTGTCCGCCGCATCCCAATCCTTGGCACGGTAGCTCCACCAGCTGTAGAGCCGCCCATCCGGGATATCATTGCGGGTGACATCCGACCAGCCACCCGCCTCCATGACATCGGCGAAATGTTCGACCTCAATCGGAGTGTGGCTCACCACTTTCAGCAGCTTCTTGTGATCCCAGACGTCATCTTCGCGCGGCGCGATATTGAGGTCTCCGACAAGGATGGATTTCTCCGGCCGCTCAGAGTGAAACCAATCCCGCATATCAGTAAGATAGTCGAGCTTCTGGCCGAATTTCTCATTGACCTCGCGGTCAGGCACATCGCCGCCAGCGGGGACATAAAAGTTATGGATGGTAACGCCATTTTCGAGACGGCCCGCGATGTGGCGGGCATGGCCAAGACCGGCAAAATCCTTGTCACCGACATCCTCGATCGGCAGCCGGGAGAGAATTGCGACGCCGTTGTAACCCTTCTGGCCGCGGGCGATCATATGGCCGTAGCCCAGATCGGCAAATTGCTCCAAGGGAATCTTGTCGACCGGGCTCTTACACTCCTGCAGGCAGAGTACATCCGGCCCCTCCTCTGCCAACAGCTTGCAGACAATCGGCTCCCGCAGGCGAACCGAATTGATATTCCAGGTGGCTAGGGTAAACGACATCGCGCGCCTCTTTCTCAAATGTCTGTGCTGTTGGCCGGATACTGCCCGCTCTGGCGCGGTGATACCAGTGCACAAATGGCATCGGGAAAACGGCGAAATCATCGCCGTATCTTCATCATTCGCGCTGCTATGAACGAAAAAAAGCCGGGCACTAGGCCCGGCAGTCCAACAGGGAGGAACATGTCATTACCCGGACATGCACGGGATCTCTCGTCAGTGCCGTCGCACTTGTCTCAATGACCACCGTACCTCCCAGACCGGGCGATTCTGTGGCGCTGAGGTGTCAGATGGCCAGTTTGTAGCCACCTGACTCTGTGACTAGTATACGTGCATTTGACGGATCTGGTTCAATTTTTTGGCGAAGTCGGTAGATATGGGTTTCCAGCGTATGGGTTGTAACCCCGGCATTGTAGCCCCAGACCTCGTGCAGCAGCACATCGCGTTGCACAACCCCCTCGTTAGAGCGGTACAGGAATTTCAGGATGTTGGTTTCCTTCTCGGTAAGGCGGATCTTGCGATCGTCCTCGGTCAGAAGCAGTTTCATCGCCGGTTTGAACGTATAAGGACCAAGTGCAAATACGGCATCTTCGGATTGTTCATGCTGGCGCAGCTGCGCGCGGATCCGGGCCAGCAGGACCGGGAACTTGAACGGTTTGGTAACATAGTCATTCGCCCCGGCATCCAGCCCGAGGATCGTATCCGCATCGCTGTCATGCCCGGTCAGCATCAGAATCGGTGCTTTCACACCTTGTTTGCGCATCAGGCGGCAGAGTTCGCGGCCATCGGTATCGGGGAGGCCAACATCCAGGATGATCAGGTCATAAAGCGCCTCTTTTGCGCGCTCCATAGCTGTCTGACCGTTCTCGGCTTCGAACACGTCGAAGTCTTCGGTCATAACCAGCTGCTCGCTCAGGGCTTCGCGCAGATCTTCATCATCGTCTACAAGCAGAATTTTCTTCAGTTGGGCCATAACCTTGTCCTCCTGTGCCGTGCACAACAGATGCGCAGTCCGCCGCCCGATCACAAGTTATGCTGCAAGAGTTTCACGCCGACGTGTCCATGGGGCGGGAATTGTTTCACTTTCCCACAGTTTATGACTACTTAAATACTGTTCACCGCAGCGGTGCCGCGCCCCAAGACGTCAATGACCCACAGGATTTCCGCATGAGTCTGATGCCCACGATGATCGACCTACTGGCCCGCGCGCGGGTGGACCTGCGTATGGGATTGCCGGTCGTCCTGACCACGCCCGATCAGGCGGTATTGGCCGTCGCGGTCGAACCATTGGAGAGCACCCGACTGGCGAGCCTGCGCACGCTTGGCCCGCTGACATTGGCCGTGACAGCCCGGCGGGCGAGTACTCTGAAGGCCCGTGCCTATGATGGCGATGTTGCCCGCATCAGCGTTCCAAATTCAGCGGATCTGTCTTGGCTTCAGGCCGTTGCCGACCCCGCTGACGACCTGAGCACACCGATGAAGGGCCCGCTGCAAAGCGGTCGCGAAGGCAATGCAGAGCTGCACCGGTTGGCCATTGCCTTGGCCAAATCGGCCCGCCTGTTGCCTGCCGCGGTGGTTTGCCCCCTGCAACATCCCGCACAATTCGCCCAGAGCCATGGGCTGACAACCCTGCCGCTCGCCGCAGTTGCACCGCTGATGGTCGAAAGTTCGCCGCTTCATCCCGTCGCCGCAGCTCGTCTTCCAATCGCTGCAGCCGAAGCCGGGCGGCTGCACATCTTTCGCCCGGAAGATGGCGCGGAAGAACATTATGCCATCGAAATCGGCAAACCTGACCGTAGCCTTCCAGTCCTTGCCCGACTGCATTCCGCGTGTTTCACAGGCGATGTTCTTGGCTCGCTCAAATGCGATTGCGGCCCCCAGCTGCATGGAGCGCTGAACCAGATGGGCGCCGAAGGACAGGGCGTACTGCTCTACCTCAACCAAGAGGGGCGCGGCATTGGCCTTGCTAATAAAATGCGCGCATATTCCCTGCAAGATCAGGGGTTTGACACGGTTGAGGCCAATCATCGCCTTGGGTTCGAAGATGATGAGAGAGATTTCCGCCTAGGCTCCGCAATCCTGAAGGAGCTGGGCTTTTCTTCGGTGAGACTGCTGACCAACAACCCCAACAAGATTTCCATGATGGAAAAAACCGGTATCACAGTCACCGAACGGGTACCGCTGAAGGTCGGGGAGACCGCATTCAACCGCGAATATCTCGCAACAAAAGCCGCCAAATCCGGCCACATGCTATGATATCAGCCGTCCCGCGTGACCTGCGGTCAACCGATATGCTGCTCACCCCAAGGGGCCTGCGCTTTGCTGGACGCACCCTGCCCTGTTCAATCGGGCGCGGTGGGCTGAGTCCGAACAAGGTCGAGGGCGATGGTGCAACGCCAATCGGCTGCCATCTTGTCGTCGGTATGCTCTATCGACCGGACCGAATGGCACCACCAACCGATTGGGCTGAGCCGATCGGGCCCGGCGACCTGTGGTCCGACGCTTCCGACGCCGAGGATTACAACCAACACGTCCGCGCGCCATACTCCGACAGCCATGAAGCCCTCAGACGTGCTGACCCGTTGTATGATCTGGTCCTGGTCACGGATTGGAACTGGCCGGTTGCCGAGCCCGGCCGTGGGTCGGCAATCTTCCTGCATCAGTGGCGGCGCCCCGGCTTCCCGACCGAGGGCTGCATCGCTTTTTCGCGTCAGGATTTACACTGGCTGGCCAAACTTGTTCTGCCCGGTACACGCCTTGTGGTGCCACCGCTGGCGCGCTGAGACGTTGCCGCGCAGGCTATCAGAGCTCGTAAGCGCGCGCACCGAAGATGGCCGATCCAACACGCACATGGGTCGCGCCTAACGCAACAGCAGTTTCAAAATCACCACTCATGCCCATCGACAGGCCCGTTAGGCCATTCCTCTCTGCGATCTTGCGGAGAAGAGCAAAATGCAGGCTCGGTTCCTCAGCTGCGGGCGGAATACACATCAGACCTTCGAGGGGCAGATCCATATCCTGACATTCGCGGATGAAGGCATCTGCCTCACCCGGAGGGATCCCGGCTTTCTGCGGCTCCTCGCCGGTGTTGACCTGTACGAACAGCTTTGGACAATGGCCCAGTTCCTGCGCCAGCCGCGCGATGGTCTTGGCCAGTTTCGCGCGGTCAACAGTATGAATGTTCTGAAACAGATCCATCGCCTGCCGCGCCTTGTTGGTCTGCAGCGGGCCAATCAGGTGCAGATCCAGTTCCGAGTAGCGCGTCGAGAAGTCCGGCCATTTTCCGGCGGCTTCCTGCACACGATTCTCGCCAAAACAGCGATGCCCCTCTTCCAGAACCGCCGCGACCCTGTCGTTGGGTTGAACCTTGGATACCGCGATCAGCTGCACCGACCCTCGAGGGCGGCCAGCTTTTTCTTCGGCGGTATGAATGCGGGATTGGATCTCCTGAAGCGACATGGGGCAGTCTCACTATGGTCAGATGTTGCCGCAGACAAACACGGTTTCTGCACAAAAGAAAAGGGCGAGCTCGTAAGAGCCCGCCCCAAGAACCGTAGTGGTTCAGGTCAGCTTAGAAGCTGAACTGAGCACCGAAGTCGGCACGCATCTGGCCGTCGGCGCTGCCCACTTTGCTCTCGCCGATACCACCGCGCAGGGAGACACCGCCGCCCAGGTCGTGGATCACGCCCAGACCAACGTTGCGGGTGTCGCCGTCGCCGGAACCGTCGCCGTAAGCGAAGGTCAGGGTAGTTGCGGAGCTTACGTCGTAAGCAGCAGAGATACCGTAGAAGGTGTCGGACTGAGCAACGTTGCCCGCGATGGATTCATCACCAACCAGCAGGGTGCCGGAGAATGCGCCCCAGGTGCCGCCCAGCGACAGAACAACGATGTCGTCGTCGTCTGCTGCGCCGTTGTCGGTTTCACCGTATGCCAGAGCGGCAGTGATGTTGCCGAAGGTGTAAGCAGCGTGGATGTCGAAACGGTCGCCGTCGCCACCGTTTGCCGCCTGGTCGTAGGACGCAGCAACAGCGAAGTCACCAACTGCGTAACGAGCGTAAACGCCGTTCACGCCTGCGCCACCGGAGGAGTAACCAACGAAGTCGTAGTTAACGCCGGAGTACTGACCAACGAAGTTTTCCAGGCCCGGCTCGTTGCCGTAGTAGTTGGGCAGGTTGTCGATTGCGCCAGCAACGTTACCTACGTCAACACGCAGACCGCCGTACTCAACCGAGAAACGCGCGCCGTTCAGGCCAGCTGCGTTTGCTTCGCCGGAAGCTGCATCTTCGTCAGCCTGCATACGAACGCGAGCGGAGAACTTCACGCCTGCGTCGGTTTCAGCGGAGCCATCGATGTTCATGCGGAAACGGCTGACGATCACGGTGTCGGAAGTGCCACCAACGGTACGATCTTCAACGTAGCCGATACCAAAGCGGCCGTAGCCACCGAACGAAACGTCTGCTGCTGCAACACCAGCGGTGGCGACCAGCGCAGTCGAAGCGAAGAGAATCTTTTTCATGTTTTTCCCTCGGGTTTAAATGTCCAAGCTCAAACAGGCGCTGAGTGGCACAAGTCTGAGTACGCCCTCCGTTTCGCTCTTTTTGGGGTCGTTACGCAAGCTTGGGCGCAGGCGGCAAATCCTTTCGGCCCGAAGTTGATGCAACCATGTCACAGTATCTTAACCCGAGCGGCATCAACGGCTTCGCACAGAGAGAGTCTATTAAAGAATAGGCTTGTTGCCGCCCTATCGCTTGGCTAGGACTAGTCCGCAACCGGAATAGCAACGGATCTTGCCCATCATGCGCTGGCTCACGAAACTTGGACTCATCTCGCTTCTGGCTGTCACCGCCAGCTGTGGCGCATTCGGCGGCAAGAACCGCGGCGGCCCGTCGGCCTATAATGAAAACGTCATTGGCGGCAACCCGCGGAACCCGGAGAACATAGAAGGCACGACAATCTGGGATGCCTTCAAACCCACGAAGGCCGAACAGATTGTTCAGGTAAACCGTTACCTCTGGACCGCAACGCTGGATGTGCTGGACTTCCTGCCGCTGCAAACCGTCGAACCCTACACCGGTGTGATCGTCACAGGTTACGGTACTCCCCCGGGTGGCGGGCGCGCCTATCGCGCAACGGTTCATATCAAGGATCCCGCACTGGATGCCCGCTCGCTGAACGTGTCGCTTCAGACCCGCAACGGCCCGGTCAGCGCCAGTACAGCACGCGCGATCGAGGATGCGATTCTCTCTCGGGCCCGCCAGCTGCGCATCGCCGACCGCAAGCTTTAACCCGGCGCATCCCCCTCTTCAGCCCTCTGGAACAGGCGGGCAAACATCACTATCACAAGCGCCAGGCCCCAAACCTGGCGTTTTTATCTACGAAGGACAGCTCTGATGCCCCGTTATGTTGCCCCGGAAATCGAAGCGCGTTGGCAGGACGCATGGGAAAAAGCCGGGATCTTTCAGGCGAAACGCTCCGCTGACAAACCGAAGTATTACGTCTTGGAGATGTTCCCCTATCCATCGGGCAAACTGCACATGGGGCACGTGCGCAATTACACCATGGGCGATGTGATCGCGCGCTACAAACTGTCGACCGGCCATAACGTACTGCACCCGATGGGGTTTGATGCCTTTGGTATGCCCGCTGAAAACGCCGCGATGGCCAGCGGCGGTCACCCCAAGGACTGGACCTACGCGAATATCGACACGATGGTCGAACAGATGAAACCGCTGGGCCTTTCGCTGGATTGGTCGCGGATGTTCGCCACTTGCGACGAATCCTACTATGGCCAGCAGCAGGCTCTGTTCCTCGATTTCCTCGAAAAAGGTTTGGTCTACCGCAAAAATGCCGTGGTGAACTGGGATCCGGTCGACATGACCGTATTGGCGAACGAGCAGGTCGAAGGCGGCCGAGGCTGGCGCTCCGGCGCCTTGGTCGAGCGCCGCGAGCTGACGCAGTGGTTCTTCAAGATCTCCGATTATTCGGATGAGCTGCTGACCGCGCTGGACACTTTGGAGAACTGGCCCGCCAAGGTGCGTCTGATGCAGGAGAACTGGATCGGAAAATCCCGCGGCCTTCAGTTCAGCTTTACCCGCAGCGATGGCGGCGATCCGATCGAGGTTTACACAACCCGCCCCGATACGCTGAACGGCGCATCTTTCGTGGGCATCTCTCCCGATCACCCGATTGCCAAGGCGCTGGAAGCCGACTCGGAAGAAGTCGCCGCCTTTGTCGCCGAATGCCGCAAGGGGGGCACGACCGAAGAGGCCATCGAGACCGCCGAGAAGCTGGGCTATGACACCGGTATCCGCGTGAAGCATCCGCTGGATCCGAACTGGGAGCTGCCGGTCTGGATCGCGAACTTCATTCTGATGGACTACGGCACCGGCGCGATCTTTGCCTGCCCTGCACATGACCAGCGCGATTTCGAATTCGCGACCAAATACAGCCTGCCCATCATTCCGGTGTTCCAGAACCCTGAAGATGACAGCCCCTTGACCGAGGCCTATGTCCCGACCAAGGCCGAGAAGGTTCGCTATGTCAAAGGCTTCGCCGGTGCGGATGAGCAAACTGGTGAAGAGGCCGTAAATGCAGCCGTCGACAAGGCCGAACGCGAAGGCTGGGGTGCAGGTGTCACCAAATTCCGCCTGCGCGACTGGGGTCTGTCGCGCCAGCGCTACTGGGGTTGCCCGATTCCCGTGGTGCATTGCCCGGACTGCGGCGTGGTACCGGAGAAGAAGGAAAACCTGCCCATCGCGCTGCCCTATGACGAAGACGGCAAGGCGATTGACTTCTCGATCCCCGGCAACCCGCTGGATCGTCATCCCAGCTGGCGCAACTGTGCCTGCCCTGCCTGTGGCAAGCCTGCGCAGCGCGAAACCGACACAATGGATACCTTCGTTGATTCGTCGTGGTATTTCGCCCGTTTCACCGCGCCCGACGCCGAAACACCGACTCGGATGGAGGATGCCAACTACTGGATGAACGTCGATCAGTATATCGGCGGCGTCGAGCACGCGATTCTGCATCTGCTTTATTCGCGCTTCTTTGCCCGTGCCATGCAGATCTGCGGTCACCTGCCCGAGAAGGCCAAGGAACCCTTTGACGCGCTGTTCACTCAAGGCATGGTGACACATGCAATCTATGAAAACGCGGAACGCCGCACTGAGAATGACCGCCCGATCTACCACTACCCGGAAGAGGTCGAGGAGCGCGACGGTGCGGTTGTGGTCAAGGAAACCGGCGAAACGGTCAAGGTCATCCCCTCGGCCAAGATGTCGAAATCCAAAAACAACGTCGTCGATCCGCTGCACATCATCTCGTCTTATGGGGCGGATACGGCACGCTGGTTTGTGCTCTCCGACTCACCGCCTGAACGAGATGTGGAATGGACGGCCTCTGGCGCAGAAGCCGCGCATAAGCACCTGAACCGCGTCTGGAATCTCTGCGATCGCATCGGCGAGATGGACCCGAGCGCTGGCGGTGAGGGCGACGATGAGCTGCTGCGCGATATGCATAAGGCAATCCGCGATGTTACCCTCAGCATTGAAACCTTTGGTTTCAATGCGGCGATTGCGAAGCTCTACAGCTTCACCAACACCCTTGCCAAATCCAAGGCCGGGGCTGCCGCGCAGAAACAGGCGATCATGACACTGGCCCAGCTGATGTCTCCGATGACGCCGCATCTGGCTGAGGACATCTGGAACCATCAGGGGGGCAAAGGCCTGTGCGCAACTGCCCCTTGGCCAGTTGCGGATGAATCGATGCTGGTGGAAGACAGCGTCACCCTGCCGATTCAGGTCAACGGCAAACGCCGCGGTGAAATCACCGTTGCCAAGGACCTCGGCAAGGATGAGGTTGAAAAAATCGCACTCGCGCATGAAGCTGTGCAAAAGGCGCTGAATGGCGCCGCTCCTAAGAAGGTGATTGTCGTGCCGGGTCGGATTGTGAATGTCGTGGCGTAGGCCAAAATACCTCATCGCATTGGCCGCTTCTTTGTTGGTGGCGGCCTGCGGTTTCACTCCGGTTTACGCGCCCGGTGGCAGCGGATCCGTGCTTTATGGCGCGGTAAGGGTGCAAGCCCCGGAAACGCTGGGCGCTACGGATGATACCGACGCCTATTTCCTGGTCCAGAACCTCGAAAGCCGGTTGGGACGCGGGTCTGGTGCAGATTATGCGCTGGACCTGAAACTGCGCACCCGAAGCGAAGGTCAGGCGATCACTGCCGACAATGAAATCACCCGCTATTCCATCGTCGGGCAGGCAGCCTATGTGCTGACCCGGCAGTCAGATGGCACCATCGTCGCCAGTGGTGACGTCGAGAATTTCACCGGCTATTCCGCAACCGGAACCACTGTTGAAACTCTTGCCGGTGAACGTGATGCTCACCGGCGGCTCATGATGATCCTCGCGGATCAGATCACGACTGATCTGCTGAGCACGGCTGATCTCGGCCAGACCGGCGGGGGCCAGACCCCGGCTGCTTCCAAATGAAACTGAGCCCGCGCGAGGCGGACGGATATTTCGCCAAACCGGATCAGGCGAAGACAGGCCTGTTGATCTACGGCCCCGACGCCATGCGGGTGTCGTTGAAGCGACAGCAGATGCTGGCGGCACTCCTGGGACCAACCGCAGAAGAAGAGATGCGTCTGACGCGGATGTCCGCTGCGGATCTGCGCAAGGACGCAGCCCTGTTGATGGATGCGGTCAAGGCAGTAGGGTTCTTTCCCGGCATCCGCGCGGTATTTGTCGAAGAAGCCAATGACACCGCAGCACCAGCTATTATCGCAGCGCTTGAGGCCTGGCAGCCGGGCGACGCGCAGATTGTGGTGACGGCCGGACAATTGAAGGCAACGTCCAAGCTGCGCAAGGCTTTTGAAAGTCACCGGAACGCCTATGCCACGGGGATCTATGATGATCCGCCATCACGCAGCGAAATCGAACGTATCCTGACCGAAGCCCGGATCCGTGACGTCCCTGTGGACAGTATGTCTGCGCTGGTCGATATCGCGAATGATATTGGACCCGGTGATTTCTCCCGCATGGTTGAGAAACTTGCACTCTACAAATACGAGGACAGCACGCAGCTGACGCTCGAAGACATTCAGGCGATCGCGCCGCAATCCACCGAAGCTGCAGTCGATGACATGCTCAATATCGTGGCAGAGGGGCGCGGTGCCGAAATTGGCCCGCTCATGGGTCGCCTGCAGGCACAGGGCACCAACGCCGTAACGCTTTGCATCGGCGCGACCCGGCATTTTCGGACCCTCTACACAATTGCCTCCGATCCCGGAGGTCCAGCACAGGGCATCGGGCGCTTGCGGCCGCCGGCCTACGGAAAACGTCGCGACCGGCTTCTGCGACAGGCCCAGAGCTGGGGCGCTTTCAAACTTGAAACTGCGCTGACCCTTCTGACCGATACCGATCTACAGCTGCGCTCAGCCGGACAGACCGCACCGGCTCTTGCGTTGATGGAACGCGCCTTGATCCAACTGGCGCGTCTCAGCCGCGTCGGATGAGCCCTTGGCTGTCGGGCGGGTCCAGACGCTGCGTCCAGATCACGGCTGCTTGAGAATGGCTTGACCCCACAGCCGGAACCCGGTTCCGTTTCGGACAGAAACCGCAGGGAGATATCGAAATGTACACCGTTATCGGCAAACAGCTGACCCGCAGTTACCGCGTGCTTTGGGCGCTTGAGGAAATGGGCCAGCCCTATGAGCTGAACCCGGCCTCTCCGCAAAGCGAGGAGGTTCTGGCCCTCAACGCCTCCGGCAAGGTCCCTGTGTTCAAGGACGGGGACGATGTGATCACCGATTCGACAGCGATCATTACCTATCTGGCGGACAAGCACGGGCAATTGACCGCCCCTGCCGGCACGATTGCGCGAGCAAAGCAGGATGCAATGACACATCTTCTTCTGGACGAGCTGGACGCTTTGCTGTGGACCGGGGCGCGCCACAGTTTCATTCTGCCCGAAGACAAACGAGTGCCCGAGGTCAAAGACAGTCTGAAGTGGGAATTTTCCCGCAATCTCGCGCGGCTTGAAAACATGATGGCTGGTCCATTTCTGATGGGCGAGGAGTTCACCATACCTGACATCATCTGCACCCATTGCCTGAACTGGGCCTATAGCGCCAAGTTCCCAATCGAGAGCGAACTCCTTCTGGCCTATAGCAAGCGCATGCGCGCACGTCCCGCCTTTCAGGCGGTAGCAGCATCGGTGGCGTAACTACCGGCCAGATAGTCAACGGCTGACCGCCCCGCCCAACGCCCTGTCGCCAGGCAGGCGGTCAGCAGATACCCTCCCGTTGGGGCTTCCCAGTCGAGCATTTCCCCGGCGCAGAACACGCCGGAACGCGCATGCAACATCAATCCTGAATCAACAGCCCGGGCCTGAACACCGCCAGCGGTGGAAATCGCCTCATCCATCGGCCTCAGCCCGGCATGGCGGATCGGCACAGCCTTCACCAGCCGGGCCAGCGTCTCGGGCTCCGCTGGTAATGGCCGCGCGAATTCCTGCATCACCGCCAGACGCGGCGGTGTCAGTTTCAGTACCTTGCGCAGATGGGTCGACAAACTGGATTTGCCGCGCGGGCGGGTCAGACGTGCGATGACCTGATCCAGCGACAGATCGGGCAGCAGATCCATATGCAGCGCTGCGCCCTCGCGCACAGCGGCGCAGACCATATAGACCCCTCCCCCTTCGAGCCCTTGCCGGGAGATCACCGCCTCACCACGGGTGCGAACCGCACCGGCGCATAATGCGATACCCTTTAGTGGTGCGCCAAAATGCTGGGCCATGTGATCTGACCAAGGGATCAAGAGCCCGGCATTGGCGGGCTGGAAGGGTGCAAGCGGCACAGCGTCGGCGGCCAGTGTCTCTGCCCAGCGGCCGTCGGATCCCAGTCGTGCCCAGCTGGCGCCCCCCATGGCCAGAACTGTCGCCCCGGCCGTGACCTGCCGCAGGCCGTCCGGTGTGTCGAACTGCAGAGCGTCACCTTGCCACCCCAGCCAGCGCCAGCGGGTGCGGCGCTCCACCCCGTATCCGTCCAACCGGGCCAGCCACGCCCGCAGCAGCGGAGAGGCTTTCATTTCGCTGGGGAAAACCCGTCCTGTGGTGCCCGTGAACAAGGTGCTGCCCAACCCCGTCGCCCAATCCATCACCTCTGCCGCATCACATTCCGCGATCATCGGCGCCAGCCAGTCCGCCGCCGCGCCGTAGTGGCTGAGCAGCATCGAACGTGGTTCGTCTTTCGTCAGGTTGAGGCCCGATTTACCGGCCATCAGGAATTTTCGGGCAACCGACGGTTTGGCATCAACTATAAGCGTCCGGTGACCAGCTGCCCCGAGCTCTTCGGCAGCCCGCAAACCCGCAGGTCCAGCACCGATGATCACGGCGTCCCAGTTTTCCAGTTCCTGTCCCAAATAGACGGTTCCTTGCGCGCTTGCCCTTGCCGATGACCGACACAGGCGCATGTCCTACGGTTGAACCAGCCATACTCAGAGACTGCGCCAATGTCACCGTCTGCCGACGCCGATCCCATATGCCCGCTGTGCCACCGTCCGATCCCAAGAGAGGTCGCACAAAGCCTGCATCACCTGATCCCCAAGCCGAAGGGCGGTAAGGGCGGACCAACGGTTTTGCTGCATCACATCTGCCACAAGGAAATCCATTCAGCACTCAGCGAAGCGGAACTGGCGCGGTCCTTCCATACGGTCGAAGCCTTGCGCCAACATCCCCGGCTGGCAAAATTCATCGCCTGGGTGCAAAAACGCCCGCCGTCCTTTCAGTCGCGGGTACCGGGAGGACGGCGGAAACGCTGACTAGCCGGCGTTTAGACTCGTGTGCAATCGGACAGGATCGCCTGCGCCATATCCATCTCGGCGGCGAGGCTATCCGCCATCAGGTCACGGGCTGTCTCCATCAAGTCCTCAGGCTGCACAATCCGGTCTATCAACCCAAACTGCTGCGCCTCCTCGGCGGAGATCTTCTGTCCAGCGGCCAGGATCAGCTTCGTGCGCGCCGGACCGATCAACGCCGACATGCGCCGCGCGTCAGAGGGTTGCGGGCGGTAGCCAAGCTTCATGACCGGGTAAAACACCTTCGCAGTTGGCACGGCGATTCGCAGATCGCAGGCCAGTGCCATCCCATTTGCCCCGCCCGCCAAAGTGCCGTTCAACGCCGTAATGGTAAGACAGGGAAGGTCGGCAATGGCTCCCGACAGCTGCTCCCACAATGGCGATGTGGCAAGACCGGCCCGCGCCGCATCCAGATCCGCACCGGCGCTGAAAACACGGCCAGCCCCCGTGATGATCAGCCCACGCGCGCCCTGCGCGCGGGCCGCGATATCGCAGAGCTGCTCCAGCATTTGAACGGTCAATGCGTTGGCCTTGTCCGGCCGGTTCAAGGTGACCGTCCAAAGACCGTCCTCTCCGATGTCGAGGTCGATCATGTCAGGCCGACCTGCTTGCGGATGCCCTCATCACGCAACGAGATTTCGGTTCCGACCAGGTCGTCCGCCGCCGCGCTGCACATCCACAGCAGAGCCCGTGCCGGCCACTCGGCCGGAATATGATCTGACCAATCCAACCGGCTGACCGGATTGACGCCGCTGGCCTTGATCACCCGCTGCATTTCCGTTGCTACGGTGCCCGGAGACAGCCCCATGGCGCGAATCCCATTTGCCGCTTCTTCATGATGCAGGGACCGGGTCAGCATTGCGGCAGCCGCCTTGGAGGCGCAATAGGCACTCCAGCCTTCCACCGGGTTATGCGCAGCACCCGAGCTGACGGTCAGGACTGTTCCACCACCCGCTGCTTTCATCCCCGGCAGGACCGCACGCATTCCGTTGAATACACCATTCACATTGATGTCGATCAGCCGGGCCCAGTCGCCAGGATCGGCCGCTTCAAGACGGGCAATCGGATCGACCACACCGGCATTGTTGATCAGTATATCAATCCGCCCAAACTGCGCCTCGGTTTGCGCGACAGCGGCCGCTACAGCCTGGTAGTCGGCCACGTCACAGGCGAAGGTCAGCACCTTTCCGCCGATCTCTTTTGCCAGCTCGGCGAGGCTGTCTTCACTCCTTGCCAGCAAGGCCACATTGGCCCCGGCAGCGGCAAACACACGGGCCGTATCGGCACCGATACCCCGGCTCGCGCCGGTTATCACAACTGTCTTGCCCTTGATCTCCATACTATTAATCTCCAAATCCCTGTTTTGAAATGTGGTAGACTGGTTAGGGGGAACGGTCCAGTGGGATGCCCCCTTGACCCGGCACCTCCTCCGGCCAACCATGGCGCAAAATAGACCACGAAAGGTATACTTATGTCCGTTTTCCTCGCCCGCAGCAGCGGTGTTGCGATTGTTATGGCGTTTTCTGCGCAGGCGGCCCTGGCAGATGTAACGGCAAAAGATGTCTGGTCGGACTGGAAGTCCTACATGACGGCCACCGGTTATACGGTGAATGGCACCGAGACTATGTCCGGCGATACGCTGACCGTCTCTGACATCTCTATGGCCATGCCAATCATGGAGGAAAACACCAGCGGCACGCTGACCCTCCCCGACATCAAGTTCGTCGAAAACGGTGATGGCACAGTCAATATCATGCTGCCCGCAGACATGCCGATGATGTTCAAAATGGACGGCCCAGAGGGTGTCGCCAGCGGGACCATTGTTTACACCCACGACGGCAGCCCGATGCTGGTTTCCGGCGACGCGGATGAGATGACCTATGATTATGCCAGCAGCTTGATGAAAATCTCGCTGACGGATCTGAAGATCCCGGACGAAGACATCCCTGCCGAAACCGTACAGCTGACCATGACGCTGGCGGATGTTGTGACAAAAACGGTCATGACCAACTCTGACGTCCGCGCCTACAACCAGACAATGACCAGTGAATCGCTGAACTTTGACGCGACGATCAAGGTGCCTGAAACCAACGATGGCGGCTCTTTCAAAGGGGCGATGCAGGGTGTGCGCTTCGCGGGCACGACAATTGTTCCCGAAGGGCTGGAAACCAACGATATGGCGGCGCTGCTGCGCGGTGGCTTCAACGCCGAAGGTACATTTGACTTTGTAAGTGGCAACAGCGCAATCAGCGGCCAGGATGGTACCGATACCTTTGCGCTGGATAGCAACTCCGAAGGCGGAGCAATTGGCTTCAGCATGGGTCTCGACGGATTGACCTATGACGTCAAACAGAACCGGACCGAAACCAATATCACCAGCTCGGACCTGCCGTTCCCGCTGGCGCTGTCCATGGCCGAAGCCGCCTTCAAACTGACCATGCCGATTGCTCAATCCGACGAAGAGCAGGATTTCGCCCTCGGTGTGTTGCTGCGCGACTTTGACGTGCCGGAAATGCTCTGGGGTATGGTGGATCCCACCGGTGCCCTGCCTCACGATCCCGCAACCGTTGCACTGGATCTGGCAGGCAAGGCAAAACTGGCCTTCGATTTCTTTGACCCGAAAGCCATGGCTGAGGTGGAAAACGGCGAACAGGCGCCGGGTGAGCTGCACGCGCTGACCGTCAACGCGCTCGAAGTCTCCGTAGCAGGCGCAAAACTGACCGGCACCGGGGATTTTGCCTTCAACAATGACGATCTGGAAAGCTTCGACGGCATGCCGGCACCTTCTGGTGAGGCAAACCTGACGCTGACGGGCGCCAACACGCTGCTGGACAAGCTGATCGGAATGGGTCTGGTTTCGGACAGCGACGCCATGGGCGCGCGCATGATGATGGGCATGCTGGCGGTTCCCGGCGATGGCGAGGACACGCTGACCTCCAAGATCGAAGTGTCAGAGGATGGTCAGATCAAGGCCAACGGCCAGCGCATCAAGTAACCACAGCACCTGACTGACTGGATGATCGGGGCCGCAAATTGCGGCCCCTTTTTTTGTCTGCGCCCTTGCAGCCTCTCGCTGCGCTGGCTAGCTCTAGGTGATGTTCAACCCATGTAGGTGCCCATGACCCAGACCCCCGAAAGCCTAAGCCACGCTCTTCTTGATGCCGCCCGCAAGGCGGGGGCCGATGCCGCCGACGCGATGGTGGCAGAAGGCAGCTCTCTCTCCATCGAAGTGCGTCAGGGCACGCTGGAACATGCCGAGCGGTCCGAAGGGGTGGATCTGGGCCTGCGGGTCTTTGTCGGGCAACGTCAGGCCTGCGTTTCGGCCTCGGACATGCGGGACGAAACCCTGACGGCCATGGCGGAACGCGCTGTCGCCATGGCACGCGAGGCCCCCGAGGACCCCTATGCCGGTCTGGCCGAACCGCACCAGCTTGCGCAGAATTGGGATCTCGCCGCGCTGGAGCTCTTTGATCCCAGCGACGAACCGGCCCCTGCCACCTTGCAAGAGGATGCACTGGCGGCTGAGGCGGCTGGCCTCGGCGTTTCGGGGGTAACCCAGGTACAATCTGCGGCGGCCGGATACGGCAGCCATAAGGTCCATATGGCCGCGACCAACGGGTTTTCCGGTGGCTACCAACGCAGCAGCCGCTCGATCTCCTGTACCGCCATCGCAGGAAGCGGAACCGGCATGGAACGTGACTATGACGGCGACTCCCGAACCTTCCAGGCAGATCTGCGGCCGGCTGATGACATCGGACGACAGGCTGGTGAGCGCGCAGTCGAACGGCTGGGCGCTCGCAAACCGGAAACCGGCAGCTACCCGGTTTTGTTCGACGAACGCGTCTCGTCCTCTCTGATCGGCCATCTTTTGGCTGCGGTGAACGGTGCGAGCATCGCCCGCGGGTCCTCCTGGCTGAAGGACGCTCTGGGAGATCAGATTCTGCCGACGCATCTGAGCGTCACGGAAGATCCCTTTCGCCCCCGGATTGCCGGATCGCGTCCTTTCGATGGCGAAGGCCTGCCGACGCAGCGCCGCGCCATTATCGACAACGGGATGCTGACCGGCTGGACGCTCGATCTCGCATCGGCCCGCAAGCTGGAAATGCAAAGCACTGGCAACGCGGCACGCGGTGTCGGCTCGGTGCCATCCCCATCGCAGTGGAATATCGCGCTGACCCAAGGTCCCGATAGCCGCGCCGATCTGATTGCCAATATGGGCACCGGCCTTCTGGTCACGTCGATGATTGGATCCACCATCAACCCGAATACCGGCGATTATTCTCGCGGGGCCGCCGGTTTCTGGGTGGAAAACGGTGAGATTGCCTATCCCGTCAATGAATGCACGATTGCAGGCAATCTGCGCGACATGCTGCGCGGTATTGTTCCAGCCAATGACGCGCGAACCGATCTGTCCCGCATTGTGCCCTCGTTGCTGGTCGAGGGGATGACCCTTGCCGGAAACTGATCTTTCCCTGCTGATCCGCGCAGCAGAGCAGGCAGGCGATATCGCCTGTCGCTACTCTGGGCCCGAAGCGCAGAAATGGGAGAAACCAGACGGTGGCGGGCCAGTGACGGAAGCTGATATCGCCGTCAACGAGCTGCTTGCCGACGTGCTGCCCGGCGCCCGCCCGGATTATGGCTGGCTGTCTGAAGAAAGCGAAGACACCAGCACACGTCTGAACCGTGAAAAGATCTTTATCGTCGATCCTATCGACGGCACCCGCAGTTTCGCCGAAGGATCTCGGACCTGGGCCCATTCGCTGGCGGTTGCGCATAACAGGACGATCACGGCGGCAGTCATCTACCTGCCCCAGCGCGAGCTGATGTATTGCGCAGCACTTGGACAAGGCGCGACCTGCAATGGCACAGCAGTCGAGGTTTCCCGACAGGATGACCTCAACGCCGCAAATGTTCTGGCGGCAAGACCGCTGCAGGACCCCGAACACTGGCACAATGGCATTGTACCCGCGTTCAATCGCAGTCATCGCCCTTCGCTTGCCTACCGAATGGCGCGGGTCGCGGATGCGGGCTTTGATGCCATGCTGACCCTGCGCCCCAGTTGGGAATGGGACATCGCAGCGGGTGACCTGATCCTGCGCGAGGCCGGAGGGCTGTGCAGCGACAGGTTCGGCGTCGGCTTGCGGTTCAACAACCCTCACCCTACGCTCAACGGCGTTGTCGCTGCGCCGCCGCGACTGCACGAACAACTGATTGCCGCGCTCGATCCGAAGGGTCCCGGCCTTCGCCCGCTCTGACAGCCGCGCGCAGCAGGAAAACCGTAGCCATGTCGAGACCTTCCGCCGCATCCGACCGCAGCCTCCGCTGGCCTGCCCGTCCCGCAGGCGAAGTGCTGTGGATCCACGCTTCCACGACAGAGCGCTACATGGCTCTCGGCGATGTCGGGAACCGTATGAAATCGCTTCGACCCGATCTGTCTGTTTTGGTGACGTGGAGCCGCGACATCACGAACAGGCCACTGGTCGAGGGCTGCGACCTCGCTGCGGGACCACCGCCAGATGACACCCCGGCCGACGTGCGGATGTTTCTCGATCACTGGCGCCCCGATCTGCTTATCTGGACGGGGGGAGACCTCCGTCGTGGACTGATGCGCCAGATGAGCGAACGTCAGATCGACAGCCTACTGGTTGATATCGAAGCGAGAGAATTACCCGATCGCACCAGTCGTTGGTTGCCGGACCAGCGCCGTCGGCTTTTCGACCGCTTCAGCGAAATCATGACCCCGTCGGATGAGGCCCGAGCGCAGATGCTCCGGCTCGGTGTCGCTGCAGATCGGATCCAACAGACCAATCCCCTGCGGTTGTCCGCCACGCCCCCTGGCTGCAACAGCGATGAGCTTACCCATATGCAGGCCCAGCTGGGGAGCCGTCCGGTCTGGTTCTCTGCGCAGACCGAGCTGGGTGATCTACCAACCATCCTGACGGCACATCGCAGCGTACTGCGGCTTTTGCATCGGTTGCTTCTGGTAATCGCGATCCGCGATGAACAGGACCTCGCAGAGGCCCGCGATGCGATCATCGCCAGCGGCCTGCAGCTGGCCGATTGGGACAGCGGCGAAGAGCCTGATGAATACACCCAAGTCCTGCTCAGCTCTTCCGAAGACACCGGTCTCTGGTACCGGCTTTCGCCGCTGTGTCTGCTGGCCGGCAGTCTGCCCCGCCACGCAAGCGGACAGAACCCGCTGGATGCCGCAGCACTCGGGTCGGCGATCCTGCATGGGCCGGGTCTTGGCACATATGCCGCCTTATATGAGCGGCTGACAGAGGTTGGTGCCGCGCTGAAAATCAACGATGCCGAAGATCTCGCGCAGGGCGTGCTCAGCCTGTCGGCCCCTGATCGGGCGGCGGAGATGGCGCTTGCCGGCTGGCAGATCGTCACAGAAGGCGCCGATATGACCGACCACCTTATGGATCGCGTCCAGGAGTTGCTGGACAAGCGAGAGGACCGATATGAAAGCTCCTGACTTCTGGCACAAGCCCGCCGGAGACTTCGATATTCGCAAGACCTTGCTGGCGCCGCTTGGCCGGATCTACGCATATGCCACCGCCAGACGCCTGGCGCAGGGCGCCGCGCTACGGGTGGCTGTTCCGGTGATCTGTGTCGGCAACATCAACGCCGGTGGCACCGGCAAGACGCCAACGGTCATTTGGTTTCTCGAACGGCTCAGGGATATGGGGCATGAGCCACATGTGGTGACCCGTGGCTATGGTGGCTCTCTGCCCGGTCCTGTGCAGGTCGATCCGGGCCGTCATCGCGCCAGTCAGGTTGGCGACGAACCCCTGCTCCTGGCGGCCTTTGGAGAGGTCTGGAAAGCTGAGGATCGCGCCGCTGGTGCGCAGGCGGCTGCCGCGGCTGGTGCCACAGTCATACTGCTCGATGACGGCTTCCAGAACCCGAGTGTTCACAAGGATCTTTCCGTGGTCGTCGTCGACGCGGAGCGTGGGTTTGGCAATGGCCATTGCCTGCCCGCCGGTCCACTGCGTGAGCCGGTGGCGACGGGCCTTGCGCGCGCCGATCTGGTATTGTCGCTGGGCCGACCCGAGGCGCAGGCACGGTTCCAGTCAGCCTGGAGCGATGCCCTGACGACATGCCCACATTACTCCGGCGCACTGGAGCCTTTGAAAACCGGAATGCCCTGGCAGGGGACGCCGGTGCTGGCATTCGCAGGAATTGGTCATCCACGGAAATTCTTCGAGACGCTGCGTGACCTTGGCGCGGATCTGCGCCGTAGTGAAGCGTTGGACGATCATCAACCCCTGTCCACTGCCCTGATGTCCCGGCTGGAAACCGAAGCCAAGCTGATCGGTGCCCAGATGGTCACCACCGAAAAAGACGCGGTCCGGCTGCCGGAGAGTTTTCGCAACAAGGTGATCACGCTACCGGTGCGCCTGCAGATCGACAAGGATGACGCGCTTCTGGCCCAAATCCGCAAGGTCGCTCCACCGCCTCCATAACACTCGGGCAAGAAGACGCGGTGCACTCTCATCCAGTCTGGCAGCAGATTGCAAAAAACCCGCCGCGGTCACCGGGCGGGTTTTCCTATCTGCATTTTCCCAAAGGAAGGGGTATCAGCCGTCGAGTTCGGCGTCGATCAGCGCTTTGAACGCCTCATAAGACTGATTTTCCACTTTCTTGCCGTTCAGGATGAACGACGGCGTGGACTCGATGCCATGCTCTGTCGCATTTTCCTGATACCAGTTGACGAGGGTCTGGGCCTTGGTCCCATCCTGAAGACAGGCCTCCAGCTGTTCCTCTTCCAGACCTGCGAGCCGCCCGATCTTGCGCAGCGCATCAACGATTTCAGTCGCGCCACCCGCTCGGGCCCAATCAGATTGCCCCTTGTAGAACAGGTCGCTGATCCCGAAGAACTTCTCAGGTCCTCCACAGCGCGCAATCATCGACGCCCAAAGGCCATAGCGATCAAAATAGACCTCGCGGTAGATGAACTTCACCTTTCCGGTGTCGATGTAATCCTGCTTCAGCTGCTTGTACGCACCCTGGTGGAAATTCGCGCAATGCGGACAGGTATAGGACGCATATTCAATCAGCGTTACCGGAGCATCTTCGGCACCTTGCACCATCTCGACGATGGTGGAGGTATCAACCTCTGCATCTTGCGCGTAGGCCGCCCCAACCAGCGGGTTGCCGGGCAGAGAGGTGCCGCCTTGCAATGCGGCATAACCATAGATACCCGCCGCAACGACAGCGGAGGCAAAGATGCCGGACATCAAACGGGTCATTCATACCCCTTTCTAAGAGTTTTCTGTTTCGTCAGCACGTTGCGCCCAAGCCGTTCAAGCGCTGCGCGCAATTCATCACTTTCGACCCCGGTCGCAGCCTCGGCTGCCGCCGCCACGTCCTTCGGATCAGGCGCCTGGGGTTTGCGGACCTTCGGAGCGTATTTAAAGGAAACCTGCCCCTCGGCAAAGCCAGTGGGCGCGGTCTGGGTAATCCGGACCTTGGAAATTGCGTTATAGCCGTAAACCGCGTTCACCTTGCAGCGCAGAGGCTCTTTCTGCATTTCCAGCATCGGCGCATGGGCACCGGTGGTCAACAACGTCAACGTCGCTCCAAATCCACCGCGCCCGTAGTGCACATTGACCGGGCGCGCGATAGAGGAGATGTCGGGACCGGCAATTTCTTCCCAATGGGTGAGCAGGCGCGACACCGCAAAGCCCCGGCTTTCGCCGGCTTTGCGAATCTGATCGTTCAGAAGCTGCGATGTTCGCTTGAACCCGCGAGATTTTGTCCGTTGCACTGCCATGACCGTGGTTTTGCTAGACTGCTCGCCCTATTGTAAAGGGCTGCCAAGCGAGAACCAGCGAAACCGGGCCATAAAGGATAAAGAATGCGTGACCTCAACAGCGAGAGCCATCCGCAGAGCCGTGATTTGCTGGAATGGTACGACCAGCACGCGCGCAGCCTGCCCTGGCGTGTCAGCCCGTCGGATCGCGCCGCCGGTATCTGGCCCGATCCCTACCGCATCTGGCTGAGCGAGGTCATGTTGCAACAAACCACTGTGGCTGCCGTCAAGGACTACTTCCACCGGTTCACCAGCCGCTGGCCGACGGTGGCAGATCTCGCGGCGGCGGCGGATGCAGATGTCATGGGGGAATGGGCAGGTCTTGGGTATTACGCACGGGCACGCAATCTGCTGAAATGCGCGCGCGTGGTGGCGGAGGAACACGGTGGCACCTTTCCGAATACCTATGACGGGCTGATCGCCCTACCCGGCATCGGCCCCTATACCGCCGCCGCCATTTCGGCGATCGCATTTGACCGCCCGGAAACCGTGCTGGACGGCAATGTCGAGCGGGTGATGGCGCGGCTTTACGATATCCATACCCCCCTGCCAGCGGCCAAACCCCAGCTGAAAGAGAAAGCTGCAGCCTTGACCCCAGCGATGCGCCCGGGCGACCACGCACAGGCGGTGATGGATCTCGGCGCGACGATCTGCACACCGCGCAATCCGGCCTGTGGCATCTGCCCATGGCGCAGCCCCTGCGCTTCCCGTGCGGCTGGCACAGCTCTGGAACTGCCAAAGAAAACCCCCAAGAAACCCAAGCCAACCCGCCTTGGCATCGTCTATCTGGCACGCAGCTGCGATGGCGACTGGTTGCTGGAGCAGCGCCCGGACAAGGGGTTGCTGGGCGGTATGCTGGGCTGGCCGGGCAGTGATTGGAACGACGATCCGGCCCCAGCCCCACCGTTTGAGGCCGATTGGCAGGATCTGGGGGCGGAGGTGCGTCACACCTTCACCCATTTTCACCTGGTCCTGCAGGTCATGCTGGCGGAGCTGCCACCGGGTTTCACACCGCAGGACAGTCAGCGCGCGATAAAACGACATGACTTCAAACCCACCGACCTGCCGACGGTGATGCGCAAGGCCTTCGATCTCTGGAAGGGGCGCTGATGCCTTCTCTTTTATCCGGGCAGGGCGCATAGTCGACCACGAACGCGCCCGACCTGAATGAGGCTGTACTGGAATGATATCCGCCGAGACTCTGCGCAGCTGGCAGGCCGCCCTGCCCTTTTGGTTGTCCTTTCTGCTGGTGCCGCTGGTCGGGCTCGCCGCTCTTTATGGTGGCTGGCTCATCCTGCTGCCGCCCTTCGTCACCTGGTATCTCTTTGCGGCATTGGACGGGGTCTTCGGGCTTAATCTTGAAAACGCGGATCCGCTCACGCCCGAAGAAGATCTTCATTGGTATTCCTCACTGACCATTGCCTGGGTTCCGGTGCAGGTCCTGCTCCTGATTGCCATGCTAATCTACGTGCCTGGCGCCGATCATCTCTCGGGTGCGGAGAAATTCGGGGTATTCTTCGGTGTTGGCGTCCTCAGCGGCACAATAGGGATCAACTACAGCCACGAATTGATGCACCAGAAGAGCAGACTGGAGCGTTGGCTGGCGGATATCCTGCTGGCAATGGTGCTCTATTCACACTTCAGATCCGAGCATCTGCTCGTGCATCATCGCCATGTCGGCACACCCCGCGATCCGGTCACAGCGCGCTACAACGAGGGCTTCCATCGTTTCTATCCGCGTGTTCTGTGGCAATGCTGGCGGTCTGCGTTTCGGGCTGAGAGAGCACAACTGGCGCGCCGCAACCTACCTTGGACTGACCGGCGCAACCCGTTCTTTCGCTATTGGGCGCTGCAAGCCGCGTTTCTGCTGATGGCCTTTGTGCTGGGCGGGATGCTCGGCGTTGGGTTGTTCCTGGTCCAGGCGGGTGTCGCGATCTGGCAGCTGGAACTGGTGAACTACGTTGAACACTACGGTCTTACGCGCAAATACTTGGGCGGGGGCAAATTTGAGCCTGTGATGCCGCGCCATTCGTGGAATGCAGCCCATAAGGCGTCAAACTGGCTGTTGATCAACCTGCAACGCCATTCCGACCACCACTACAAACCCGATCGTCGCTTTCCCCTGCTTCAGAATCACACATCAACCGATGCTCCCCAGCTACCCTACGGCTATCCGGTCATGACAGTTGCGGCGATGATACCACCGCTGTGGCGGCGGATCATGAACCCGCGAGTGCGGCGCTGGCGGCAGATGTATTATCCTGACATCACCGATTGGAGCGCCTACAATGCGGCCCGTTGCCCCGAAGACCGCCCCGACCCGACACCGGCAGGCCCGCGCGCCTAGCGGACACCTAGCGGGGCAGCGCCCATAGTGTCATCGGTCGGGTCAGCCCACGCAGTTCAGATGCGCCGTGCTGCACGAAACCTGCTTGCAGATCTCTGGCGCCGCCTTCGTCCTGCACACGCTGCCGCAGGGTCTCGCTGATCACCATCTGAGCGTTCATCTCGCGGGTGCGCTCCTCCAGTCGGGCTGCAATATTCACCGCGTTACCGATCACCGCATATTCCAACCGGTTTGCGCCGATATTGCCAATCACCGTCTCACCATAGTGAACACCGATGCCAACGCGGATTTCTGCCTCGCCGTAGCCGCGTCGCTCGGCATTCCATTCCGCTACCGACGCCAGCATGGCCCGCCCGCAAGCCAGGGCGTTACTTGCGTCCCTCGGACCAGCCAGCGGTGTGCCAAAGGTCGCCATCAAACCATCGCCCAGATACTTGTCCAGCGTGCCGTGATGACGGAACACCTCCTTTTCCATGCGGCCATGAAAATCGCGCAAGAGGTCAATCACCTGATAGGCGTCGCGCTCGGCCGCCAGGCGGGTGAACCCGACAATGTCAATGAACAGAATGGCCACGTCCTGACGGCGGGTCTGCTTCAGCGGTTCATCATTTTGCGACAGCTGCTGCACCACATTGGGCGAGAAATACCGTGACAGATTGGCCCGTTCACGCTCAAGACCAGCATTATTCTGGATCAGCGCGTAAAGCCGTTTTGAGGATATACCCAGCGTCACTGCCACCAGAAAGAACACGATAACCTCCTGCAGGCGCTGATGCAGGAGAAAGCTGTTCGGATCGAGAAATTCAGCCATGGTCGGATCATAGCCCACAACCTCAAGCACCCGTTCGGTCAGGCCGGGCACCGGATCCGTCAGCCACCAGACCATGATCGCCGCAAATAGCCAGATGACTGCGGTCCAGATGCCGATGGCAACCACCGTGCGCCAGGAATAGGCCAGAGTCCCCGCGGCAAGTATGATGAAAAAATAGATGAAATTTCCAAACCGATACTGAATTGGCAGCGGCGTATCGTCGACACTCAGCGGATTTGGCAGAACCATTCCGATGGTCATGATCGACAGATCGGCAAAAATCAGCAGCATCTCAAGCCGTGATTGCCCTACCCGTCCAACCCGGCGGATCAGCCAGCCGTTCAGACACAGCAACGCAAGGATAAAGTGATAATACAGCACATCCCATTTGGGGTTCACATAGATCAGAAAAACCGCCGTTACGGCCATGGCGATCCAGCGCGCCCGCACCGCAAGCTCCAGCCCATTGCGTTTGTGCTCTGTTAGCGCATAGGGGCTCTCCTGTCTGAAAATGGCTTCGTCGCTATCCAAGGCAGGAGCGGGGGCGGAGGCGGTTACTGCCATGATATGTATCCATCCATTGGCGCCGGTCTTGCGTCAAACTAACGGCAGCTGCCAACGGATGCACCCCTTGAACCGACAGCGCTGAAACGAAAAGACCCCGCCATGACGGCGGGGCAAGGTTGGCGCCGTCGACAATGCGACAGCGCCTGCGGTTTCACACAGGTTGTGAAAGGGTGGGGTCAGTTTTGCAATTCTGCCCGAATCTGCTGTCGCAGCACGTCGATGGGCACGGTCTTTCCGTCCCGCTTGAAACACCAGTAGGTCCAGCCATTGCAGGAGGGCGCGTTTTCCAGATGCGCTCCGACCTGATGGATTGATCCCTTGATATTGTCGCCAATCAGCGTGCCGTCTGCGCGCACTTTTGCCTTGTGCCGACGGTTCATCGAATAAAGCTCGTCGCCCGGGCGCAACATGCCGCGCTCGACCAGCTGACCAAAGGGGACGCGCGGTTCGGCACGTTTGCTGGCAGAGACCTGCAGCGCTTCGCGGTCGAACTTGCGTACGGATTTGATGCGCTTTTCGGCAACTTCACGGTAGGCGGCTTCGCGCTCGATTCCGATAAATTCACGGCCCAGCATCTTTGCCACGGCGCCCGTGGTTCCGGTGCCAAAGAACGGGTCCAACACCACATCGCCCGGATTCGTCGAGCCAACGAGAATGCGGTGCAGCAGCGCCTCGGGTTTCTGCGTCGGATGCGCCTTATTGCCGGCCTCATCCTTCAGCCGCTCATGGCCGGTACAGATCGGCATGACCCAGTCCGAACGCATCTGCAAACCTTCGTTCAGCGCTTTCAGCGCCTCATAGTTGAAGGTATATTTCGCGCCTTCGGATTTTGAGGCCCAGATCATCGTCTCATGCGCGTTGGTGTAACGCTTGCCCCGGAAATTCGGCATTGGGTTCGACTTGCGCCAGATCACATCGTTGAGGATCCAGAAGCCTTCGTCCTGCACCGCTGTGCCGACTCGGAAGATGTTGTGGTACGATCCGATCACCCAGATGGAGCCGTTTGGCTTCAGGATACGGCGCGCCTGTTTAAGCCAGGCACGGGTAAACTCGTCATAGACGCCAAAGCTGGAAAACTGATCCCAGTGGTCATCGACCGCATCGACCTTGCTGTTGTCAGGACGATGCAATTGCCCCTTCAGCTGAAGGTTATAGGGGGGATCCGCAAAAATCAGATCAATCGAATTTGACGGCAGACCGGACATCACGTCGATACAGTCACCGTCAAGGATCGCGTTTAGCGGGAGCGCCGCGGCGCCCCGTGTAAGTGTTTTGTTCATTTGCTCTGCCTCGATAACCACGGCGCATTTTTGCGCTCATTTTGGTTGTCCACAGGATGAGTCATCGTGGATTCGAGGTCAATTTGTTTTTTAGAACAAGGTGATGAGGTTCACTCTTGATACAATATGTTGTGGACAGGTTTAAAGGAACGCCGATGATGTGGGGTCACGCCCAGGTTCACCAGGGCGTCGCGGTGCTGTTTGGACGGGTAGCCTGCGTTTTTCTCCCAGCCATAGCCGGGAAACTGTTGCGCCAAATCCACCATGATCCGGTCACGGGCCAGTTTTGCCACGATGGATGCCGCCGCGATGGAGACTGATTTGCTGTCTCCCTTGATCACAAACTCCGATGTCTGGAGCAGACCCTTGGGGATCAGATTGCCATCGATCAGCAAATAATCCGGCGCCGGATCCAGGGCTGCAACGGCCCGCTCCATTGCCAGATGCGAGGCGCGCAGAATGTTCAGGGAATCAATCTCTTCGACGCTGGCATGAGCAATCGCAACCTCGGCCTGCGCAAAGATCGACGCTTCGACCGCCTCGCGCCGCTTGGCGCTTAGCTTCTTTGAATCGTTCAGCCCCTCGGGAATATTGTCGGCGTCCAGGATGACCGCAGCGGCGGTCACCGGTCCGGCGAGCGGGCCACGCCCAACCTCATCCACGCCTGCAATACGTATATGGCCACGCGCACGGGCGGCCGCTTCCAATGTGTAATCGGGATAATCCATCCCTTGGTCTGACCGGGTTTTAAGCCGGGTTTCAAGTCCGACCGCATATACCGCGCAAAAAAGAGGGGGCCGAAGCCCCCTAAGTCTGCTCGAACCCAGGTCCCGCCGACCTCAGCGACGGGTAATGCGATAGCCGCGGTCCTTGAGGCAATCCGGGCGATAGCCGACACGATTGCGTTTGCCATTCCAGAAGGTCACCTGGCAGGCGCGCGGCAGGGTGTGCTCAAATCCGTACTGTTTGCGCAGACAGCCCTGCCCCATCAAAGTCCGGCTTTGGCTGTAGCGCGGGAAATAGCGCACGCATTGTGCCGGCAGATCATAGCGCGCAACATGCGGCGGAAGCGGTCTGGGATGATGAGGCCGATACGGCTTGCCATGTGACGGACGATGCGGACGGGTGACCTGTGGCTGATCATCATCGCGATTGTTCTTCACGATTGCACCGATGATGCCAAGCACGGCTAGACCCGCCAGCACCTTGGCAACATCCTCGTCCGCCCGTGCAGGCGCCGCGGAAAACCCGGTCACCGCGACCGCTGCGGCAACGATCAGCGTGATGAATTTGCGATGCGGTTTGGCATTTACATCAATGCGACTGCTGCGAAACATGGGATGTCCTTCCTGAAGTTCTGAAAACATGAGGCCAAATGACCGATGCAATCAGCCTGGTTCGGAACCGTGCGGACAGGCAATAACGGCGCCTTGTTATCGAATATCACCACCCGCAATCGCCTGTTGTTATTGAATATCCCGCGACAAATGCGCAGTGTGAGGGTATGAAAAACCTCCTTATCTCCACGGCTCTGATTGCCGGTCTTGCCATTGGTATGCTCAGCGATACGGGCCCGGCCGCAGCGGCCGAGTGTTACGCCGATTACAAGGCGAAACAGGATGCCCCCCTGCGGCTGCATTACGGCGTGATCCAGCTCGGCGGCGGCTGCAGCAAGCCGGCCGCCAAGGCCGAAATCTCCGACCGGTTGTTGGCAGCGGGCTGGACCTTGCTCAATGTTCTGTCCATTTTTGGTCCCGACGGGCTGGAACAAAGGAAAACAGATGCCGGACCCTATTTTCTCCGTTTCTGAGGTGCGCGCGGCGGGAAGCCGCGTCATCGCATTGGGGATCACTGCCATCGTTGCCTTGCTGGCGATTGCCGGTACCGTGCTGCTGCTGACGCTTCCCGATGCCAACGCTTTCAACGCAAGGGTCGAGCGGGTCTTTGTGGAAAACGACCTTACCACGCAGGCCGAGATCAAGCTGCTGGAGATCCTCGCCCAGTCCGGCACCGCCTTTGCCGATACGCTGACCAGCTATCGCATGGTAATTTTTGTGCTGATGGTCTTTGCCACCATGATGATGGTGGCTGCGCTGGTGGTTCTGGCCATGCTGGTCATGCTGAACCGGCGCATAGTCCAGATCGAACGCGCAGGCATCCAAGTGACTGAACTGCTGATCAGCCGCGAAGAAAACACCGTCTACCTCAATACCATGGGCTTCAAACTGACCGCCGCAGCGATGGAAACGCTCGCAGTTCTGGCCGAGGCCCGGCTTGATGACGATGTCCTCTCCGGTGCGGAGATCGAGGCGATGATATCTGGCCGCCCCTCAGTTGACTGCGAAGAGGCCGCAGGAGCGACCCGGATCAAGCGGCTGCGCGATACATTGGGCAATCAGATGGTCAGCGAGCTTCTGGTCAAGAATATCGCCAAGCGCGGCTATGTCCTGTCGATCAGCAAGGATGTGATCCGCATGGTGTGACCCCCCGTGCGCAGGGAGGTCACCGATCCCGCCACCGCATACTGCCGGGCCCTCTGCCCTTATCCAATGGATCAATTCCCTGTGCAGCTCTGGCATTTTGCCGGGAAACCACCACATAGTAGAAAACCAGGCAACATGGATCCCTTGTTGTCAGTCCACCCGGGAACAGCCCTCATGAACATGCGCGCCAGCACCGCAAGACCTGCATATGGAATTATGGTAGAGGAGCTGCGCGGCCCGGTTACGGCGCGGCTCGGTGGCAGGATCATCGCCCAGAGCACCCGTGCCAAGGTGATGTATGAGACCCGCCGACCTGCTGCCATCTATTTTCCCCGTGACGATATCCATACCTGCCTGACGCCTGCAAACGGGCACCAGACCTTCTGCCCGTTTAAGGGAACTGCAGGCTATCAGGATCTGGAACTTGGCGAACAGAGCATCTGCAATGCCGCCTGGTCCTATGACGATGCTCTGCCTGAGGCTTCCGGCATCGCAGGCCATGTCAGTTTTATGCCGGAAGCGCGCGTTGAGATCGACCTTGGCAGCAATCAGCTGGAGGTCCCGGAATACGGTAATATTTCAGGACCGCTGATCGACTGGCTGCTGCGCGAAGCTGCATATCTGCCGACACCTGAGGAATTCACCCAAAGCCTGTCGGAGAAACTGGTCGAACATGGCGTTCACCTGTCGCGCCTCTCGGTGATGGCCTGGTCCCTGCACCCGATGATCGCGGGCAAGAACTTCATCTGGAGCCGCGCCTCCGGCAAGGTCACGACCTACGCCCCAAGCTATGAGATCCACGATCACCCGGCATTTCAGAACAGTCCTCTGCGCCATGTTTCCAACGGGCTTGGCGGCATCCGGCAGCGGTTGGATCTGGATCAGCCCAGCGATGCCTTTCCGATCCTCAGCGATCTGAGGGAAGAGGGCGCAACCGATTACGTGGCGATGCCGCTGCCCTTCTCCGATGGGAGGATAAACGTGCTGACGGTTGCCAGCCATCATCCGAAAGGGTTCTCGACCGAAAACCTGGGGCTGATATTCGAATGTTCTGCGGTTATTGCCCGGTACTATGAAGTGTTCATGCAGCGGGAGAACGCACAGTCCCTGCTGGAAACCTATGTAGGCAAGCGAACCGGCGCGCGGGTTC
The DNA here is from genome assembly GCF_048056915.1 of Phaeobacter sp. JH20_02. NCBI lineage: Bacteria > Pseudomonadati > Pseudomonadota > Alphaproteobacteria > Rhodobacterales > Roseobacteraceae > Phaeobacter > Phaeobacter sp. JH20_02. The sequence goes on along the minus strand of NZ_JAYMVP010000032.1, from coordinate 94,168 downwards.
TGGGTGGGGAAATCCGGCGTGGTGATGGCGATGACATTGATGCCGCCATTATGTTCTGCGACCTGCGTGGATCCACTCGGCTTGAGGAGGACCTGGGCCGCAGCGCCTATATCGAGCTACTCAACAGCTTCTTTGAAACGGTATCGACGATCGTGCATGAACACGGCGGCGAGGTGCTGAAATTCATCGGCGATGCGGTCCTAGCGGTGTTCCCCGCTGGCGACACACCCGATGAGGCACGCGCGCAGGCCCTGCAATCGGCGCGGGCAATTGTTGCCGGACTGGACGCAATGGGCGACGAAGAGGGCAAGCGGCGCTGTGAATCGGCCATCGGTCTCGCCTACGGTCGTGTCACCTACGGCAACGTCGGATCCCGTGAGCGGTTGGATTTCACCGTCATCGGTCAGGCCGCCAATATCGCCGCACGGCTTGGCGACTATGGCAAATCCTGCGGCCATACGATCGTGGTCAGCCGCGACCTGTTGGAAACCCCGGAACAGGCGACGCCGCTTGGCTCAGTATCGCTGCACAATGTCTCCCGCCCGGTTGAGGCCTTCGCCGTTTCCGTGGCGATGGATGCCGACCAGCTCGCCGCGTCCTAACGGCTGACCAGCAGGCGCTGCGCCTCGTCCCCCATTGTTACAACCAGCGGCTCCTGCGCCTGCCGCGCCTTGAACGCAGCCTTGCTACCGAGCCCCTGCCAGTTGATCTGCACCAGCGACTGCGCAACAGCGCCGCCCAGCGTTGCCCCCGGTCCGGTGATGATAAACAGATCCGGCGCGAACTCCTGCGCCGCGACCTGCACCGCGTGAGTGAAATCATAAGGCTCAACGACCTGCGCATTCAGCGTGTAGTCCCTGAGGCTCGTCAGTGAATATCCGCCAGGCCACCAAACCTGCCCGCGCCCGTCGACCAATGGCTTCTTTGCCGCAGAGAACAGGTCCACCGGCAGTCGCGACCGGCCTTCAGCAGCGACCGGGGCCTGTAGGTCGGTATGGAACGCGGCATGGTTGGTCAATCGCATGGGGAAGCGATCCTGCACCTGCGGCACAGCCTGTTCAAACGCATCCAGACCGCCGGCATTGCCCGCCAGCACCAGCATGCCGCCCAGATTGATTGACAGCGACAGGTGATGATCAGGCCTGCTGTCTATGTCACGCACCAGCTGAAGCAGCTCTGTCTTGCGCTGCCGATCCAACTGCCAGTCGTCGCTCTGACAGGGGTAAACCAGCTGCCCGCCAATGAGATGCTGCTGCATCAGCTGACCCATGGTGTTGACCACCTCAAACCCTGTTTGAGGGCTGAGCGCACCGGCAGCGGCCAGCGCGATGTACCAGCCCATCGAATTGCCCGTGACCGCCACGACATCAATGTCTTCGGCGAGTGACTGCGCATCCGCAATCGCGCTGGCATAGATCAGCGGAGAGGCTACATCGCCGCGGGTGTATTTGGACATCGCGTATCTCTCAGCACCATCCAGCGCAGTGACACTCTCTTGGCCCGCGGCCTCGCGCATTGCGTCAAATGATCCAATTAGAGCCTGCTTGTCGGCGTGGTGACGCGCCAGATACCCAAGTTCCGTTTTGTTGTATGTGCCACGTCCGGGACAGATCAGAACAGCGGTGCGGGTCATGTGTCAGCTCCTGTCAGCCGCAGCGCCGCTGCGACGATACTCTCCTTTGACGGCAATGTTGCAGCATAGGCGGGACCGGTCGGGATAAAGCAATCCTCCGCCACGACACGTGCCATCGGCGCGCCATCCGTCTCATAGAACAGCGCCATCAGCGCCTCCGACTGACTTCCTGTGCTGCGGCATTCGTCGACGATCAAGATGTTGTCGCATCCTGCCGTGGCCGCAAGCAGCGCTTCCTTTGGCAACGGCGCGAGCCAGCGCAGATCGACGACCCGGGTGGAAACGCCCTTGGCCTTCAGCTCGGACTGGGCCTGTGTCGCCAAGTAACGGCCATTGCCATAGGTCACGATGGCAAGGTCTTGGCCATCGCCATGCACCCCGACCTCTCCCAACGCAATCCGCTGGTCGGGTGCGGGATAGAGACGCATCCAGCCGCCGTCCTTCGGCTCATGCAAATCACGCATCGGATAAAGCGCTATCGGCTCGACAAAGACCACGACGCGCTGCTCCTCCCGCGCCAGACGCACGGCCTCGCGCAGCATCATCGCGGCCTCGGACCCGTCCGAGGGACAGGCAATCACGATGCCCGGAATATCGCGCAGGACCGCCAGCGAATTGTCATTGTGGAAATGGCCACCGAAGCCTTTCTGATAGCCCAGACCGGCGATCCGCAGCACCATCGGATTGCTGAACTGGCCGTTAGAGAAAAACGGCAGGGTCGCGGCTTCGCCACGGATCTGATCCTCGGCGTTGTGTAGATAGGCCAGGAACTGGATCTCCGGGATCGGGACAAATCCGTTGTGTCCCATGCCGATGGCCAGCCCAAGAATCGACTGCTCGTCCAGCAAGGTATCAATCACCCGGTCCGGGCCAAACCGCTGTTGCAGCTTCTGGGTGACGCCATAGACGCCACCCTTCCGGCCGACATCTTCGCCCATAGTGACCAGCTCAGGATGCTCCAGCATCAGGTCGGTCAAGGCCCAGTTGATCAACCGGCTCATCGGCTGGGGGTCTGTCTGAGCACGCAGATCGCTGCCCAGAATTTCTGCCCGCACCTCACCGCTTGGCCCGTTCGTCTTGCGACAGACCCGCTTTGGTGGGATCAGGCTGGCACTGACATCCCCTGCCGTTCTCAGATGCGGACGGGTGACGACCTCTGTGCGGATCCGTTCAACCCGCGCGCAGGTCTCAGTGTAAATCTCCAGTGCCGCTTCCCGTGACAAAGCTCCGGATTGTGACAGCAACCGCACGGAGTGCAGCAGCGGATCATTGGCCTCATCCGCCTCAACCTCTGCCTTACTGAGGTAAGTGGTCGGCACGTCTGCGCCTGCATGTCCGTAGAGCCGTACGGTGCGCAGATGCAGGAAAGCAGGCTTGCGGCAGCGACGAACGTAGTCGGCGGCTGCCCCGGCCACCGCATAGGTGTCGTGGATATTCAGCCCGTCGGCCTGAAAATAGCGCATGCCCGGCCGATGCGACATCGACGCTTCGATCCACCCCTTCGGAGTCTTGACCGAAATGCCAATCCCGTTGTCCTCACAGACAAACAGCAGCGGCAAAGGTGTCGACTGCACAGACGCCCAACAGGCGGTATTGATCGCTCCTTGTGCCGTCGAATGATTGGCCGAGGCATCGCCGAAGGAACACATCACAAGCCCATCGTCAGGCAGAACCCGGTGCTCTGGATCATGCCGTCGCGCGGCACCGATAGAATAGGCCGCGCCGACCGCCTTGGGCAGATGGCTGGCAATGGTCGAGGTCTGTGGCGGGATCATCAGCGCCTTGGATCCCAGCACCTTGTGCCGCCCTCCCGATGTCGGATCTTCGGCAGAACAGGCAAAGGACAGCAGCATATCCCAGGCAATGCTCTGACCCGGTACCTGATCTGCCCGGGCGATCTGAAATGCGGCGTCGCGGTAGTGCAGGAAGGCCATGTCATCAGCGCGCAAGGCCCGCGCAACCGCCGCCATTCCTTCATGACCGGACGAGCCGATCGTGTAGAAACCCTGCCCAGCCTTTTGCATAGCCCGGCTGGTGCGGTCCAGGGCACGGCTCAGGACCTGCGCGCGAAAGATCGCGACCGCATCACTGCTGCAAAGGTCCCCCACCGGCGACGGCCCCGAGGGCAGGCGGCCTGCGACCACTCGATCAAGGAAATTTTGATGTACGATCTCGGCGCGATCCATGGCCTACCCCTTATTGCTCAGGGGCTTTATCGCCGATATGCGCCAGTCTTACCAATGAGATTACAGCAGGCACTCATGAGCAAAACTCATACTGCTCAGGTCAAAGACCGCTCCGCGGAATGACAAAGGCCGCGCCGAGGCGCGACCTTTTCTAACAAGCAATCAATGAGGGTCGGGATCAGTCTGCCTTTGCCCGCAAACTGTCGCGATACAGCGCCTTGGCCAGTGAAATCATCATGAAAACCATGACAATCGTGAAGGGCAGTGCGCCAATGATCATAGCGTTTTGCAAGGCTCCGAATGGATTGGAAGCCGCGCCACTGTTGCCAGCGATGATCAGCGCCCCGATGACCGAGGTCAGAATCAAGCCCCAGATGATACGGTGCTTGATCCCGGTTTCCTCTTCGCCACCGGACATGATGGTGTTCATCACCAGAATACCCGAATCCGCTGAGGTCACGAGGAAGGTCATGATCAGCACAACACACATCACGGTGATGGCAGACAGGAAGCCGCCCGAAATCATCTGCTCGAGCGTCACAAACAGCTTGGCGGTATTGGTCGCCCCGATGATCGACCCTGCGGCGGTACCGTTCAGTTCCAGATCAATCGCGGTGCCGCCTAGAATGGTCATCCACAGGAAGCAGACGATGGCAGGTGCGATCACGCAGCCCAGAATGAACTCACGCACGGTGCGCCCTTTGGAAATACGTGCCAGGAACAAACCGACGAAGGGCGAGAAGGCAATCCACCAGGCCCAGTAGAATGTGGTCCAGCCTGCCTGCCAGCCGAACTGGCGACCGGGTTCCCCGGCTGCATAGATCGCATCGGCATCCAGCGCTGCCGCCGACGCAGGCAGCCCTTCGGTGAAGCCGCCCAGCGACCCCCAGGGGGATGTTGCCGAACCGTAGACCGAGCTCAGATCTTCCGCAGGAAGCGCCTGTGCAGCCTCCGGCAGAGCCGTCGCAAAGGCATCCGCCGATTGCGGCCCATAGGCACCAAAGGACATCTGAGTGAAATGCAGGATGTAATCGACCAGACCGCTGCCGAATTTAGTCATCGCAAAGAAGAACGACCCAAAGAACACAAAGGTCAGCAGCAGGATAACCGACAGTACGAGATTGAGGTTGGAGAGATATTTGATGCCGCGACCAACCCCGGAAACTGCAGAAAGAATCGACAGCCCCATGATCACGAAAAGCGCCGACAGCAGGCCAACGGTGCTCGGTTTCGGCGCTTCGGCATCTCCGTTCATCAGCCATTCCATCCCTGAAACCGCATAGACGCCATCAACGAACTGGCTGACACCAAAACCGATGGTGACGGACACGCCAAGAATGGTGGCCACAACACCCAGAACATCAACCAGATGGCCGATAAAGCCATTTGCAGCCTTGCCGAGCAACGGCGTCAGGGCCGACCGGATCGTCAGCGGCATATCGCGCGTATAGGCATAATAGGCCAGCGACAGGCCGGTCAGAACGTAGATCGCCCAGGCGTGAAACCCATAGTGCAGGAAGGTGTAGCGATAGGCGGACTGGACCGCCTCCTCGGTATTTGCTGCGACCTCGCCGGACAGAACCAATGGGTTGGAACCCCAGAGGCCCAGCGGCTCCGCCGTTGCAAAGACCATTAGCCCGACGCCCAGCCCGGCACCAAACATCATCGAGAACCACGAGAAATTGGAGAATTCCGGCGTCGCATCAGCCGCCCCCAGCTTCTTGTTGCCGGTTGCAGGCAGAATGGCCAGAACAAACAGGAAGAAGGCAAACAGTCCCACGGAGATGATGTAGAAGGCGTTGAATCCGTTCAGCAACTCGCTGTTCACCCAGGACAGGGTTCCGCTGGCTTTGCTTGGCCAGACCAAGGCCCAGAGGACCAGCGTCGTCATGATGATCTTACTGATCAACGCGATAGGAAGGCTGTGGCCCTCGTAGAAGCCGGATGGAGCTGTTTCGATCTCCAACTCGGTAAATGGTGGCTTGATTGACATAATCGTTCCCTGTTCCGTGTCGCGCGCCGTTGTTGTCGTTCCCCGTATCACCTGGCGCTCGGGTGGCGGGTTGTGCGCAGCGCACGCAGAGGTGCTGCGCAAGGCTCGATATGCGGTCACGCGGGCAGATCGGCAGATCCCATGCTGGCCCTTCGGCGCAACCTAGGCTCTGCTGCACGCGCAGCCGTTCGGTTTCAGTTCTGCTCCCCTATCTCCTGTCCCACGCCGACGCCGTCTCGAAGGTGCATCCAAGCCCCCTCGTCCCCATGTCGGCGTCGCGCATTTGGTCAAGACTACTCAATTACAGCGCATCAGGCACTTCGAATAAAATGTAGCGAATTTCAGAAAATCTAAATCCATCGGAAAGACGAATTAGGGTTCAAACATTTCAAATGCTTGCAGCCTGTCAACGCCTGTTCCAACGGCTTATGTCGACCGGAAAAACATCTCGGATACAGAGATCCGCACGCTCAAAATCCCTGATGACCGTGTCAAATTTTTGCGCAAGTGAACCAGACAGACCGGCCCCGGACCAATCCGCGACAGCAGAGACCCGGTAAGGTTTAGACGGAAACACCTGCCAGCAGGTCGGACCGGCTGATGTCGGCACGTTCCCCGGCCAGTGTGATGCGCCCCCGTCGCAGAACGACAAATCTATCTGCAAGCTCATAGGCAAAATCGAAATATTGCTCGACCAGAACAATCGCCATCTCGCCCTCGTCGCGCAGATGCCTGATTACATCTCCGATCTGCTGAATGATATTCGGCTGGATCCCCTCGGTCGGTTCATCAAGCAGCAGCAGCTTCGGACGCGTGATCAATGCGCGTGCAATGGCAAGCTGTTGTTGTTGCCCCCCTGAGAGATCGCCTCCACGGCGATGACGCATATCGTGTAGAACGGGGAACAGCTGGTAGATCCGATCCGGCACCTGGTGATCGATTCGCGGCAGGCAGCCAAACCCGGTTTCGAGATTCTCAAGCACCGTCAGCAACGGAAAGATCTCCCGCCCCTGCGGCACATAAGCGATGCCTTTTTGCGCCAGTTGATAGGATGAGGCAGCCCGCAATGGGTCGCCGTCCAGCAGAATTTCTCCACCGGATCGAGGATGGCGACCGGAAATCGCCTTCATCAGGCTGGTCTTTCCCACGCCATTCGTCCCCATCACGCAGGCCACCTCGCCACGTTTCACCTCCATCGAAATCCCATGCAGGATCTGCGAATGCCCATAGTGCAGCGATATATTCTCCAGCTTCAGCATATTTTAGCGCCCCAGATAAACATCAATGACAGCTTGATCGGCGGTCACATGATCCAGCGATCCTTCGGCGAGGACCGCGCCTTCGTGCAGAACCGTCACCTTGCAGTTGAGGCGCCGCACAAAGTCCATATCGTGCTCCACGACGACAACCGCACGCGTCTTGGCCGCTGCGACCAGGATAGCCGTGGTCTGTTCACGTTCTTCCGGGCTCATACCTGCCGCCGGTTCATCCACCAGCAGCAACCGTGGTTCCTGCGCCAGCAACATGCCGATCTCCAACCACTGTTTCTGCCCATGGCTCAGCTCCCCGGCGGAACGGTGCAAGGTATCGGCCAGACCAACCTCCGCAGCCAGTTCCTGAACGCGGCCAAGATGCGGCGAGCTGGGGCGATAACGTAACACGGCAAACGGGCCGCGGTCCGCCTTCAATGCCAGCAGCAGGTTTTCCTGCACTGTCTGTTCCTCGAAGACCGTCGGTTTCTGGAACTTGCGGCCAATGCCGTCCCGCGCAATGCGCGCTTCGGAACCGGCAAACACCGATCTTCGACGACCATCCCAGATGATGCTGCCGCTATCGGGCGCAGTTTTCCCGGTGACAATATCCATGAAGGTGGTCTTGCCCGCACCGTTTGGTCCGATAATCGCGCGCAGCTCCGCCGGACCAATCCTGAACGACAGGTTGTTGATCGCGCGAAACCCGTCAAAGCTGACCGAAATACCTGAGACTTCCAGAAGCGGATTCATCGCTGGACCTCCTGCTCACCGGGTTCAGTTGTAATCGTTCTGCGTTGCTGGATCAGGTCAAGCAATCCACCGATCCCCTTGGGCGCAAACAGCGTCACCAGAACGAACCCGAGCCCCAGGACAACCTGCCACCAGTCAACCCAGCGAATAGTGAAAATCCCAAGATCAACATCCGGTGCCTGACCGCCAGTAAACCAGCTGGACAGCAGCGAGACGAGTGCGGCACCAATCACCGCGCCGTAAAGTCGGCCACGTCCACCGATGGCGACCCAAACCGCGAGGTAGATAGACGCGATTGGCGCCATCTCAGCAGGGTTGATGATGCCGGCCTGCGGGTAATAAAGCGCACCTGCAATGCCCGCGACACAGGCGGTTCCGGTGAACACCACCAGCTTGTAGCCCTCAACGGAATAGCCCAGAAACCGGACCCGGGTCTCATTGTCGCGGATCGCCCGCAGCACGGATCCAAACTTTCCGCCAACCACCCAGGCAGCCGTCACATAGCCCAGCCCTAATGCAAGGGCCGAGCCCCAGAAAAACCAGATCGAAACCAGCGACTGCGGCACATCAGTCAGACCGGGCAGGTTTTGCAGCCCGCTCAGCCCGTTGTTGCCACGCAATCCGCTGTCGTTCTGGAACAGATATAGCGCCAGCGCCAATGTCATCGCCTGCGTCAGGATCGACAGGTAGACACCCGTGACCCGGCTGCGAAAGGCCAGCCAGCCAAAGACCAGCGCCAGCAGCCCGGGAACCGCCACGACAAGTAAGAGCTGCACTGCCAGACTGTCGGCAAAGGCCCAGACCAGCGGAAAGCTGTCCCCCCCGACGACACCAAAGATCTGGTGTGCGATCGCATCATGTATCTCGCCCTGGGTTGGCCGTAGCACCGCATCCGACAGGGAGCCGAGCACCGCATCCCGCGTACGCTCATACATCAGCCACATGCCAATCATGTAGCCGCCCAGCCCGAAAAACGCGAAATGCCCCAGGCTGAGGATCCCGACATAGCCCCAGATCAGATCCATCGCGATCGCTACCAGACATAGGCAGAGAGTCTTGCCCAGTGTCTTGATCATGGAGGTGGAAACAAACCCGGCCCCCAACCCTTCGGACAGCAGGGTAATTCCCAGCGTGAACAGCGCCAGAACGGCAATGAAAACCAGCACCGATGGATTGCGGGCAATAAACGAACGCTGCATGGATCAGTCCCCCGCCGCGCGGCCACGCAGGACAACAATTCCGCGCGGTCTGAATTGGATGAAGATGATGATCAGCACAATCATATAGGTCTGTGCCGCCAGCGTGTTGGACGGGTTCAGCCATTCGATGCCCTTCTGGGAGAAACCGATCATCACCGCCCCGGCCAGGGTGCCCCAGATACTGCCGACGCCGCCGACCACAACGGTCATGAAGCTCTGGACGATGTAGTCGTTGCCCAGCTCGGAGGTCACCTTGGCAAAGAGCCCGATTGCAACGCCCGCGATGCCCGCGATGCCGGACCCCAGGCCAAAGGTCAGCATATTCACCCGGTCCGGATTGATCCCCATGGATGCCGCCATGCCTCGGTTTTGGGTGACGGCACGGGTTTCCAGCCCCAGGCGTGTGCGCCGGATAATGAACAGCAACAGCCCAAGAAAACCCAACGCCAGCACGAAGATCGCGATACGGATATAACTGATGGACACGACGTCGTTGATGATCCACGCGCCGTCCAGCCATCCCGGTGCGGTCAGCGGGCGCGCCTGCGTCCCGAATATGTTCTTGGCCAACTGCTGCAATGCGATGGAAATACCAAATGTCGCAAGAAGCGTCTCTAACGGCCGATTGTAGAGCCAGCGGATCACCAGACGCTCCATCGCAATCCCCGCTCCGAAGGTCACCGCAAAGGCCGCTGGAATCGCCACCAGAATGGACAGCGTATGATCGGAGATGAACAGCTGCACCACGTAGCCGGTATAAGCCCCCATCATGATGAATTCGCCGTGGGCCATGTTGATGACCCCCATAACGCCAAAGGTGATCGCAAGACCGATGGCCGCCAGAAAATAGATCGACGCCAGAGACATCGCATCCAGAGTGAGATCCGCCGCCTGATTGAAACCGACCTGCCTGTTGATGCGCGCCAGTGCCGCCTCTGCGGCATCCGTCACCGCCAAGGAGGTCTCCTCATAGATGTCAAAGTACCGGTAGCCTGCGACTGCTTCAGCCATCTCTTCCCGGGTTGGGGCCGGGCGGGCCAGACCGGCTGCCACCAGGCCTTCATAGGCCTGTTGCCGCATTGCAGGGTCAGACAATTGCGCCAATGGAATACCGGCCACACGACCATCGGCGATATTGGCCTCCAACGCTGACCTGATCTCGTCGGCCCCCAGCGCCGCAGGTGCCAGATCGCGGGCAACCAGTGCGGCATAGGCATCCTCCGCGCCGATCCCGCGCCCGATACGCCGCTCAGCCGCGACATTTGCACCCGTCGGCGCACCCGAGGAATGGATCTGCAACTCCGTCTGCAACAGCGGGTTCAATGTCGCGCGGACATCAACCCCCAGATCGGCGGACATCTCCTCAATCGCGCCAACACGTGCCTTTGGATCGGTATCAAAGCGAATGGTCAACAGGCGCTCCGCACGCCGCTTCAAGGCCAGAAGATCCTCATCGGTCTCACTAGCAATTGAGGCCCGCAACGGCATGAGCGCCGCGGCTGACGGGTCCCGCCCGATGGAGGTAACTGCCGCCTGTCGTATCGACAGATCCGGGTCTTCCAGTTGGAACCGGACCAGCGCCGTTCCGATCATCGCCCGCACGCCGGAGTTGGGCTTGATCAGCTTGAGATCGCCCTTATCCGCCACCCCGACCATTGCGCCACTGTCGAGGTCAATCAGATCATAGCGCCCATCAGCGTTTTTCTCGGCCCTGAAGAACACGTGGTCGGATGTCCGCAGGACCAGTTTCTTGTCCTGCCAGAGCTGCAAGACAGCCTGAACCTGCGCGAGGCCACTTTCGGCGAAGGCATCAATCGCGGGTTCGATCGTCTGCCGCGAACTGGCGACAATCAAGGCGGACTGCGACTGAAGGAGGTCCTGAACCCCTGTATTCGATGGTGCAGATGCAACAGGCGAAGGCGAGGCCAGTTGAGGCGCTGTCTGCGCCGTGGCAGCCAAGCAGCCCCAAAGCACAAACAGACCAGCGGCAAAAAACCGTGTCATGATAGGCGTCATTTCCGTTCGAGGAGGGAAGAGAGGGTTGGAAGGGAGGAAATCCCCCCTTCCGTTACGATCCTGCCAGGTCAGTAGTTGGACAGAGTCTGCACGCAGCTCTTGGTCTCGGTGTTGTACATACCGCAGCCGAGGTCTTTCCAATCCGAAGTCAGAACAGCCGACTCGGGAAGGAAATCTGTCCAGGCATCGCCGGGCACTTCCTCAGTCTGGCTGATGATATCAAACTGCCCGTTGTCCAGTATCTCACCGATCAGTACCGGTTTTGCGAGATGGTGGTTAGGCAGCATGACCGCCGTGCCACCGGTCAGGTTCGGAAACTCCTGCCCGTACATCGCCGCGCGGACAGCATCGACATCTGTGGTGCCGGCCTCTGTCACCGCATTCACCCACATGTTGAAACCGATGTAATGGGCTTCCATCGGATCGTTGGTTACCCGGTCCTCGCCCATCCGCTCCTTCCACTTCGCGACAAAGGCGCTGTTGGCGTCATCCTCGGCGGATTGAAAGTAGTTCCAGGCCGCCAGATGCCCGACCAGATTGGAAGTATCCAGACCCGAGAGTTCCTCCTCCCCGACAGAAAACGCCACAACCGGGATATCGTCAGCGCTGATACCGGCTGCCGCCAACTCTTTGTAAAACCCGATATTCGCATCGCCGTTGATGGTGGAGATCACCCCCACCTTCTTGCCATCTGCGCCCAGCGCCACGACATCGGCAACGATCTTGGACCAGTCCGAATGACCAAACGGAGTGTAGTTCACAAAGATATCACTCTCGGCGATTCCCTTCTGCTTCAGATAGCTAGCGAGGATATTGTTCGTGGTGCGCGGATATACATAATCGGTGCCCAGCAGCGCGAATTTCTCCACACCCAGCTCGTCCAGAAAGTAATCCGTTGCCGGAATTGCCTGCTGGTTCGGCGCAGCACCGGTGTAGAACACGTTGCGCGAGCTTTCTTCGCCCTCATATTGCACCGGATAGAACAACAGGCCGTTCAGCTCTTCGATCACCGGCAGCACCGATTTGCGGCTCACCGAGGTCCAATTGCCAAAGATCACATCGACCTCATGCACACTCAGCAATTCGCGGGCTTTCTCGGCGAACAGGGGCCAGTTGGACGCAGGATCCACCACAACCGGTTCCAGTTCACAACCGAGGACGCCGCCTTTGGCGTTCTGATCCTCAAGGAGCATCAGCATGGTATCTTTGAGCGTTGTTTCGGAAATCGCCATCGTTCCAGACAGCGAATGCAGGACACCCACCTTTATTGGGCAATCAGCCGCCGCAACCGCAGTTCCCATGGTCGCCAAACCCAGCGCAGTGCAGGTGGCTGTCGTCGCCAGAACAGATTTATAGGTGATCATTCAGTCTCTCCTCGCCCGGACAGAGGTGTATCCCTTGCGCCGGGGCGCCGGATTTCCTACCTGTGGCGGGCAGCTTCGTGTTGCATCCGTGTGGCGGCTGGCGAGATCGCAAATTCCTCCGGTCGTCACACATCCACGATGTTTGAGCCTCGCTCTCGTGGATAGGCTGAGCATTCTGCATCGCAGCAAGTTTCGCAAACGACGCGCGAAAAACGCCCGCCGACAACCGCGCAACAGCCTGTTTTTTGATCACCAAACCCACAATTGGCCTCTATTTTGCGCAGGGCTTGCCGCGGAACACCCAACTGTTCGCTTTGAACTGGCGGCAGATCCGCACTGTGATGAAATCGACAGCATGACGCCTAGACCTTCATCCCAGCGCCAATTGATGCCTTGGCAAACCGCCTGTTCCGGTGATTCCAGGGCGTCGCGCCTTCCTACGGCCGAGACGCAACCATGGCCGAGCCAGCCGACCCCGCCGCGCGCCATCGGCACGGTCTCGGTATCCTCCAAGCGGCGCGGCAACACATCGGTCCTCGCCGGACTCCGTCAGGCGGGCTCTCTGAAGCTGCTGTTCCCGCGCACCCATGACGCGGATCTTCAGGGAGTTCTGGTCAATACAGCGGGCGGTGTGACTGGCGGAGATCAATTTGAACTCAGCGCCACCGCGCGCGTCGGAACCTCTCTTACGCTCACCACCCAGGCGGCGGAGCGGGCCTATCGGGCGCAACCCGGAGAGACGGGCACAATTCGCAACTCGCTCAGTGTCGAGCCTCGCGCCAGCCTTGCCTGGCTGCCCCAGGAAACCATCCTGTTTCAAGGGTGCAACCTGGATCGGACGCTGACGGTCGATCTGCACGAAGACGCCCGGCTGCTGCTATGCGAGACGCTGATCTTCGGGCGGGCGGCAATGGGCGAGACCCTTACCAAGGCGAGCCTGCGTGATTGCATCGACATCCGCCGCGCGGGCGCACCGCTGTTTCTGGATAATGTAAGCCTCGATGGTGACATCGCGGCCCATCTGGCAAGACCCGCAACCGCAAACGGCGCCGGAGCCATCGCAACGCTCATTTATGTTGCACCGGACGCTGCCGGGCGGCTTGGCCCGTTGCGCGCGCAGCTTGGCCCGACCGCCGGGGCCAGCCTGATCGGCTCAGACCTGCTGGTCATGCGTGCCCTCGCAGCGGACAGCTATGTCCTGCGCCAGCTCCTGCTGCCGATCCTCCGTGATCTGCGCGGCACCCCTCTTCCCCGACCTTGGATGATCTGACATGAACCTGACCCCGCGTGAAAAAGACAAACTGCTGATTTCCATGGCCGCAGAGGTTGCCCGACGACGCCTCTCTCGCGGCGTCAAGCTGAACCATCCCGAAGCAATTGCCCTGATCACCGACGCCGTTGTCGAAGGTGCACGAGACGGCCGATCAGTCGCCGACATGATGGAAGCCGGCGCGCAGGTCATCACCCGGGACGACTGCATGGAAGGCGTGCCCGAGATGATCCACGACATTCAGGTCGAGGCAACATTCCGCGATGGCACAAAGCTCGTCACCGTTCACAACCCCATTCGCTGATTCACATTCAGGAGACCCAGACCCATGACATTGCGACCCACGCTCCTCTCATTGTTGCTGCTGGCTGGCGGCCCCGCGCTCGCCCATGGCGGCGCGCATGTTCACCCGCACGGTGCGGACACCTGGCTTCTCGCGGCTCTGGTCGCGACTGTCGTTATCGGCTGCGCCAGCCTTCTGTGGCGGCGCAAATGATCCCGGGAGAACTGATCCCCGCCGCGGGCAGTCTGGACCTCAACCCGGATCGTCCGGTCACCGTCCTGATGGTCTCTAACACCGGTGACCGCCCGGTACAGATCGGCTCGCACTACCATTTTGCCGAGGCGAACCCAGCTCTCAACTTTGACCGGGAGGCCGCTCGGGGCCTGCGTCTTGATATCGCTGCCGGCACAGCCGTGCGCTTTGAACCGGGCCAGCGCCGCGAGGTACAGCTGATCCCGATATCCGGCGCGCGACGGATCTTCGGCTTCAACGCCGCCATCATGGGGGATCTCTGATGCCATCCCAGATTTCACGCGCCGATTACGCGGCCATGTTCGGCCCCACGGTGGGAGACCGTCTGCGTCTGGCGGACACCGATCTGACTATCGAGGTGGAGCGCGATTTGATCGCCGAAGCCAGCGGTGTCGGCAACGTGCTCAGCTACGGCGAAGAGGTGAAATTCGGCGGGGGCAAGGTCATCCGCGACGGCATGGGCCAGTCTCAGGCGAGCCGCGCCGAGGGGGCAGTCGACACGGCCATCACCAATGCGCTGATCGTAGACCATAGCGGCATCTACAAGGCGGATGTGGGTCTGAAAGACGGGCGCATCGCCGCCATCGGCAAGGCAGGCAACCCGGACACTCAACCCGGTGTCACGATTGTCATCGGGCCGGGAACCGAGATCATCGCGGGCGAGGGGCGCATCCTGACCGCTGGCGGTTTTGACAGCCACATCCATTTCATCTGCCCGCAGCAGATCGAGGAGGCGCTGCACTCCGGGCTGACGACCATGCTCGGCGGCGGCACCGGCCCCGCACATGGAACCCTCGCCACCACCTGTACGCCGGGGCCTTGGCACATCGGGCGCATGTTGCAGGCCGCCGACGCCTTTCCGATGAACATGGCCTTTGCGGGCAAAGGCAACGCCTCACAGCCCCGCGCGCTTGAGGAACAGATCATCGCCGGGGCCTGCGCGATGAAGCTGCATGAGGACTGGGGCACCACCCCCGCCGCCATTGACTGCTGCCTGTCAGTAGCGGACGCGATGGACGTGCAGGTGATGATCCACACCGACACACTGAATGAATCAGGCTTTGTTGAACACACGGTCGCAGCGCTGAAGGGGCGCACCATCCATGCCTTCCACACCGAAGGCGCGGGTGGCGGCCATGCCCCGGACATCATCAAGATCTGCGGCGAAGCGCATGTCCTGCCCTCCTCTACCAATCCGACCCGCCCCTTTACCGTCAACACCATCGAAGAGCATCTCGATATGCTGATGGTCTGTCATCACCTCGACAAGTCCATCCCCGAAGACGTCGCCTTTGCTGAAAGCCGCATCCGTCGCGAAACCATTGCGGCAGAGGATATCCTCCATGACATGGGCGCCTTCTCGATCATCGCTTCGGACAGTCAGGCGATGGGGCGGGTGGGTGAGGTTCTGATCCGCACCTGGCAGACTGCCGACAAGATGAAAAAGCAACGCGGACGCCTGCCCGAGGAGACAGGAGAAAACGATAATTTCCGCGTCCGCCGCTATATTTCCAAATACACGATCAACCCGGCCATCGCCCATGGTATCGCCCATGAAATCGGCAGTATCGAGGTCGGCAAACGCGGTGATCTGGTGTTGTGGAATCCTGCCTTCTTTGGGGTAAAGCCTGAAATGGTTCTGCTCGGCGGGTCCATTGCAATGGCGCAGATGGGTGACCCCAATGCGTCTATCCCCACACCACAGCCGGTCTATTCCCGGCAGATGTTCGCAGCCTTTGGCCGATCGGTGGAAAACTCCTCCGTCACCTTTGTCTCCGAAGCGGCGCAGGCAGGCGGGATTGCCCAGCACCTTGGTCTCGCCAAACAGACCTGCGCGGTCAGAAACACCCGCGACATTGGCAAATCGGACCTGAAACTCAACACCGCCCTGCCCAAGATCGAGGTCCATCCCGAAACCTATGAGGTCCGTGCAGATGGCGAGCTTCTGACCTGCGCCCCGGCCGATGATCTGCCCATGGCCCAGCGCTATTTCCTTTTCTGACGGAGCCTTCCCATGTCACTCCCCCTCAGCCAACACAAGGTCCACGCGCATGATGCCGACGACCGGATCACCCTCAGCTACGAGGATCGTTTCCTGCGACGCAGGGTGCTGACCTCTGATAGTGGCCTGCGGTTTCTGGTCGATTTCCCCTCCACGCTGTCGCTCGACATGGGCGATGCTTTTGTCTTGGACGATGGCCGCAAAATCGGCGTGCACCCGGCAAACGAACCGCTGCTGGAGGTCACCGGCGATCACCTGCTGCGCCTAGCCTGGCATATCGGCAACCGCCATATGCCCTGCCAGATCGGCGCGGACCGTCTGCTGATCCAGCGCGACCATGTGATCCGCGACATGCTGCAAAAACTCGGCGCGACATTGCGCGATGTGGTCGAACCCTTCACCCCCGAGGGCGGCGCCTATGGTCATGGCCGCACCCACAGCCATTCCCATGGCGACGCTCAGGGGCAGCCCCATGCCCACTGAGGCACAGTTGCTGACCCTGATGCAGTGGTTTTCTCCCGGCTACCCGGTGGGGGCGTTCAGCTATTCCCACGGGTTGGAATGGGCGATGACCTCCGCCGCGGTCAGCTCGGCTGCCGACGTGCAGGACTGGATCGCAACGGTTCTGCGCGACGGCGGCGGCTGGTCGGATGCGCTGTTCCTCGCTGCGGCCTATCACGCCCCGGACGCCGATACCGTGCAGCGGATCGACACCCAATGCCGCGCCTATGCACCATCCCTGGAACGCCTCCGCGAAACCGATCTTCAGGGCGCAGCCTTTTGCCAGATCACCCGCAGCATCTGGCCCGGAACCGACCGAGACGTTGCCGCAAGGCTCACCTATCCCGTAGCTGTCGGCTTTGCGGCAAATTGCTGTTCGATGCCCTTGCAGGCCACAACGGCGCTTTACCTGCACGCATTCACCGCAAACCTCGTCGCGGCGGCTCAGCGCCTTGCCCCCATCGGGCAAAGCGACGCACAGGCTATCCTCCACGCCCTTGCGCCGCTCTGCCAGCAGATCGCAGAGCAAACCGGGGATGGTGACCTCCAGCGCCTGTCCTCCACCTGCTTTCTTGCGGACATTGCCGCGATGAAACACGAAACACAGCATTCAAGGATCTTTCGCACATGAGCACATTGAACGGCCCCCTGCGCATTGGAATTGGCGGCCCGGTTGGCGCGGGCAAAACCACCCTGACCGCAGCCCTGAGCGAGGTGTTTCGCGACAGCCACTCCATTGCGGTGATAACCAATGACATCTACACGCAGGAGGACGCCGAGGCCCTGATGCGGTTGCAGATCCTGCCGCAGGACCGGATCCTGGGTGTTGAAACCGGCGGCTGCCCTCATACAGCCATCCGCGAGGATGCGTCGATCAACCTCGGCGCGGTCGCGGAGATGCGGGAGCGCCACCCGGATCTCGAGATTGTCCTGATCGAGAGCGGCGGAGACAACCTCTCTGCCACCTTCAGCCCCGAGCTGGCAGATCTGACCATCTATGTGATCGACGTCGCCGCAGGCGAGGAAATCCCCCGCAAAGGCGGGCCGGCGATCACCCGCTCGGATCTGTTGATCATCAACAAGACCGACCTTGCCCCGCATGTCGGTGCGGATCTATCGGTGATGGAGCGCGATGCAAAACGAATGCGCGGGGATCGCCCATTTTTGTTTGCCAATCTGAAGGCCCGCGACGGTGTCGGAGTGATCCGCGAGATGATCCAAACCCTTGGCGGACTCGGCTAGCCGCCTCGCGTTTTACAAATCTCAACTCACCTTATTGGGGTGTCAAACTATATTGAAGCCATGGCTGGGCACCTGGTGGGCGGCCGGTCTTTGGGCGGCCCCAGCAGGCTGATCAGAGACGGAGAGCGGCAGCAAACTCTACCGGTGCGATGGTGACAACAACGCGCAGATGATTCCCGTCATGGGCGAATTTGATTCGCCAAATCACTGAACATGTTACAGAAAACCAAAATGCGTCACTTCAGCTGAAAACTGCGACAGAGGCCTGTAGCGACGAATAGGTCCTCCGCGTTTTTCCCTCTCCACGCTGTAGATAATTCTGATCGAATAGATGCCGGTAACCCCCTGAACATAAGCGCGTTATTCGAACCAAGCGCAAACTGGCCTTATCCAGTCCAAGGATTTGGCCATATAGCCGCGCGCGTGAATATCCCTATGCGTGTCCAAGCACGGCACAACCGTAGCGAAACTGGATTACAGGCTGCTTCCGTCAGAAAGGTCGCGATACATGCTGAACGAAGAACAAACCGCAATTCTGGAAACCTCTGTCATCGCCTATGATGCGATCTTTTCGGACCTGGGACCGGAGGCACGGGAGTCGTTCCGCGACACCGTTCAGACCTTCTTGGAAACCGGGCTGGGTATTCCCGAAGTCAAAGCCATCAGCAAGGCGACCAACTACTCGAACTGGAACTACAATCTGGTCAAAAGCCTGAAAGGGAAGATCGCCGGTAAGGATTTGGTGAACGACGATGAGGACAACAATCTTGAAGCCCAATGGGCTGAGTTCATCGCAAAAGATCTGAAAATCGTCGGCAAGATCGTCGCCGCCATCGAACAACAATATGCTGCTGGCGAACTGGCGAATACCAACGAACAGTTCATCAATTCGATCAAGGGTAATGTCACCGACGACATATCAAAGCTTCAGGTCGACCTGGACGTGCTCCGGGCGCAGCACGACCGCCTAAGTGATCCGAACCATGCGGATTTCGACGCCGAAGCGGCCGACAAGGTCAGCAAAGAGATCTACCGGACCAGCACCGTTCTTGATGCAGCCGAAAAACTGCAAACCGACCTTGCTGCATTTGAAAAGGGCGGCGATATCGCCGACCACAGCGAAAGCCACGCGAACTATCTGCAAGCGCGCATTGATGCCCTCGAAATCGCCCGGCAAGATAAGCTGGAAGAATACAAGAAATACGCGGCGGAGACCTACACCGGCAGCGATGTGCTTGCCGCAGATGCAAAGGCCGAGCTGGAAGCCATTTCCAGTGAATCCCTTGAGCTGATCAGCCTCCGAGAGAAGACAGAAGGCTTCCAGGAATACAGCAGCACCGTCCGCACCGCCTCGCTGAAGGCCGGAGTCAATCTACTGAGCAGCAGTCAGGCGATCTCCGCTTTCGCCGTCAAACCCGACAACACGCCCGAAGGCCATGCTGCTAACGCAGGCTTCCTGGGTGAAGCCGTGTTCAGCGCTGGCGGCGACATCCTGGACGCTGCCGGCCATCTGAAATTTGCTAAGGGCGCAAAGGGCTTTGCGGCACTGTCACTGGTTGGCGGCGCAGCAGCCAGCTTTGTGCCCACAGCTAAGCTTCTTGCCGACCCGAACCTGCCGGATGAAACCCGCAAAGTCGTACAGGCAGAGGTCGGCCTGCAGGGAACCGCGCTCGCCTTTGCGGCCGTCGAGAACGTGCTCGGCATCGCAGAGCTTGCGGTCAAGGCAGGCAGCAAGGCCGCTAACGTGCTTGGCAAGGCGGTACCGGTTATCGGCGCCATCGGGTCTGTAGTAGGTGCGATCAACCCGGCAAAATGGGCGGAATTTGACCAGAAACAGGATCGGATCGACGCGATTCAGAAGGCCGACACCTACAGCTCCGGCCTGCTGAGCGACCTTCTCCAGGAATCCAAAGACGCAGAAGCCGCATTCTATGGCGTGACCACCGGGCTCGACGTCATCACCGGCGTCACATCGGGCGTACTTGCGGCAACCGGCGTGGGCGCCCCGATCGCCGCTGCGGTGGGTCTGATTGGTGGTGCGATTTCGGCAATTGTTGGTGCCTTTGAACAGGTTGCGCTTGAAGGAATTGCCGACAAATATGCCGCCAAGATCCGAACTGACGAGAACGGCAATCCGCAGACTGTCGAAGAGTTCTTCGACGGCAGCTTTGATCAGAAACAGGAAAAGACCAAGGCCCACTACACCGAGTTCTTCGGCGAGTTGATCGCGGACGACGATGTCGACCAGGTGATTGCGCTTGGCGGCCAGGGTCTGGATGTAACCGATATCGAATTGTCGGCCATCAGCAAAACCAGTGGCGAGCTGAACAAGACCGCCAAGAACTACGTCGAAACCTTCACGACCAATGGCTGGCAGACCGGCAACCGCAGCCTCACCCCGACCGAGGGCAGCGATATCAATGTTATCAACCTGCCGAATGCCAATGGCGCCAAATCCTACCTGACCTTCACAACACCGCTGTTCTCCGCCGGCACCGAGGAAACCAGCCGCGAAGAGACCGGCAAGAACGAGTATCAGACAACGCTCAAGATTACCGACCTGTCCGGCTGGGATATCCGCGACTACGGCGACAATCAGACCACCTTTAACATGTCGAAGGTGGTGTCGAGCGCCGAAGACCGTATGGGCAACAAGATGGAGGTCGGGATCGAAATCAACGCGGGTGGTGGTGATGACACGCTGTTCGCCTATGAAAGCCAGGTCACCTTCGACGGTGGCACCGGGCAGGATACCGCCTCCTACGCGCGGCTGTCAGGTGGCGAGCTTTCGAGAGGGCTTTCCATTGGTGCATCCGGCGACAGCACCTATGTCTCGAAGAACCTCACGGCAGGTTCGAAATATTATCAGGAATCCATCGACTCGCAGACTGCCAACCACGGCAAACGCACCGAGGTTGTACAATTCCGCAAAGTTGAGCTTGCCGAGCGCAGTGGCATCCACTCAGTCTCTGACACCCTCAGCAATATCGAAATCCTGCATGGCTCCTCGCTGGGCGACTTCATGTTTCTCGACACCTCCACACAGCTTGAACAGGTCTTTGGCTTCGGCGGCGATGACCGCATTGATGTCGGCGCCTCAATTCAGGTTGTTGGTGGCGGCGAGGGCGACGATCTGATCAACCTCAAACACGCACTTCTGGAAAGCTACTGGAACGGCCAGAAAGACGAGCTCTATATTGATGGCGGCGAAGACGATGGAGATACCATCGGGCTCAGCAGCCAGACATTGCAGCGCTTTGTCGATGAGCTTGAGGTCGACCAGATCCGCGAACAGACCGCGACCGAAATGGCAGAAGCCCTGATTCCTCTGGTGACCGAAAACCGGGATGAGGAGGTTACAAAAACCGCGGCGTCGCTCACGAATATCCTGAGAAGCACGGATGATACTGCACTGAAAAGGCTCAATGTCTGGAATACAGAAGCCGCGCATATCGTTTTGGACACCGAGGGCGCTGAGGGCGATACCATCGTCCATTCCCTGTCCGAATACCGGGCTGCGATCAATAACGGCATCACCAATGTCAACGCAGATGGCACCACATCCGAGCTGGATATCAGCGTCGATGTCGCCTGGGATTCCGGGTCGGTTGCGCTCCTCGGGACGGAACACAACGATACGATTGAGGGATCATCGAAGGACGACTACCTGTATGGTGACGCGGGCGATGATCACTTCACCTATGACGACTTCATTACCGGCAACGATATTATCGTCGGCGGAGAAGGGCGGGACATCTACAACGTCAATTATTTCCCGGCCAACTTCGGGGGCGGCAGCCGGGGCCATCATCTGATCACCGGGCCAGAGGCCGAAGATATCGCCGGCGACCTCCTCAACATCCACGTTCGCGACGACCGTGAGATCTGGTTCAATTCCTATGGCGACGATTTGGTCATCTCGCTTAGTGAAGACTTCTCCTTTACGGTCGAGGACTACTTCCTCGCACCGCAGGGATTGAGGACCAGCAGCCAGGCATTGAGCACCAACACAGATAGCTGGACCACTCTGGATGGATTGGCAAAAGCTGATCTGAACGCAATCCTTCAACAAGCGGGCGGTGCAGACTCGTTCGGGGTCAACGTCGTCTACTCGAACGGCGCAAACGTCGAGTTCCGCCATGGTGCGCTGGGGAGCTTTGACAGCACGTCAGCTGCGTCACCGAGCAGCTATTTCACCACGCTGCGGGCCAATTACCACGCCTTCCGCAACTCGGACGACGTCTGGAAGACGCCTCAAAACGGAGATGAAACCAGCAGTTTCGGCGATGAGCTGGGTAAACTAACGGACGCAGAGAGCGGCGGTGCACTGCTCAGCTACGACGGCCTGTTCGACCTGAACAAACTCCTGAATATTCGCGATGTCGATCGAAACTCTCTGACCGGCATCAACGGGACTGAGGGCGATGATATCATCATTGGCTCGTCAGGTAAGGACAATATCGACGGCAAGGGCGGCGATGACATCATTGATGGCGGCTTGTCGGATGACACAATCGACGGCGGCGCCGGCTTTGATCTCTACAGCCGCGAAGGCTATGGAATCGGTATCAAATTTGAGCTGGGTATCGGCCAGCACGCAGAGCACGTACGTTACAATGACGCCCACACCGGAGAAGAGGTGCTTCTGACGACTGCCGGCGTCTACAGCAATTTCGAAGGTGTGATTGCAACCTCTCTGGATGACAAGCTAATCGGCAACAACGATGCCAATTACCTGGAAGGCGGCGCCGGGGCGGACACGATTTCCGGCAAGGCGGGCAATGACGTCATCGTCGGCGGCGCCGGATTGGATGTATTGGACGGCGGCGCCGGCTTTGATGTCGCGAGCTACAAAGGGGAAGCATCTGCTATCCAGTTCGACCTCGCCTCGACCCAACCTGGGCATCAACAGTTTGCGCAATACTGGAATGGCAGCCAATGGCTTGCAGGCGACACGGTCAGCAATTTTGAAGGTGTTGTCGGAACCAGCCAGTCGGATATTCTGAGAGGTAATGCCGGTGGCAACTATTTTGATGGCGGCGCCGGGGCCGACCTGATCGACGGCAGGGAAGGCGACGACACCATTATCGGCGGCGAAGGCACCGATACGATGAATGGTGGCGAAGGCTTCGATGTTCTGAGCCATGAGGGCCATTCGACTGCCGTTCGTATCAACCTGGCCCAACAAACCTCCGAGCTAATTCCGTCGCCAACCAACTATATCGCCGGCGATCAGATTTCCGGGTTCGAAGGCGTCATCGGTTCCGACTTCGATGATGATCTGATCGGCACCGCAGGGCGAAACCTGCTGGAGGGGGGGGCTGGCAATGATCGGCTTGCTGGGGGCGAAGGCTTCGATACCTTTGTGTTCCGCGCAGGTCACGGCACTGACCGGATCACCGATTTCACCGTTGGTGAGGACAAGCTGATGTTTGACTTTGGCGGCTCCGTGGCTGATTTTGACATCTCGGTCGTCGCAAGTGCAAATGGTCAGGAGACCCACACCCGTATCCAGACCTCGGATGGCGACCTGATCGACCTTCATGGCGTGGAAATCGACGAGCTGGGGGCAAACTCCTTTGTCTTTGTCTAACGCCGTGACCACAGCTGACCGGAAGCAGGAAAGAACGACCATGGATTCTCAACAGAACTTCCAGACTTATGGCAAGATCGCCTGGCTGTGGTCCAATTCCGTCCTGCACCGGGACTGGAGGGTCAGCCAGCAGGCAGGGTTTATCCTGCCTGCGATCGCCAGCCAGCAGTATTACATAGTCGAAAGAGACGGTTTCCCGGTTGCGTATTGCAGCTGGGCGCTGCTCGACGAAGAGACGGAGGCGGCGTATATCCTCGATCCAAACCACCTCGATCCGGATCGCTGGAACAGCGGTGACCGGCTCTGGTTCATCGACTGGATTTCTCCGTTCTCGCCGAAATACTCCTGGGCGCTGCGCAGCGCCCTGGTGAAGCGCTACCCGGACAAAGTGGCACGGGCGCTGCGGGTCAAGAAAGACAATCAAACCGCACGCATCGCCTCCTTCACAGGTCATGGCCTGGAAAAGCAGGAAAGCCGCGCCATCAAACGAAAATACTACGAAGACATGGTCGAAGGTCTGGCCAGCAATCCCAAGCTCGGTCAGGACTTCTTCCTCTCCGGTCTCAGCACCGAGGATTGATCGCGCGTCGATAGCTGTCCCCCGCCGCCCCGATATCAAATCCCGGCCGCTCCCGGCCGGGGCGTCGGGGTGGCAACACCTGGGGTCCACAGGATCTTCGCCTGTCACCGCCTCAGCAGCGGCGCAACCTGTCCTGCGATCAGATCCGACCCCCGCAGCGACGGGTGAATCCGGTCAGGCGCAAAAAGCGACAGGTCGTCGGGGCGAAACACCGCATCCATATCGAGGAGCGTCACGCCCGCATCCGCTGCCGCCATACGCGCCAGCCGTTCCTCCAGAATTTGGTAGGGCGCAACACAGACCGTACCCGCGTATCGCGGAGAGGTGTAATAATCGAGCCAGATGATCCGCGATCCGCGACGGCGCAGATCTGAGACCAGTTCTGGGATGGCACCCTGCGTTCCGCTCGCGGAAATCAGCCGGTCAAGTTCGACATCGCAAACCTTGCAGCCACAATCGCGGCTGCGAAGGTCATTGGCACCGCCATTCAGCACGACCCACTCCGCTGACACTGGTTTCAGCTGCGTGGGTATGTGCAACGCCCCGCGCCCGCCGGTCACCCGCGCAAGCGACAGCGAGACATCGCCAACCGGTTCGCCAAGCCGACTTTCCAGCCGATCCGCAACGGATCCACTGTCATTTCGGTTCCAGGCCATGACGGAGTCGCCCGCCACAACAATGCGCGCATTCTCAGGAACCCCGCGCCCGCAGGCCCCCAGAAAAACCAGGCCGATTATCAACCAGTGCTTCATCTGCCTGAGCTAATTCGCATCGCGCAGAGGTCAATCCGACAGCGCCCTGTCAACGGGATCGACATCGCGTCAGAATAAGGCAGGGCGCCCCCGCACGTACCGAATGTCATGATTGAGACAGGCAGCCGTGCTATTTGGCGACCCCGGCAGGATTCGAACCTGCAACCTGCCCCTTAGGAGGGGGCTGCTCTATCCAGTTGAGCCACGGGGCCTGATCAGGGCCAGCCTGTTTACGCGATAGCAAACCCACCATGGCAAGACAATCCTGTGGAATTGGATTTTGCAACGGCTGCGCCCCATTGTGCAGCGCGCTCTGTCTGCGCTAACGTAACAACAACAACAATGTGAGGCCATCGACGTGACAACGGACAACAAGCGCCCGCTCACCCTTCGTGACGTATCCGAAGCCACCGGGGTTTCAGAAATGACCGTCAGTCGCGTGTTGCGAAACCGGGGCGATGTGTCGGAAAAAACCCGACAAAAAGTTCTGAGCGCCGCAAAGGAACTTGGCTACGTCCCGAACAAGATCGCCGGTGCGCTTGCCTCGAACCGGGTCAACCTGGTGGCCGTGATCATCCCGTCGCTGTCCAATATGGTCTTCCCGGAGGTGCTGACCGGCATCAACTCAGTGCTGGAAAACACGGATCTACAGCCTGTGGTCGGCGTGACCGATTACCAGCCGGAGAAAGAGGAGAAAGTCCTCTATGAGATGCTGTCCTGGCGACCTTCTGGCGTCATCATTGCCGGGTTGGAGCACACGGAGGCGGCGCGCGCCATGCTCAATGCCTCTGGTATTCCGGTGGTGGAAATCATGGATACCGATGGCAAGCCGGTGGATGCGATGGTGGGGATTTCCCATCGACGCGCTGGACGTGAGATGGCCAAGGCCATACTGAAAGCCGGCTATCGCCACATCGGTTTCATGGGCACCAAGATGCCGCTGGACCATCGCGCCCGCAAACGGTTTGAAGGCTTCACCGAGGCGCTCGCCAAAGAAGGGGTCGAGATCGAAGACCGCGCCTTCTACTCCGGCGGTTCCGCCCTCGCAAAGGGCCGCGAGATGACGCAGGAGATGCTGGAACGCTCGCCTGAGTTGGATTTCCTTTATTATTCCAACGACATGATTGGCGCGGGTGGCATGCTCTACCTGATGGATCAGAAGATCGACATCCCCGGTCAGATCGGTCTTGCCGGGTTCAACGGAGTAGAGCTGTTGCAGGGGCTGCCACGGCAGCTGGCCACGATGGACGCCTGCCGTCTGGAAATCGGACGCAAGGCGGCAGAGATCATCGCCGCGCAGCTGGATAACCCGGATCAGGAGATCGAAAAACACGTGACCCTGACCCCTACCATCACCTTCGGCGATACGCTCAAGCGGCGCTGATGGCGGTTGCGCGGCTGGACAATCGGGCCGCGCGGCGCCTGTTCATGGATCGGCACGCCCTGCTGGAGCAACCCAGCGGGCCTGCCAAGGGTGATGCGCTGCTGGAACTGATCACCCGGCTTGGCTTTGTTCAGCTGGACAGCATCAACACGGTGGCCCGCGCCCATGACATGATCCTGTTCTCCCGCAGGCCCAGCTATCGCCCTGCGGCGCTGAAACGGCTCTATGAACAGGAACGCCGCCTGTTCGAACATTGGACCCATGACGCTGCCGTTCTGCCTATGGAGTTCTACCCGCATTGGCACTTGCGGTTTCGGCGCGACGCAGAGGTTCTGCGCAAGAGATACCGCAACTGGCGCCGCGACGGCTATGAGGCGAAGTTCCAGCATGTTCTGGACCACATTCGCGACCACGGCGCAGTCAGTTCCTCCGACGTGGGCAAGGATGAAGCCAAGGGATCCGGCGGCTGGTGGGACTGGCATCCATCAAAAACCGCGCTGGAATACCTCTGGCGCTCCGGCGCGCTGGCCGTGGTCGGACGCAGTGGCTTTCAGAAACGCTACGACCTGAGCGAACGGGTTATCGACACCCGTCACCTCCCCGCCCAAGGGTCGCCCGACCCGGAGAAAACGCTGGATTGGCTGTGCAATGCGGCGCTGGACCGGCTCGGCTTTGCCACCTCGGGTGAACTGGCTGCCTTCTGGGCGACGGCCTCACCGGCGGAATGCGCCGCATGGTGCAAACAGGCGCTGGCGGACGGGCAGATCGAACCGCTGGATATCACGCTTTCGGACGGGCGCAGCCGCCGTGTCTTTGCCCGCCCCGGCGCCGTCGGGCAGGCCGCCGCCCTGCCGCCACCACCGGGCCGAATGCGCCTCCTCAGCCCGTTTGATCCTGCCCTGCGCGACCGCAAACGCGCGGAAGGGCTGTTTGGGTTTCACTACCGGATCGAGGTGTTCACCCCTGCCGAGAAACGACGCTACGGCTACTACGTCTTTCCGCTGATGGAGGGGGACCGTCTGGTCGGCCGCATCGACATGAAGGCACACCGGCAGGCGGGTGATCTGGCGGGCTGTCTACATATCACCGCGCTCTGGCCCGAACTGGGCATCAAATGGTCTCCGGCACGGCAGACCCGGTTGGAGGCCGAACTGGAACGAATTCGCCGGTTCACAGAGATGGAGCGGGTGACATTTGCGGATGGCTGGCAACGCGATCCGCTATGAGTTCGACTCTAACACCGGGCAAAACGCGCCCTAGGCGAGGTCGGGGCGCAGCAACGGCTCAATCACCGCACGGTAATCTGCGGGCGCGGGCCTGGCGCTGAAGTCGCTCGGCTCGATAAAGACGCAGACGAATTTGCCCTCAAAACACAAAACACCGTCCTGCCGCGCTTCCACCCGGAAGGTCACGGATTTCTGCCCCAGCGCAACCGGCCAGACAGCACAGGCCAACCTGTGGCGCGGCGTGACGGGAGAGCGGAAATCAATGCTCATATGCACAAAGGGCGTGCCAGTACCGCGATCCAGTTCCATCTGATACCAGCCGTCACCATCCAGCTGCTGCTCCCACCAGGCATCAATCGCCTGCAACGCAAACCCCGGCAGATGACCGGTATAGGCAATGCGCGCCGGGTCACAATCACCCCAGCCGACACGGATTTCATGCACAAAGTCAGGGGTCTGGCTGTCGGTCATTCTGGGCCTCGGCTCTGGGGTGTCACGGTGTTCACAATGGTAACGGCCACCCGCCGGGACGGATGGCCACCTTGCAGGATCATCAACTTTCAGCGCATCAACATCAACGGCAACAGCGTGATGATTGGAAAGGCCACCAATATCACAACCCGGATCAGGTCAGAGGCGACAAAGAACATCACCGCCTTATAGGTGTCGACCATCCGGGTGGTGCGATCCATCGCGTTGATGACGAACAGGTTCATGCCCACCGGCGGGGTGATCAGGCCAACCTCGACCACGATCAGAACCAGAATGCCAAACCAGATGGCGACATATTCTGTCTCCAGCCGGTTCGCCATGCCCTTGGTCACACGAATGCCCAGCTCCTTCATCTGGTCGCGGGTCAGTTCGGTGCCAGTGGCAATCGCCTCCTGGATCGAGGCGAGCATTTCAGCCCCCATCCCCTGTGGCACGCCAGCCTTGAGCACCTCCATCGCCGCATCGGCCTGCATCGCGGGCAGATTCACCAGACCAAAATCCATCGCGGAAATAACCGGGTAAAAGATCGGGATAGTCAGAAGGATCATCGACAGGCTGTCCATCAGGCAACCAAAGACCAGATAGAAGGCGAGGATCAGCATCAGCACCACCCAGGGGCTGAGACCCTGGGAGACCACGAAATCAGCCAGCTCCTGCGGGACTTTGGTCAGGGCCAGAAACCCGTTGTAGAACCCCGCACCCAGCACGATGAAAAAGATCATCGCGGTCGAGCGCGCCGTCACCATGAAACTATCGGTCAGGGTCTCACGGTTGAGCCCACCGTTCAGCCAGGCAATCAGCCCGGTCCCCAAGGCACCAACTGCAGCGCCTTCGGTCGGGGTGAACCAGCCCAGATAAATCCCGCCCACGACCAGTCCAAAAACCAGAAGAACCGGCCAGACGTGGAACAGCGCCGCAAACCGCTCGCCCCAGGGAACCGGGGGGCGCGTCCCCGCGCTGCCGGGGAAAACCCGGACATAGACAGAAATCGCAATCACATAACCGATGGCGGCCAGAATACCGGGGATAAAGGCGGCAAGAAACAGCTTGGCGATGTTCTGCTCTGTCAGGATGGCATAGATCACCAGCACCACAGAGGGCGGGATCAGAATGCCAAGCGTACCGCCTGCCGCCAGCGTCGCTGTGGAGAAGCCCCCAGCATAGCCATAGTTGCGCAGCTCAGGCAGCGCGACACGTCCCATGGTTGCCGCCGTGGCCAGCGAGGAGCCACAGATCGCGCCAAAGCCCGCACAGGCCCCGATCGCTGCCATGGCAACACCGCCCTTCCTATGCCCCAGGAAGCCTTCAGCCGCCTTGAACAAAGCCGTGGACATGCCACCCAGCGTCGCAAAATGGCCCATCAAGAGGAACATCGGCACGATGGTCAGCGAATATGAGGAGAAGGTGGAATAGGTCTCGCTCTTCATCCGGCCAAAGGCCACCTGAGTGCCATCTGTCACGATGATCAGCCCGACCAGCCCAACCAGAAACATCGAAAGGCCAATCGGAACCCGTAGGAAAATCAGCATCATCAGGACGGGAAATGAGGCAATCCCGATTTCAAGCGCAGTCACTGTTCGCCCTCCACGCCGTCCCAGACAAGGATGCGGCCAGTCATGAATTCAATCGTACGGACGGCGGCCATATAGAGGCCCACCAAGGCGGCCACGCTGGCCGCGACCAGACTGGCGGCATAGGCCCACCAGACCGGAAACTCGAGCAGAAAGGAGGTCTCGCCGTTCTCGAACTTGCTCAGCATCCCCGCGCCAAGCCGCACCGCAATCAGCACCAGCACAGCCGCAAAGACGATCTCAGTCGCCATCCGCAGGAACCGTTTTGCCCCCCGCGGGAAACTGTTGGTGACAATATCCACCGACGCATGGCCCGCCGTGATCTGGCACAGTGGCAAAAAGGCAAAGATCGCAAAGGCGACGCCTGCCTCGACAATTTCGAAATCACCATTGATCGGCCCGACACCGATGGCGATCAGCCACTCGGCCAGATCCGGCGCGATGCTCTGCATCAGGGCGCCATGCAGCCCCCCGTTCAGCAACCGCCCAGCAATCGACAGACAGGTCAGCAGGATCAGAAGCGATAAGACAATACCGCCCGCCATGGCCATTGTTCTGGCCAGTCCCATCATCAGCTTGTGCATGGAAAGCCTACCCTTTCAGGTGGGGTGGACCTGCGACAGATGCAGGCGCAGGTCCACCAGTCTTGCGCTCAGTTAGTTATGCTGAGCGGTGTATTTGTCGATCAGATAGGTCGCCTGCTCCAGCAGCGCGTCGCCATCAATGCCTTTTGCCTTCATGTCGTCGAGCCACTGCTGGTAGATCGGCTTCGCGGCTTCGCGCCAGATCGCGGTCTGCTCTTCATCCAGCGTGATGACATTATTGCCCTCATCCAGTGCGAACTCCCGCGCCGGATCATCGGCATCAGCCATGGTGCCACCGGCAAAGACCGAGAACTCCAGACCGGAGTTCTCATCCACGGCCTTTTTCAGATCATCGGGCAGGCTCTCATATTTCTCTTTGTTCATCGCCAGAACAAAGGTCAGCGTATAGAGCGCGCGGCCGGTGAATTCCGTGTGGTTCTCGACCAGCTCCGGCACCTTCAGAGCGGTGGTGACTTCCCACGGAATGGTGGTGCCGTCGATCACGCCCTTGGACAGGGCTTCCGGGATAGCCGGAACCGGCATACCCACCGGGGTTGCGCCCAGTTCCGTCAGCAGCGCGTTCACCGAACGGCCACCGCCGCGGATCTTCATCCCACGCAGATCATCCGGTTGCTCCACCGGATCCGTGGTATGGATGATGCCGGGGCCGTGAACCCAGGTGCCAAGGATCTTCACATCCTTGAATTCACCATCCTTCATATGCTCCTCGAACATTTCCCAATAGGCGTGCGATGCCGCACGCGCATTGGTCATCATGAACGGCAGTTCGAACACCTCGGTCGAAGGGTAGCGGCCGGGGGTATAGCCCACAACGGTCCAGACGATATCTGCCACGCCATCAATGGCCTGATCCATCAGTTCTGGTGGCTTGCCACCCAGCTGCATGGACGGATAGCGGTCGATCTTGATACGCCCCTGCGAAGACGCCTCGACCTTGTCGGCCCAGACATCCAGAATCAGCCTGGGCACATTTGCCTGCGCCGGCAGGAACTGGTGCAGCTTCAGCGTCACCTCCTGCGCCATCGCCGAGGTCGCGCCCATCACCATGAGTGCAACGGCCCCTGCCGCGCCAAGTAGTTGTCTCCGAGTGGTCATATGTTTCCTCCCTCTGACCTTATGTCTTTTCGTAACTATCGCGATCAGATGCCCCTGATGCAACAAACCCAACGCACAGCCTATCCAGCCATCCGGCCGTAAACGCCCCCTGACACCCTCAGCTATTAGGTGCATTTGTAACCATCAACAGATGATTATGTATCTGCACTGCATGATTTCGCGAAAATGCTTCAGCCTGCTGGGTCGATGAAACAAAAATACGTTACAGAAACCTTCAAACAAGAAGTATTCAAGTTACATAAATCACGGCATGGTTGCATCTGATCGCTAAATTCGCCGCGCTGATCACATGACGCGCTATTTTCGCCTATCGCAGCGACAACCGCACAGATGTCAGCCCATCAATACCGCCTTCGATATGATCCCCTGCGACAACAGGACCAACCCCCGCCGGCGTGCCCGTCATCACCAGATCCCCCGGCCGCAGATGATAATACCCAGAAAGATGGCATAGAATCTCCTCGACCGACCAGATCAGCTCCGCGAGAGAGGCGTCCTGACGGATCTCTCCGTTCACCCGCAACCAGATTCGCTGCGTCTGAGGCTCCCCCCATTCCGATGCCGCACGCAGCGGCGCAAAGACACTGCCGCCCTCCAGATCCTTGCCCAGGCTCCAGGGGCGCTGCTTCTGGCGTTCGCGCAATTGCAGATCCCGGCGCGTCATGTCCAGCGCGCAGCCATATCCCCAGATCGCCGCCCGCGCCTCTGCGGCCGTCGCATCCCTGAGCGGCGCTGCAATCGCGACGACCAGTTCCATTTCGTGGTGAAAATTCTCCGTCCCCTGCGGATAGGGCAGCTCCGCGCCACTCAATACCGCGTGGCAGGCCGACTTGGTGAAATAGAACGGCTGCTCCCGGTCGACCTCCACCCCCATCTCCGCAGCATGGGCCGCGTAATTTCGCCCAACACAGAAAATGCGGCCAACCGGCCAGACCTCCTCGCGCCCCTCCAGCAGAATGGCAGGCACCGGCGGCAGATCGAACAACGGCTTAGACATGGTAGAGACCCTTCGGATTGGGGGAAATCGAACCGGCCAGACCCTCGCGATTCCCGCAGGTCACCACCGGCCACCAAACTCAGATGCCGCACCCTAGCAACCTCACCATAACAGCGCGACCCCCAACCGGATGATCCACCCCCCGATCGCGGGACGCAGCTTACCGGCAATCGAGTCATCGCCCGGACCACCTCGTGAGCACCAGCACAACGGCAATTGTCGCTTGACACTCAAACCAGCCACCTATTAGTTCATATGCAGAACGAACTAATAGGTGATGTATGGAATCGACCCAGCAAACCTCATTTTCCAGGCAGGTGGCGCTGTACTCGGTCATGCAGGACATCATCCATTGCGGTCCGATCTCTCGCGCCTCAATCTCCAAGCAGACCGGATTGTCGAAGCAGACAGTTTCCGAGTTAGTTCGTATCCTTGAAGGCGAAGGCTGGATTCGCGAGACGGGCCGGACCTCTGGTCATGTCGGCCGCACGGCGACCACCTATGAACTGATACCGGAAAGCGCCTTTATGGCGGCGGTCGATCTTGGCGGCACCAAGGTGCGCGTCGCGATCGTCGATCTCGCTGGTACTATTGTCGCCGAGGTCGTAGCCCCCACTCATCCAGATGGCGGGCGTCATGTGGCCGATCAAATAGGAGACCTGGTCAGCCGCGCCATCGGCGAGGGAAATGTGGCCGCCAACACTGTCAGACAGACAGTGGTCGGCTGCCCCGGTGTGCCGGACGTCCTATCCGGAAAGGTGAACTTCGCCCCCAATATTGCCGGAATCGATCAGATCGATTTTCGCGCCGCGGTATCAGAGGCAACGGGCACAAAGACGCTGCTTGAGAACGACGTTAACCTCGCAGTACTCGGCGAACACTGGCTTGGCGCAGGCCATGGCATCGACAACGTTGCCCTGATCGCGTTCGGGACCGGGGTTGGCGCAGGGCTGATCGTAAACGGAGCGCTTGTAAGAGGCGCATCGGGAGCCGCCGGGGAACTTGGCTATCTACCGTTCGGCGCTGATCCTTTCGAGGAAGAATCCCTGCGGGTCGGGGCGTTCGAACGAGTGTCGGCCACGCATGGCATTCGCGCGGCATATCTCGCCACGACTGGTAAAGATGTCGACGTACCGGCGATATTTGATGCCGCCGCGTCTGGTGAGGTCGCGGCTCGGGAAGTCCTCGATAAAGTCGCAACTCAAATGGCGCGGGCAGTTGCGGCAATTGGCGCCGTGGTGGCGCCCGAGGTGGTCATCCTCGGCGGAGCAATTGGGTCCCGTCCCGAAATCCTGACCGCCACCCGCGATGAGCTGAAGCGCTGCTTTCCCTTCCCGATCAGGATCGAACCTGCCCAACTCGGCCATCACGCCGCGCTGAGCGGAGCCGTCGCTGTTGGACTGACCGAATTGCATACCGAGTTGTTCGCCAAATCTGCGCCCGGCGCGGTCATTACCCTGCCGACCCCGAAACAGGGCAAACTTGCGGGTTCCGCAGAATGACGGCGCATGGCCCCCTGATCACGCTCCTGAGCCAACATCTTGACCGGGCGGTGGTCAACGATCTGCTGGCCCGGGCTGTTCGCGCCGCTTCCGTGACTGGGGACGAGGTTGCGATGGTTGACATGCTGCGTCCCGAAATGGAGCGTCTATCGCTGTCGCCCTCGGTCGAAGACTTCAGTCCAGGGAGGCCGAACATCACAGGACGGCGCGAGGGTGGCGATGGTCCTGACCTTCTTTTCATCGGACATACGGACGTTGTTCATCCGAGCAACTGGAGCGATCATTGGGCTGGCAAACCACAACAGGACCCCTTTGGCGCGACAATCATCGACGGCGAACTGTGGGGGCGCGGCGCTGCCGATCTCAAGGCTGGCATTTGCACATCGCTCGCCGCTCTCGATCTTCTGGACCGGGCGGGTATCCGCCTTCTGGGAACGGTGTCTTTCGCATTTGTCGGAGATGAGGAAAGCGGCGAACCCGGCAGCGGAAAAAGCGCAGGCGTTCGCCATTGGACAGAAAGCGTGCTGGCGGGCGGACTGCCGCGTCCGGATCTGGCGGTCTATGTCGAACCTACCCGCCTGCAGATCCTGCCGGTGCAGATCGGATTTTATATCGCGGAGATCGTGCTGACGGGCCAATCCGCCTATTTTGGCCGACCGGAGCTCGGCCGCGACGCCCTGAAGGCCGCGCACAAGGTCCTTCAGGCAATTTGGGATCACTCGGATCGAATTTCGGCCGCTGGCAGCCATCCGCTTCTGGGGCGCAGCAACATCCTTGTAACGGGGCTTGAAGCCGGGGGGCTGATTGCTGTTCCCGGAGAATGCCGCTTTTCGCTGATTGGCAAGCTTCTGCCCGGTGACGACCTTGATGCCGCCACCTCGGAACTGGAAGCCGTGATCCGCGCCGCAATTGCTGAGGACATCCGCGTCAAAATAGATTTCACCGCCGGTCGCGACCATCCGCTAGGCGGCTCCCCGGCCGGGATCGAAGCCGATCATGAGATGGTCCGGCAGCTCTCTGCTTCCATCGCGGCCGTACGGCCCGATCGCGGTGCAGTTGAAGGTGCGCCCTTCTGGTCGGAAATGCCCTTTCTGACAGCAAAGCTCGGCGTGCCGACTGTCTATTGCGCACCTGGCGATATCAGCATCTGCCATACGAACCACGAACGCGTTCCCCTGCAGGATTACCACGACGGGATTGTCGCCTTCGCAGCCTTCATCGCACTCACATGTGGAATTCGGTCCGACTGAACACAGGGGCCACAACAGGGAGAGAGACCATGAATTGCACTTCCAGAAATCTTCTTGCATCGTTGTCGGTACTTGCCTTCATGGCAATGCCTGCATCGGCCCAGACCGTCGGACCCTCGGGCGAGGCGGCAACCCCCTCCTCGGCTGTGATTGTTGATGATGCGCAGGCGAGCCAGCTGCAATCCCGGGGCCTTAGGGCGGCGCTGCTCTGGCACGATCAATCCGACTTTGTGAACGCGGTTACCGCAGGCGCAACCGATGAATTCACCCGGCTTGGTATCGAGGTGGTTGCCACGACATCAGCCGGCTTTGACAGTGCGCGTCAACTTGCGGACATCGAAACCGCGCTCGCGCTCAACCCCGATATCATCTTGTCCCTGCCGCTCGACCCCGTGGCATCTGCGTCGGCCTTCAAGAAAGCACGCGACGCCGGTGTCGAGTTGGTTTTCCTTTCCAACCTCCCGTCCGGCTACGAGCATCCTGCCGACTATGCCGCCATCGTGACCGACGATTTGTTCCAGATGGGCAAGCAGGCAGCCGACATTCTGGCGGGCGCGATGGGCGGCACAGGCGACGTGGGCTGGATCTTTCACGACGCCGCTTACTACGTGACGAACCAGCGCGACAATGCCTTCAAGACGACGATCGAAACCCACTATCCCGGGATGGAGATTGTCGCCGAGGCCGGTATCAGCGATCCCGCAAGGGCAGAGGAAATCGCGAATGCCATGCTGTTGCAGAACCCCAACATCGGTGGGATCTACGTGACATGGGCAGGTCCGGCCGAAGGTGTGCTCGCCGCGCTGCGCGCAAACGGCAACAGCTCAACCCGTATCGTGACGCTCGACCTGTCTGAGCCGATTGCTCTCGATATGGTCAAGGGCGGCAATGTCGTCGGCATCGTTGCCGATGAGGCCTATGAGCTCGGGCGCGCCATGGCCGCTGCCGGGGCGCGCGGGGTTCTCGACCTCGACAACCCGCCCTTTGTCGTTGCACCGGCCGTCTCGGTTACCGCCAAAAATGTCAACGAAGGTTGGAACCAATCGCTGAATCTGGATGCGCCGCAATCGGTTCTCGACGCGCAGCAATAATCTACCCCCGCTGCGCCCGGAGCGATCCGGGCGCAGGCCCAGATGAATTCCCGCAATTGGACGGAGACCATGTCGCCAAAATTTCCTAACCGGGCCGTTCTGCAAGGGCTGATCGTCTATGCGGGTTTCGTGCTCATTTTCCTCTTCTTTGCCGCGATGCTTTGGGACCGTGGCTTCCTTTCCCCCCAGAACCTGACGAACATCGTCTTACAGACAGCTCCGGCAACGGTGCTCGCGATTGGACTGGTCTTTGTCTTGGCAGCGGGCGAGATCGACCTTTCGTTCGGTGCCGCGGTCGCACTTTCGGCGATCGTCGCCGCGATGGTCATGCGGGTCGCGCCCTGGCCTATTGGCGTCGCCGCAGGGCTGGCAACAGGCATGGCGGTGGGCTTTGTCAACGGGGCCATCGTCGCCTATGCCCGGCTTCCCTCCTTCCTTGTTACATTGGCCACGATGGGTGTCGTAGCGGGCATCGCGCGTGAATTGTCCAATTTGCAATCCATCCCGGTCACCGCCGATGCTTTCATCGGCATTTTTGGCGGCGGAAAACTGTTCGGCATCCCCTCGCTTGTGATCTGGACCATTCTAGCGCTGTTGATCGGACATCTAGTTTTTCGTGAAACGCGCTATGGGGCCCATGTATTGGCAACCGGCGACAATCCACGCGCGGCCCTGGTCTCGGGCATCCGCGTCGCTCGCCTGCGGTTGTCGGTGCTTATGGTATCCGGGGCCTGCGCCGGCTTGGCTGGTCTGCTCTATGCCGGACGTCTCCAGTCAGCCCGCTACACCTTGGGCGAAAGCGATCTGATGACTGTCATCGCCGCCGTCATCGTGGGCGGCACCGCCCTGAACGGCGGACGAGGCAGCGTTCCTGGCGCGCTCGTTGGAAGCCTGATGATGGGCATGCTGTCCAACGGGCTGATCCTGATGGGGCTATCTGTTTCTTGGCAGATGATCATCAAGGGCCTGATCGTTCTGGCCGCCGTCGCCGTTTCACTACGCGAACCGAACCGCTGAAAGGAAAACAGACATGTTCCTCGATGTCCTTCGCCGTCGAAATGCCGATTTCGTCCTCGCCGCGCAGATGCTGCACAGGACGGGCGAAATCCCCGCGAACTCTTACGTTCTTGATCTGGACGCGGTTGCAGAAAACGCACGCCTGATCCGTGCGGAAGCCGATAAGTTTGACCTCAAGGTCTTCGCGATGACCAAGCAGGTGAGCCGCAACTCGGGGTTTTGCCGCGCCGTGATGGCTGGCGGCATTGATCGCGCGGTTGCTGTCGATATGGCCTGCGCCATCGCTTGCCATAACGCCGGGTTGAAAATCGGGCACCTCGGCCATCTCGTGCAGGTACCGCGCGCAGAAGCCGCGATGGCAGCGCGACAACTTACGCCCGATTACTGGACCGTGTTTTCGCAGGCCAAGGCGGCAGAGGCGGCAGAGGCCGCACTGGCAGCCGGACGCGAACAACCACTGCTTGCCCGTGTGCAGACCGCCGGAGATACATTCTATCGCGGTCATGAAGGTGGGTTTCCCGCGGAGGATGCGGTCGCAGCCGCAGGCTGGATGTCCCAGCTGAGCGGCGCGCGTTTCGCTGGCATCACCACGTTTCCTGCGCAGCTCTATGACCACACCACAGGCAAGATTAGACATACACCAAACCTTGGCACCCTGAAGCGGACCGCTGATGCTCTGCAGCGCGCGGGCTTTGACAAGATCGAAATCAACGCACCCGGCACGACATCTCTTGTCACACTTGAGGCGCTTGCTGAAGCCGGAGC
Source organism: Phaeobacter sp. JH20_02 (assembly GCF_048056915.1). Lineage (NCBI taxonomy): Bacteria > Pseudomonadati > Pseudomonadota > Alphaproteobacteria > Rhodobacterales > Roseobacteraceae > Phaeobacter > Phaeobacter sp. JH20_02. The sequence continues at coordinate 56,283 of NZ_JAYMVP010000032.1, read as the reverse complement.
AACCCAGGTCGAACCCGGCAACGGGCTGCACGGCACGACACCTCTCCATGCCGTCGAGGATCTGCCCGAGATGCCAGCTGTTCTCTACCTCAGCGAGGTCAGCCACCTTCATGGCGGCCGCGCCTATTGCTTCGGCGGAGGTCTATATGTCGATCCGGTCTTTCCCGAATATGACATCAAGGCATTGGTCACCACATCCCCCAGCGTAGACACTACTGATTTGAGATGCGTCGAGATCCCGCCGCCATCTGCGATTGACTATTACGGGATGATCGACGCCACAGGCGCCAACGCTCCCGCACCCGGTGACACGGTCGTTTTCGGCTTCCGCGGCCAGGCCTTCGTCACCCGCGCCCACTCGGTCGGCATCGAGGGCGTATCGAAGGGCAAGCCGCGCGTGGTGTCGATCGAAAACAGCTACGGGCAGGCAGAACCCTGGCTCAGAATCCGGAATGCGACAAGATGACCCCGGTTCTTCAACTCAGAAATATCCGCAAATCCTTTGGCGGAGTCACGGCGATCCAGGATTTCTCGCTCGACATGCTCGCAGGTGAAGTCGTGGCCCTTGTCGGCGACAACGGCGCCGGCAAATCAACTCTCATCAAGATGATCTCAGGTGTCTACACACCCAGTTCAGGCGAGATGCTTCTGGATGGAAAGCCAGCAAACTTTCCTGACGCTTCAGTTGCTCGGGAACGGGGGGTAGAGGTTGTCTATCAGGATCTGGCACTGGCCGATCAACAGACTGTCTACATGAACCTCTTTCTTGGTCGTGAACCCGTGAAGGGGCCGCTGCGGCTGCTTGATCGCAAGAGAATGATCGCCGAAACGGACGCGCTTGTTCGTGAACTGGATGTGCGCATCCCGTCCGCATCCGCTACGATTCGCGACCTTTCAGGGGGACAACGCCAGGGTGTCGCAATCGCACGCGCAACGCATTGGGCAAGAAAACTAATCCTGCTCGACGAACCCACTGCCGCGCTTGGCGTCGCTGAAACCGCCCGGGTCGAAGCAACAGTTGAATCACTGAAAGCACGCAACCTCGCAATCTTCATCGTCTCCCATAGTCTCGATCAGGTCTTCCGCCTGTCGGACCATATCTGTGTCCTGCGCCGCGGCGAGCAGATCGGGATCCGCGAGACAGACAAGACCGACAAGAATGAAATCGTCTCGATGATCACCGGCGTCTCAAAATGAAACAGGCTGGCGGTCGCACTCGCCAAAGACAGCGCGCCTAAGGATCGGGCGACCAAAGATCATTCCCTTGAGGCAGGTCTTGCAAATGTCGTGAACACGGAAGGCGTTGCGCTACCGCTGCGATCGCACCTATCAGCGCAACAGCATTCGATTGTTCATCAGAAAAACGTTAGTGTATCAGACTGTTCGCCCCGATCAGGATCGAAGCGCCCACAAACACCGTCAAGGCAATCGACAACATCCCGGCGCAGACACCCGCCAGCACGATGATCCCATCCCGTTCCAGCAGCCCGATGCTGGCAACAAACAGGGCAATTGCTGGAAACCAACCGCTGAGCGGCAGCGGCACGAACAGCGCCAGGGAAACCAGAAACAGCAGGCCTCCGGTCAGCTGTTCTCTTCGTGGCTGAAACACCGCCCGCAGGCGCGGTCGGGCAACCCGCTCCAGCCGCCGCGACACGGGGCGCAAGCGCAGCACGATACGGCGCATGCCTGTGCCGGAAAACCGGATCCGCGCGATGCGTCGCGGCAGCCGGACGCTGGAAAATCCCAGTCCCATCTGCGCGCAGAAAAACAAGAGCGGCAGAGCGGTGACAAGGGTTGACCCTGGAGGCAAAGGAAGAAGATTGATCAGGCACGACAGCAAGATTGCCCATCCGAAGGACCTGTCGCCAAGCTGCTCCAGAAAGGTGCCAAGCGCGATATGATCGGAGTTTTGATGGTAGCGGATCACGCGCAGCAGCGTGAAGGAGAGAGAGCGCTTCCTGATCAAGCCTATAGCACCGGGACATCCAGAAACAGCTTTCACATTCGCCTCGCAACTCGGACCGTGCCTGCCTCCTGCTTAGCGCCTTGCTGTGTCTGCGGCAACCGGCTTCGCAGCTGAGACAGCCGCACCGACCCTGTTCCAGAGTTCCTCGGCAACAACCCCAATGAGCTGGTCCCTGCGCCGCATCTTGAATATCACTGTCCGTCGCAGCGGGAACCCGTCCAGGTTCAGGGACAGCAAAGCCCCGGAACGCCGCTCCTCCTCTGTCATGTGATCTGGCAGACCGCCCCAGCCAAGCCCGGCGAGGATCACCTTTTTCTTGGCCGCGAGATCAGACACCGTCCATTTCAGGCTCCCGGACAAGAGATCGCGGCTTTGGTCATGCGCCGCGCCGCCGGTGCCGGCGGCGACCACCTGCACATGACTTTGCATTTCGGATGCCGACAAGGCGTGGGGGCCGACGGGCAGGTTCAAGGCGGGGCTGGCCACCGGCCGGATCGTGACCTCGGCAACCGGCTCTGCCTCCACGTCGTCCAGCGGCACCCCGTCAAGCGACGCAAGCGCGATATCCGCCTTGCCCTCCATCAGCCGGGCAATCGGGCCGCCCATCATTTCCATGCGCAGCCGGAGGTGGGTCGCAGGGTGGCGCCGCCCGGTCTCCGCAAGCGCCGGCAGCAAAGGGTCCAGATCCATGGTGGCACTGACGGCAAGCGTCAGTTCCGGTTCTTCGCGGGCGCGCAGCCGGGCGGCGGTAGATCGAAGCCCCTGCATCTGCCGCAGCACCCGCGACGCCTCACGATAGAAGATTTCGCCCGCCGGGGTCAGAGACGGCCGGTAGGCTTCGCGGCTGAACAGCTCCAGCTCCAATTCCTCTTCCAGCAGGCGGATTGCATGGCTGATGGCCGACTGGGATTTATTCAGACGCTCCGCCGCACCGCGGAAGGTGCCGGTTGCGACAATGGCCTCGAGGGCAAGGAGCTGGTCGTGTTTCATCGGCTTCCAACATGATCAGATTGCCTAATCGTTATGCTGCAAACACAATATTATCAATCAATCATATCTGAAGGTAGTCAGAGGGCATCACTGCAACAGGAGACTGTCATGAAACTCTACTACAAACCCGGTGCCTGCCCGCTGGCCAGCCATATCGCCCTCTATGAAACCGGCCGCCCGTTTGACATCGAAGCCGTCGATACCGCGGCGGGGCGGACCGAAAGCGGCGCAGATTACCGTGCGATCAACCCCAAAGGCTATGTTCCGGCCCTGGGCCTGGACGATGGCAGCGTCCTCACTGAAGGGGCAGCGGTTTTGCAGTATATCGCGGACAGCCATCCGGAGGCAGGTCTGGCGCCGGCGGCGGGCACCTTGGGCCGGGCCCGGATGCAGGAACAGCTCAACTGGATCGGGACCGAGCTGCACAAGGCCTTTAGCCCGCTGTTCCGCGAGGCCACGTCCGAAGCCGGCAAGGACGACGCGCGCAGCGCGGTTGCGGGCAAGTTCGATTTCATAGAGGTCCAGCTGGCTGATGGCCGGGAGTGGCTGGTCGAGGGCCGGTTCTCGGTGGCCGATGCCTATCTGTTCGTGGTCTCGAACTGGGCGAACTTCACCGGCATCGACCTGGCCCGCTGGCCCAATCTGGCCGCCTTTGTCAGCCGCAGTGCTGCCCGCCCGTCGGCCCAGGCGGCGATGCGCGCAGAGGGCCTGATCCAATGACGCCTGCCGCCCACAATGAGGTCGGCGCCCTGATGGAGGCCTATTTCGAGGGCCTCCATCAAGCCGACAGCGCCCTGCTGCGCAAGGTTTTTCACCCGCAGCTGGCCTATGTCTGCGCCACCGAAGGCGACGAGCTGTATCTGGATCTTGAGACTTACATGGCCCGCGTCGACGGGCGTGTGCCGCCGGCCGAACGCGGTGAGGCGCGCGAGGAGGAGATCCTGGAGATTGCCTTTGCCAGCGATCGGCTGGCCCGTGTCAGCGCCCGGATGACCATGATGGGGCGGGATTTCCACGACCTGCTGACCCTTGTCCGCTACGGTGCCGAATGGCGTATCGTGGCCAAAGTGTTTTCCTATGTTCCGCGAAAGGACTGAACAATGCCTTATGTGAATATCAAAGTGACCCGCGAGGGCGGCCCCGAAGGCACCGGCCCAAGCGCAGACCAGAAGGCGCAGCTGATCGCCGGGGTGACGGGGCTGCTGCAGGATATTCTGGGCAAGACCCCGGCAACCACATTTGTAGTGATCGACGAGGTTCCGCTGGAGGACTGGGGTGTCGGTGGCCTGCCGGTTCAACAGTACCGCAAGCAGGCGCAATAAAGACGCAGCGGACAGAAGCGCTGAGGGCGACCTATCCAGTGCCCCGGGCGCCGATGACTTTTGCGGTGGAGGGCGTACCGGCCAGCGCTGTCTCAATTGCCGCCAGGCGTTGCAGAACCGGGCTCATGGCTGGGCGTTGTTTGTATTGCGCGCCCTAACGCCTGACGATAGTAGAGCTGAGCCGCCGGGCACGCTGTCTCCTTCTGGTTGCTTTCATCTGTGAATTTTAATGTCACGACATGTCTATCTATATTTATGCATTCATCGACATAGTCACGGGAAGGCTGACCCGTTTTCCGACGCGACAACTCATTTACTGACGCAATTCCCCTTGAAGGAAAATTTCATGGCTAAAGGTTTGAACTCTGTCTCATCATTTCTCCAGATCGGAGATCAAAGAGTCGACGGCTTGTTTTTTGGGCAAAAATGGAGCGATGATACTATTCACTATGCCTACCCGTCTGAGCCCGGTGTCTATAATTATTCAGCTTCTTATAATGAGGCAGCTGCGTTTTCAGAGGTTTCCGATCTGCAGAAATCTGCGATCAAATTCGCTTTGGACTCTGATCTCGGCCCCGCCGCAGCAAGGGGCTTTTCTGTTGAAGGTATTACAAAGCTGAATATTGAGCATGACGCAACACCGGATACGACCAGCCCGGAGGCTATTCGGTACGGCAACACGTCCTCACCCGATGTTCTCAGTGCTCATGGATATTACCCGCAAAACAGTCCAGCCGCAGGGGACGTCTGGTTTGGAAACACGGTTTACCGATCCCCGGCAGCGGGCAACTACGCCTGGCATACTGTGCTGCATGAAACCGGACATGCTCTGGGACTGACGCATTCACATGAAAACATTAACGGATTCGGTGTTGTTCCATCTGAGTACGACCACATGGAATACACGATCATGAGCTATCTGAGCTACGAAAATAGCCCGCTAGGTGGATATAGAAATGAACCCTCGAGCTTTGCACAAACCTACATGATGCTGGATATCGCGGCCCTGCAGCATATGTATGGTGCCGATTACACCACCAACAGCAACGATACGGTCTACAAGTGGTCCCCCAATTCAGGCGACACTTTGGTCAATGGTGAAATTGCAATCGATGCGGTCGGCAACCGGATTTTCGCCACCATCTGGGATGGGGGCGGCGTCGACACCTATGATCTTTCGGCCTACGCCGAGAATCTAAACATTGATCTGAACCCCGGCGAATCCTCACGCTTCAGCGCTGCACAGACGGCCCATCTGGGATATGGATATAACGCTAGCGGCAATATCTACAATGCACTTCTCCATAATGGTGACAGGCGTTCGCTGATCGAAAATGCCATAGGTGGCACTGGCAACGACGTAATCGCGGGCAACATCGGCTCCAATTTACTGCGTGGTGAGGGTGGCAACGACACCATCACAGGCGGTGCAGGTAATGATACCGTCTTTGGCAATACCGGAAATGACCATATCAGCGGTCAAGACGGTGATGACCGGATGCTGGGTGGCAAGGGCAACGACACAGTCTTTGGCGGCACTGGCAACGACGAGTTGCTGGGAAATCAGGACGACGACGTGCTGAATGGCAAAGAAGGTGCGGACACGCTTTACGGCGGTTCCGGCAGCGACACTCTGAATGGAGGTACCGGCGCCGACAGTATGTCAGGAGGCACAGGCAACGATACCTACTGGGTGGACGATGCCGCAGACCAGGTGGCCGAAAATGCGGGCGCAGGTCAGGACCGGGTCAATAGCTCAGTAACTTTCGATCTGACTGCTCACAGCGCACATATCGAAGACCTGACCCTCACCGGAAGTGCCAACATCAATGGCACTGGCAATGAGGCGGACAACTCGATTTCCGGCAACACTGGCGCCAATATTCTGCGTGGTGAGGGCGGCAATGACGTCATGACAGGTGGTGACGGAAATGACACTGTCTATGGCAATACCGGAAATGACCATATCAGCGGTCAAGATGGTGATGACCGAGTGCTGGGTGGCAAGGGCAACGACACAGTCTTTGGTGGCACTGGCAACGACAAGTTGCTGGGAAATCAGGACGACGACGTGCTGAATGGCAAGAGCGGCCGGGACACGCTTTACGGCGGTTCCGGCGACGATACTCTGACCGGCGGCAACGGTGCCGACACATTTGTATTCACGAAGGGAGAAGACGCCGACCGGATCACCGATTTTGGCCTCGGCAATGACACGCTTTTGCTGAGCGGGTTCGGTTTCTCTACTGAGCAGGATGCGCTTGGCTATGCAAATGACGTGTCAGGGAGCGTGATTTTCGACTTCGGTGATGGTGACAGCCTAACCCTGTTGAATCTGCAGCTACAGGACCTGCATAGCAATATCGTCTTCACCTAGTAGGTTCACTGATCGACCGCAGGCGGGCTGCGCGGGCAACCGCATAGCCCGCTCTCTGCTTCCAGGCTTTCGGACTAGATGTCACAGCCAAGGAGGGCTCGACTGTGCTAAGGCGGCTGGCGTCCCGTCTGAGGACAGGCAATGTAGCTATAGCAGTATGGGAAACGTGCTGCTTCCGAGCAATCAAAGGAGGCGGATCTTCAATACAGTATTCACTCGGCACTCTGGCCGAGATCTACCGGCATAGTACAAATACGAATGTTCAGTGGATTGATCTTATTGGAGGAAGTGGTGAGCCGTGCAGGATTCGAACCTGCGACCCACTGATTAAAAGTCAGTTGCTCTACCAACTGAGCTAACGGCCCACTTCTTCTTCGGAACATCGTGTTGTTCCCTGGTCGCTCTTTAAGGACATAATCCAAAAGGATCAAGCACTTAATTTGCTTCGGAGCGGCGCGACCGTGTCAGTCATGCTGTCCCGATAGGCGGCGTATCTAGGGGTAAGGGCTGAGACGGTCAACCCCTTTTTTCAACTTTCTTGCCACAAGGCTGGATTCATCTTCGACGGAGGTCTATATGCGCGAAATGACCACAGGATCAGACACCCGCTTGCCCTTCATGAAGATGCACGGCCTCGGCAACGACTTCGTTGTTGTGGATGCCCGTGACATGTCGTGGCCCATCACACCGGCCATGGCCGCCGGAATCGCGCACAGGCAGATGGGCGTGGGATTCGACCAGCTCACCGTCATCACCCACGGCGAGGAAGACGCACATCTGACCTTCTACAACGCCGATGGATCCACCTCGGCCGCCTGCGGCAACGCCACCCGCTGCGTGGCCCGTTACCTGATGCAGCAGACCGGACGCGAGGCCCTGCGTCTGACCACCGATCGCGGCCTGCTTCATGCAAGAGACGCAGGAAACGGGCTGACCGCCGTCAACATGGGCCAGCCACAACTGGACTGGCAGGATATCCCGCTGGCAGAGCAGATGGACACGCTGGAGCTGCCGATTGAGGGGGCGCCAACCGCCACCGGCATGGGCAATCCGCATTGCACCTTTTTTGTCGAAAACGCCGAGCTGATCCCTCTCGCCGAATTTGGCGCGCGTTACGAGCATCATCCGCTCTACCCTGAACGCACCAATGTGCAGGTCGCCCATCTGGTCGGCACAGATCACATCCGCATGCGCGTCTGGGAACGCGGCGTCGGCATCACCCTGGCCTCGGGCTCCTCGTCCTGCGCCACCGCAGTGGCCGCAGCGCGACGCGGGCTGACCAGTCGCCATGTGCAGATAGATCTGGATGGCGGCACGCTCTGGATTGACTGGCGCGACGATGGCGTCTGGATGACCGGCCCGACCTGCCACGTGTTCGACGGCAGCTTCACCCGCGACTTTCTGGAAAGCCTCTCAACATGAGCGCGCCCAAATTCACCACGCTCGGCTGCCGCCTGAACGCCTATGAAACCGAAGCGATGAAAGAGCTCAGCCAGCAGGCAGGGCTCAGCAACGCCGTGGTGGTCAACACCTGTGCCGTCACCGCCGAGGCCGTGCGCAAGGCACGGCAGGAGATCCGCCGCCTGCGCCGTGAAAACCCGGAGGCGCCGATCATCGTCACCGGTTGTGCCGCCCAGACCGAACCGGAAACCTTTGCCGCAATGGAAGAGGTCACCCGCGTCATCGGCAACACCGAAAAGATGCAGGCCAAAACCTGGCAGCAGATCGCCAAGAGACCGGACTTCATCGGCACCACGGAAAAGGTGCAGGTCGACGATATCATGTCGGTGACCGAGACCGCAGGCCATCTCATTGACGGTTTCGGCACCCGCAGCCGCGCCTATGTGCAGGTCCAGAACGGCTGTGACCACCGCTGCACTTTCTGCATCATCCCCTATGGTCGCGGCAATTCCCGCTCCGTCCCTGCCGGTGTGGTGGTCGATCAGATCAAACGGCTGGTGGACCGGGGCTATAACGAGGTTGTCCTGACCGGCGTCGATCTCACCTCCTGGGGCGCCGACCTGCCCGCCACGCCCCGTCTGGGCGATCTGGTGATGCGGATCCTGAAACTGGTGCCGGACCTGCCGCGCCTGCGCATCTCCTCCATCGATTCGATCGAGGTGGACGAGAACCTGATGCAGGCCATCGCCACAGAGCCTCGGCTGATGCCGCATCTGCACCTGTCGCTGCAACACGGCGATGATCTGATCCTGAAACGGATGGCCCGCCGCCACCTGCGCGATGACGCGATCAAATTCTGCGAAGACGCCCGCCGCCTGCGCCCGGAGATGACCTTTGGTGCCGATATCATTGCAGGCTTTCCGACCGAGTCGGACGCCCATTTCGAGAACTCGCTGAAACTGGTTACCGACTGCGATCTCACCTGGCTGCACGTCTTCCCCTATTCCAAGCGCGAGGGCACCCCGGCCGCCAAGATCCCCAATCAGGTGAATGGCACGGTGATCAAGGAGCGAGCCGCCCGTCTGCGCGCCGCCGGTGACGTGCAGGTACAGGCCCATCTCACCGCGCAGATCGGCCGCAGGCATCGCATCCTGATGGAAAACCCGCACATGGGCCGCACCGAGCAATTCACCGAGGTCAGCTTTGCAACCCCGCAGGTGGAGGGCGAGATCGTCACCACCACCACCACCGGCATCAGGGGAACCCAACTCACTGCCTGAGGCCGCGCGTCGACGCATTGAAGCCGCACACAGGCAGCACTCTGGGTGCCACTCCTACTGCGAAGACAGTCTTGCCCCTCCCGCATCGATGCCGGAGGATGGCAGGATCATGAGCCTCATCCTCTTCCTTCACGGCCCCTCCAGCAGCGGCAAATCCACGCTGGCAGCAGAACTGCGCCGCCAGTCACCCCGCCCCTTCCTGCACCTCTCCATTGATCACCTGCGCAGCAGCGGCGCCTGGCGCCAGGTCGATTATCCCGACTGGCAAGCGGCCCGCCCCGCCTTCTTTGACGGGTTCCATCGCGCAGTTGCAGGCTTTGCCGACGCTGGTAATGATCTGATCATCGAACATATCCTCGACACACCCGGCTGGCACAGCCAGTTGCAGGACCTGCTGGCGGACCACCAAATGCTGTTCGTCGGATTGCGCCCCTCTCTCGCCGCGCTGCACCAGCGCGAGCAGCGCCGGGGTGACAGGCCGCGGGGCAGCGCCGTGCAGGATGCCGCCCATGTCCATGCCGGGATGCGGTATGATCTGGACTGCGACGGCACCCGCGACACCGAACAGCTTGCGCGCGACATCCTCACCCGCATCAACCAGCCGCTACCCGCCTCCGGGTTTTTCCGCTAGCCGCACATCAGGACGCACCGCCCACTGTCATCTTTCCCGAAATACTCCGGGGTGAATGCCCGCAGGGCAGAGGGGCAGCGCCCCCAATACGAAAAACCCCCGCAGGGTCACACCATGCGGGGGTTCGTAATTGCTCAGGAAAACCGGCTTAGCTGGTTTTCTTGCCTTTGTGCGGCGCCCACAGACGCTTGTTGGTGAGATACAGCAGCACCGACAGCAGCGTCAGGAACAGCACGCCGACAAAACCGGCCTGCTTGCGCGCCATCATTTTCGGCTCCGCCGTCCACATCAGGAAGGCCGCGACGTCCTGCGACATGGCTTCCACATCGTTGGCGTGGCCATCGACGAACTCAACCTGCTCATCCGACAGCGGCGGCGCCATGGAGATCCAGCCACCAGGGAAGGCCGTGTTGCCATAGAAGGTGGTGCCTGCTTCTTCCTTGGTCTCACCGGTGTAACCCGCCAGCAGCGACGCAATATATTCCGCACCGCCCATGCCTTTGAACAGCTGGTTCAGACCCAGACCGTAGGGGCCGTGGAAACCCGCACGTGCCTTGGCCATCATGCTGAGGTCAGGCGCGCCTGCGTTGTTGTTTTCCGGGAAGTTATCGGTCGGCTTGGCCGGACGATCTTCATCCTCCACCGGATCGTAAACCGAGAAGTTCTCGGCCGCATAGGCGCGGACCTGCTCTTCTGGCAGGTTCGGGCCACCTTCATCGGCCAGGGTGCGCAACGGCACCAGCTTCAGCCCGTGACAGGCTGCGCAGACTTCGGTGTAGATCTGCAGACCGCGCTGCAGCTGGTTGGTGTCGTAGGTGCCAAACGGGCCTTCGAACGAGAAGTCATAGTCCTCGACATGGCCCGAGCCTCCCGCCGCAAAGGATGCGGCAGGCGCCAGGGACAGTGCGAAGGCGGCACCAATGGCTAGTTTTTTCAACATGGTTGCTGTCCTTCTCAATTACTCGGCCGGCGTGGCGTCAGCGCCAGACTTCTTGCCGTAATGGGCATCAAAATCCGCTTCGATGGTGTCGGGAATCGCCAGCGGCTTCTCGATGACGCCCAGCAGCGGCAGGATCACCAGGAAGTAGGCGAACCAATAGGCCGAAGCGATCAGGGAGAACGACGCATAGGGTTCTTCCGCAGGCATTGCACCCAGCCACATCAGGGCAAAGAAGTCGATGACCAGCAGCAGGAACCACCACTTGAACTGCGGGCGGTACCGGCCCGAACGAACGCGGCTGGTGTCCAGCCAGGGCGCCAGCGCCATGACGGCAATCGCACCAAACATCGCCAGCACGCCAAAGAACTTGGCGTCGATGATGCCACCGGTCACAAAGGAGGCAATCTGCACAACCCAGACTTCCGAGGTGAAGGCCCGCAGGATCGCGTAGAACGGCAGGAAGTACCATTCGGGAACGATGTGTGCAGGGGTCACCAGCGGGTTGGCTTCGATGTAGTTATCGGGGTGGCCCAGGTAGTTCGGCATGAAGCCGACGATCGCCCAGAACACAACCAGCACAACCGCCAGACCTACGAAATCCTTGATCACGAAATAGGGCCAGAACGGCAGCGTGTCTTTCTTGGCTTCTTCCTTGGAGCCACGACGCACTTCAACACCGGTCGGGTTGTTGTTGCCAGTGGTGTGGAAGGCCCAGATGTGCACGATGACCAGCGCCGCGATCACGAAAGGCAGCAGATAGTGCAGCGAGAAGAAGCGGTTCAGCGTGGCGTTGTCCACGGCAGGCCCGCCCAGCAGCCATGTCTGCAGCGCTTCACCAACAAAGGGAATGGCGCCGAACAGGCCGGTGATCACGGTCGCTCCCCAGAAGGACATCTGACCCCAGGGCAGTACATAGCCCATGAAGGCGGTGCCCATCATCATCAGGTAGATCAGCATGCCGATGATCCATGTGATCTCGCGCGGTGCCTTGTAGGACCCGTAGTAGAGACCCCGGAAAATGTGGATGTAGACCGCGACAAAGAACAGCGATGCGCCGTTCATATGCAGATAGCGGATCATATGGCCGCCGTTCACGTTGCGCATGATGTGCTCAACGGAGGCAAACGCCAGATCGACATGCGGTGTGTAATGCATCACCAGGATGATACCGGTGACGATTTGCAGGACCAGGCAGAATGCCAGGACGATACCCCAGATCCACAACCAGTTCAGGTTCTTGGGCGTGGGGATCATAATGGTGTCATAGATCAGGCCAACGATGGGCAGGCGGCTGTGCAGCCACTTCTCGCCACCGGTTTTCGGCTCATAATGATCGTGCGGAATGCCGGACATGAATGTCTCCCTTATCCCAGTTGGATCGTAGTTTCATCAAGGAACACAGCCGTCGGAACCGGCAGGTTCTCGGGCGCGGGACCTTTGCGGATACGACCGGCAGTGTCGTAGTGCGACCCGTGGCAGGGGCAGAACCAGCCATTGAACTCGCCAGCGCCATCACCCAGAGGCACACAGCCGAGGTGGGTACAGACACCCATCATGACCAGCCATTCGCCAGCTTCGTCCATGGTGCGGTTTTCGTCGGTGGCCGGCACATCGCCTGCGTTGACGTTCCGGGCAACCGGATCGGGCAGGTCGGCCAGATCAACAGCACGTGCCGCTTCGATCTCTTCCTGGGTGCGGCGGCGGATGAACACCGGCTTGCCAAGGAACATAACCGAGATCTGGGTCCCGACTTCCACACCTGCCACGTCCACGATAATCGAGGACAGAGCCTGAACGTCAGCCGAGGGGTTCATCTGGTTGACCAGGGGCCAAATAGCGGCGCCCGCAGTCACTGCCCCGGCGCCGGCAGTGGCGTAGTAGAGGAAATCTCTCCGGGTTCCTTCGTTGTCTTCTGCGTGGGACACGAGGTTTTCTCCAATTCCAGCGCCCGTTTAGGGCAAACATGCGCATACACCGCGCAATGAACGCAGTGACTCATCGCGGGTATCTAGCGGGGAGAAGGGCTTTCGTCCAGCGGTCATAGGCGCGCAGATGGACGCACACGCAAGTAATTATGCGCAACTGTTGCAAACAGCCTCACATATTTGCGCGGGCACGCCGTATTTCAAGGGGAGCGCCCGCGCCAGATCTCAGCTTTCCGGTGGTCGCGTCGCCTGCATCGACGGGCGCGAATCGAATTCGGCGAACCAATCCGCCAGCGCCTCGTTCCCCTTGCGCCAGCCCATTTCCGGGTGCCGGAAATCCACATAGGACAATGCACAGGCCACAGCGATCTGCCCGATCCGCAGCGATCCTTTCAGATGCGCCATCCAGCGCGCGTTCAGCGCCGCGCAGCCGCCCAGCACCTTGCCGCTCTGCCCTTCGATCCACTCCGGCCATTGCTTGTCCGCGGGGCGCAGGCGCTTTTCATAGGACAGCAGCACTGCCGCCTCCATGATGCCATCCGCCGTGGCCTCCAGCACCCGCGTGTCCCAGCCGCCCTCATAAAGCGCCCCACCCGCACGCTCTGCCAGATAGGCGCAGATCACCCGGCTGTCATACAGCGTCGCACCCTCCGCGCGTTCCAGCGCCGGGATCTTGGCCAGCGGGTTGGCGGCCTTCAGGTCGTTCGCCGGGGCAATCGGCGTGGTGGCCACCGGGATCAGCTCGACATCCGCCAGCTGATCCGTTTCATGCAGCACCACCATGACCTTACGCACATAGGGGGAGGTGGGCGCGTGATAGAGTTTCATTGCGGAAATCCTTCTGAACGGGGTTTGGAGACAGATCCACGACGATGATACCATGTCTTACATGGGGCGCGGCTGCGCACACTCTAGCCTGGCCTCACGGCAGGACCACCCCCTTCGGCATCTTCGGTCACGCTTCCTCTTGCCTTTGCCATATCGAGCGGCCATGTTCGCGCTGTTCTCAGGGCGGGGCGAAATTCCCCACCGGCGGTAAGCGGGCATGTCCCCGTAAGCCCGCGAGCGGTCATTTTGAGTGCCGTCACAGCTTGAACCGACAACCGGTTCCCACTTTTCGGGCTGTGAACGCGCTGGAAATGATGTCCAGCAGATCTGGTGCAACTCCAGAGCCGACGGTCATAGTCCGGATGAAAGAGAACGTGTGACAGGGCCACGGGGGACGTGTGCCCTCATCACTCGTGATCGCCTTGGGTGACGTGTCAAACCTATAGGAGATACCACAATGACACACACCCGCTTTGCCTTCATCAAGGCACATTGGCATTCCGACATCGTTGATCGCGCATTGGAGGGCTTTCAGCAGCTGATCCCGGCGGAGCAGATCGACGTGTTTGATGTGCCCGGCGCCTTTGAAATGCCGCTGCTGGCCAAGGATCTCGCCAAGACCGGAAAATACGACGCCATCGCCTGCGCCGCCTTTGTGGTGGATGGCGGCATCTACCGCCATGACTTCGTGGCACAGGCTGTGGTGGATGGCCTGATGCAGGCAGGCATGGAGACTGGCGTGCCCGTCCTGTCCGTCTCGCTAACGCCGCACCACTATCAGGAAACCGATCACCACAACGCCATCTACCGCGCCCATTTTGTCGACAAGGGACGCGAGGCCGCCAATGCTGCGCTGATGATCGTCAGAACCCGGCAGGAGGCGCTTGGCGCCTAAACGGGGCACGACGCAGCGCGGGTCGGGCCGCTACAGGCCCGGCCAAGCGATCAGCCCAGATAGGCCTTCAGCGCCGGCGGCGGATTGTCCAGTAGCTCCGCCGTCGCCATCGGCGGATGCGCCACGCCATCCGCCACCAGTATCACCTGATCCGCAATCCGCCGCGCATCCGCCGGGTCATGGCTGACCATCAGAACCGTTGCCCCGGTCTCCTGAGCCAGCTCCGCCACCAGATCCAGCATCTCGGCCTTCAGCGCGGGCCCCAGCGCCGCAAACGGCTCGTCCAGCAGCAGCAGATCGCGGCCCTGCACCAGCACCCGTCCCAGCGCCACCCGGCTTTGCTGACCACCGGACAGGGCGGCGGGCTTGCGCTCTTCCATTCCGGCCAGTCCGACCCGGGCAATCGCTGCGCGCACCTTGTCCTGCTCTTCGCGGCTCAGCCGCAGGTTCGGGCGAATGCCCAGCGCGACATTCTGCGCCACGCTCAGATGCGGAAATAGATTGCCGTCCTGAAACAACATCGCAATCGGCCGTGCACCCGGTCTCACATTCGTCAAAGCGCGCCCCTGCCACGATAGCCCCCCTGAGATAATCGGCACAAAACCGGCAATCGCCTCGATCAGCGTTGTCTTGCCCGCGCCGGAGGGACCGATCACCGCCACCCGCTCACCCGCCGCAACCGACAGATCCGCACGCACGATAAAGCCGCCGTTATCCATTTTGCAGTGATCAAGTTTCAGCATGACGCCGACCTCCCCGGTCGCATATGTAAAACGCCCCCATCGACAGGCATAGCAGCAACAGCGCCCCGCCCGAGGCTGCCTCCATCCGGTAAGCTCCCATCAGGCGATAGACCTGCAAGGGCAGCGTTGCGGTTTCAGAATCGGCAAACAGCGCAATGACTCCGAGATCGCCCATCGACAGCGCGGCCGCCAGTCCCGCGGCAAAGCCAAGCTGCGGACGCAGCCGTGGCAACAGCACCCGGCGCAGGAACACCCCGCCGCGCATGTCCAAAGAGAGCGACAAACGGCCATAGCGCGCCAGGATCTCGCGCACTCTGGGGATCAGAATGCGCAGCGCAAACGGCAGCGCCATCAGCGCATTGACCAATGCCGTGACCGGCAGCGCCAGCGCAAAGGGATCGGCAACCGGGTAGATCAGAATAAACAGCCCGGTGCCGATCACCAGCGGTGACACCGCCAGACCAAGCAGCCCGGCAACCTCCACCGCCGCCCCCCGGCCCAGCGCCACGGCAATTGCCATCGGCAGGGCGATCAGCAGCAGAACCAGCGTACTCAGCCCGGCAATCAACGCCGACGTCGCAGCCGCCATCCAGACCGACTCCCCCATCGACAGAAGCCCCGGCAGCCCCGCGATGACGATGGCGCTCAGCGGCAACACCAGGAACAGCGCCGCCCCCGACAGATAGATCGCATCCAGCCCCCGCGCCCAGCGCCCCTCGCCATCCCAGCGCCGCACGGGCCGGTCCAGCCCGGCTCCGAATCCTTCGCCGCTGGCAACGCGCAGCGCCACCAGCGCCGCCGCCCCGGTCAGCAGCAGCTGAACACCCGACAGCATCGCCGCCCGCCCCAGATCGAAGTCGAAGCGGAACGCCTGATAAATCGCCAGTTCGATGGTGGTGGCACGTGGTCCGCCCCCCAGCGTCAGCGCCACCGCAAAGCTGGACAGGCAGATCGCAAAGACCACCGCCAGCGCACCGGGCACCACCTGCCGCAGCATCGGTGCCTCCAGCAGCCGCCACATTGCCAATGGTCCGGCATTGAGCTGCGCCGCAAGGCGAAAGCGCTCCGCCGGGATTTCCTGCCAGCCTTGCAGGATCAGCCGTGTCGCCAGCGGCAAATTGAAAAACACATGAGCCAGCACAACGCCGTGCAAACCATAGATCTGCAGCGGTCCAAGCCCGAAAACCGCCAGCAGATCGCTCAGCCAGCCCGACCGGCCAAACACGGCCAGAATGCCAAGGATCGCAACAATCACCGGCAGGATGAACGGCGCCCCCATCAGGGCGATCAGCAGCCGCCGCCCGCGAAACCGTCGCCGCGCCAGCGCGCGCGCCACCGGCACCGCCAGCGTCACGCTCACAACCGCCGACAGAACCGCCTGCCAGATGGTAAAGCGGATCGCGGCCCAATCGGCGACCCCAAGACCGCGCCCGACCTCGGCCCGCAGGATAACAGCGGCCAAGGCCCCAAGGATGAACGTCGCGACCAGGGTCGCGACGCCCAGACCCCAGCGGGATCTCAGCGGCTGAGCGCGGTCAGCCATTCTTCCAGCGCCGCATCACGCAGCGCCGCCGCTTCCTCTGCACCCAGCAACAGCGATTTCTCCGGCGCAACGAGGGTCTCAAACCCCTGCGGCAGGCCAGCTGTCGGCGTCACCGTCGGATACATCCAGTTGGTGGTCGGAATGATTGACTGGAACGCATCGCTGACCATGAAGGCCAGGAACTGATCCGCCAGTTCCGGCTGGTCGCTGGCCGCCAGCTTGCCGGCAACCTCAACCTGCATGTAGTGACCTTCATCGAAGACCGCCGCCGCCTTGCTGGCGTCATCCTCGGCGATCAGGTGATAGGCCGGCGAGGTGGTATAGGAGAGCACCATATCCGCCTCGCCCTCCAGGAACAGCCCATAGGCCTCCGACCAGCCCTTGGTCACTGTCAGCACATTGTCGGCCAGCCCCTCCCAGACCTCGGGGGCCTTGTCGCCATAGGCAGCCTTCACCCACATCAAGAGGCCAAGGCCGGGGGTGGAGGAACGCGGATCCTGAATCACGATCTTCAGATCGCTCTCAGCCAGCTCGGTAAAACTCTTCGGTGCAGTGGCATCCGCATTATGCACAAAGGCAAAATACCCCCAGTCATAGGGCGCAAAGGTGGTGTCTTCCCACTCGAACGGCAGTGCATAATCGGCGCTGATGCTGTGCTCGGCAAAAAGACCGGTCGCCTTCGCCGCTGCGGTCAGATTGGTGTCGAGCCCCAGCACCACATCCGCATCGGACCGCGCCCCTTCCAGCTTCACCCTTGCGAGCAGCGCCGCGCCGTCGCCTGCGCCGACCAGTTTCAGGTCACAGCCGCAGGTCGCCTCAAAGGCTTTCTCCACCGCAGGCCCGGGACCCCAGTCAGAGACAAAGCTGTCGTAGGTGTAGACAATAAGTTCAGGCGTTTCGGCGTAGGCTGCCGTTGCGCCCAGCAATCCCGCTGCAAGTACAAGATGTTTCATGGCATCCTCCAATGCGGCCTCCAATGCGACGTGGGGCAAGGGTGGAGCCATTCCAGACCTTCCCTCCGCCGGTTCTAGCCGGTTCAGGTTCTACGGGTGTGATCTCAGCGTCGATGACGCACCCCGAGGTGGCGCGCACCCTAGGGGCCGGACAGCTGAAAGACAAGCGATAGCGGGCTCGCACCCCTCACTAGAATGACAGCAAGGCTGACCAATTGTTTCGCACGCGAAACATTGGGGGAGTCTGGCTGTCCTTTCTGCAAGGTTAACCCACCCCATCTTCTGGCCGGAAATATCCCGGGGGAGCCGCCCTGTGGGCGGCGGGGGCAGCGCCCCCGCCCCACGCTGCGAAACAGGAAACCCCTTGAGGGTGCCGCCCACCCCCGCTAAGCACTTTCGCAAAGGAGACCGCGCCCATGTCGATCAACAGCTTTGGCCATCTGTTCCGCGTCACCACCTGGGGCGAAAGCCACGGACCCGCTCTGGGTGCGACGGTTGACGGCTGCCCCCCCAATGTCCCGGTCGACGCCGGGATGCTGCAGCAGTGGCTCGACAAACGCCGCCCCGGTCAGAATAAGAACATGACCCAGCGCAACGAACCCGATGCGGTGAAAATCCTCTCCGGTGTGTTCGAGGGCAAATCGACAGGCACACCGATCCAGCTGATGATCGAAAACACCGATCAGCGCTCCAAGGACTATGGCGATATCGCCCAGACCTTCCGCCCGGGCCACGCCGACATCACCTATTTTCAGAAATACGGCAACCGCGACTATCGCGGCGGTGGCCGGTCTTCAGCCCGCGAAACGGCGGCCCGCGTGGCCGCTGGCGGTGTTGCTCGGGAGGCGATCAAATCGCTGGTGCCAGGGCTGGAGATCAAAGGCTACATGACCCGCATGGGCGAGATGGAGATCGACCGCAGCCGGTTCGACTGGGACGCCATCGACCAGAATGACTTCTGGATCCCAGATGCCGCGGCAGTGCAGGACTGGGAAGACTACCTTCAGGGGCTGCGCAAGGAACACGATTCAGTTGGCGCGGTGATTGAGGTTGTCGCCCGTGGCGTACCCGCAGGCATTGGCGCGCCGATCTATGGCAAGCTGGACACCGATCTGGCCGCCGCAATGATGTCGATCAACGCTGTCAAAGCCGTCGAGATCGGCGAAGGCATGAACGCCGCGCGTCTGAAGGGCTCGGAAAACGCCGATGAGATCTTTCTCGGCAATGATGGTCAGCCGATCTATTCGTCGAACCATTCCGGCGGCATTCTGGGCGGGATTTCCACCGGGCAGGATGTTGTCGTCCGGTTTGCGGTGAAACCCACGTCATCAATCCTGACGCCGCGCCAGTCGATCCGCAAGGATGGCAGCGCCGCCGAAGTCATCACCAAGGGCCGCCATGACCCCTGCGTCGGCATCCGTGCGGTGCCGGTGGCGGAGGCGATGATGGCCTGTGTGATCCTCGATCACCTGCTGCTGCATCGCGGTCAGGTGGGGGAAAACCAGGGCCACATCGGCGGCTGATCCTGTCTCCGTCTCGCCGCCAAGATCAGACGCGAGACGGGGGTGACGGCCAAATCAGGTGAAAAGCCCGGCAAAGCGCTCGCGCAGCGCTTTCTTCTGTACCTTGCCCATCGTGTTGCGCGGCAGCTCCTGCATCAGCGCGACATGTTTGGGCTGTTTGAACTTTGCCAGCTGCCCGGACAAAGCCGCCTGAATGGCCGCAGCATCGGTGCCTTCCTCTGTCGGAACCACCACCGCCACCACGGCCTCGCCGAAATCGGGATGCGGCACGCCGATCACCGCACTTTCCAACACCCCCGGCAGATCGTCGATCAGGGTCTCAACCTCCTTTGGGTAGACGTTGAAGCCACCGGAGATCACCAGATCCTTTTCCCGGCCGACGATGGTGACATAGCCGCTGTCGTCAATCTTCGCGAGATCGCCGGTGATGAACCAGCCATCCGGGCGCAGTTCCTCGGCGGTTTTCTCCGGCATCTGCCAGTAACCCTGGAACACATTCGGGCCGCGCACTTCCAGCACGCCGATCTCGCCCTGCGGCAGCTCCTGTCCCTCCAGCATCACCCGCGCCTCCACCCCCGGCAGCGGTTGGCCGACAGTGCCTGCGATGCGTGCGCCATCATAGGGGTTTGAGGTGCTCATATTGGTTTCCGTCATCCCATAGCGTTCCAGAATGCGATGACCTGTGCGCGCCTCCCACTGTTCGTGGGTCTCCACCAGGAGCGGCGCCGAGCCGGAAATGAACAGGCGCATATTGGCCGCCAGATCCGGGGTCAGCTGCGCCTGCGCCAACAGCCGCGTGTAGAAGGTCGGCACCCCCATCAGCGCGGTCGATGTCGGCAAAGCTGCAAGAATGGACTCGGCATCGAACCGGGGCAGAAACACCACCTGCGCCCCCGCCAGAAGCGCCACATTGGTCGCCACGAACAGCCCATGCGTGTGGAATATCGGCAGCGCATGAATCAGCACATCCTCAGCGGTGAAGCGCCAGTGATCCCGCAGGGTCAGTGAATTGGAATAGAGGTTTTCATGGCTGAGCATCGCCCCCTTTGACCGGCCCGTGGTGCCGGACGTGTAGAGGATCGCCGCCAGATCCGATGGGGTCCGCGCCACCGGATCGAACCCGGCCTTCCCCGCTGCCAGCTCCATAAGGCTGCCCTGCCCCTCGCCATCCAGCGTCAGCACGGCTGCCTCGCCCGCGACCGCGCGCAAACTCTCACGCCGCGCCGGATCGCAGACAAAGACGCGCGGCGTTGCGTCACCGATGAAATAGGCCACCTCCGCATCGGTATAGGCAGGGTTAAGCGGCAGAAACACCGCCCCAGCCATCACCGTACCCAGATACAGCTCAATCGCGGCAAGGGATTTCTCCACCTGCGCCGCGACACGATCCCCCGGCTGGACTCCACGTGAAACAAGCGCCGCCGCCATACGCTCAGCCCCGGCGAAGAGATCCCCATAGCGCAGCAGATCGGCACCGGGACGGGTGGCGAATACGGCATCTTCGCGACCAAGAGAGGCGGCGCGCAGATGGTGGATCAGGGGATTTGCGTCATACATTCAGGGGCTCCTTGCGGCGGTGCGGTTGGGTTTCATGACCCTGCGCGACCTTGGACAAAGCCGGGTGGTAAAATCAACCCGTTGCACTTTTTGGTCCGCAGGCGCAGGGTCTGCGCATGGTGACATCCTTAACATCGCATCAACCGGGCCGTGCCATTGCGCTGAAACTGGCGGCCATTGCCCTGTTCACCGGGCTGTCGGCGATCATCAAGGCGACATCGGATGTGGTGCCCGCGGGTGAGGCGGTGTTCTTCCGATCGTTTTTTGCCATTCCGGTGATCCTGATCTGGCTGACCCTGCGCGGCCAGCTGCCGCGTGGTTTGAAAACATCGCGGCCCGGAGGGCATTTCCTGCGTGGCATCCTGGGAACGACGGCGATGGGGATGACCTTCATGGGGCTGGGGATGCTGCCACTGCCCGAAGTCACCGCGATTGGTTATGCAACGCCGATCTTCACGCTGATTCTGGCCGCACTTCTGCTTGGGGAGCGGATCCGGCTGATCCGGATCAGCGCGGTGATCATCGGTCTGATCGGTGTTCTGGTGATGCTCTGGCCGCGACTGGGGGGCGGAGATCTGGGCGATACCGCGACCCTGGGGGCCATCCTGATCCTGATCGCGACGGTGGCGCGCGGGCTGGTACAGATCCATATCCGCCGTATGGTGATGACGGAACATACGGCCGCCATCGTGTTCTACTTCTCGCTGACCGCCTCGATCCTGTCGCTATGCACGCTGCCCTTTGGCTGGGTCTGGCCTGACCCCGTTACGCTGGCGCTGCTGATCGGCGCCGGGCTGGTTGGCGGGGTGGCGCAGATTCTGGTCACCTCCTCGTATCGGTTTGCCCCGGCGTCGATGCTGGCGCCCTACGATTATTCCTCGATGCTGTTTGCCATTCTGCTGGGCTATATCTGGTTCAATGAGCTGCCGACGCTGGTGATGCTGATCGGTGCCGGGCTGGTGATCGCGGGCAATGTGCTGGTAATCTGGCGCGAGAGCCGTCTGGGCTTGGAACGCGGCAAGGCGCGGTCGGTTACCGATCCCAAGGGTTGAGGCTGGCGGCTAGTCCGCCTCCAGACGGGCGCGCAACCCGTTGATGCGGTCCCGCAGGTCCAGCAGATCCTGCAGGTCGCCCCCCAGTTCCTTCAGGATACAGGAGGTGATCTCGCCTGCGTTATCCGCCAGATCCCGCCCCCGCGCTGTAAGCTGCACCAGACGGCTGCGATCATCCTCGGGGTTGGCCACACGTGCCAGCAGCCCCGCAGCCTCCATCCGCTTCAACAGTGGTGTCAGCGTGTTGGTTTCCAGGTCCAGCTGCTGGCCCAACGCGCCGACGGTCTGCCCATCGGTGTGATAAAGCGAGATCAACACCAGATACTGAGGATAGGTCAGCCCCAGCGGCGCCAGCAACGGGCGATAGAGCCGGGTCAGCGCGTGGTTTGCCGAATAAATCGCAAAGCACAGGAGATCCGGCGTATCTGGTATGGGTGATGTTGGCGTATCGGTCATGGGTGCAATTTAAATCGTGCACGATACTTCTTCAAGGACTTGACCTTTGCGCCGGAGGATCCATTTATATCGCACACGATGTAATTTACTTCGACAGTGACACAGGAAAGGATCCCATCATGAGTGTTTCTCCCGTCTACACAGCCGCAGCAACCGCAACCGGTGGCCGCGATGGCAAAGCCAGCATCCACGACAGCGACCTCAGCTTTGATCTGGATCCGCCCAAGGAAATGGGTGGCGGCGGCAAGGGCAGCAACCCCGAGCAGCTGTTCGCTGCCGGCTATGCGGCCTGCTACATCGGCGCGATGAAATTCGCGACCACTCAGGACGACAGCCTCGCCAAGGTACCGAATGACGTGTCGGTCCACGCCGAGGTCGGCATTGGCCCGCGCGACGAAGGCGGCTTTGGTCTCACCGTTGCACTGAAGGTGGCCCTGCCCGGCCTCTCCCCCGAGGAGGCAAAGGCGGTGACCGAGGCAGGCCACAAGATCTGCCCCTACTCCAACGCGGTGCGCGGCAATGTGACCGTCACCACCGAGCTGGTCTGATCCCGGCACCATGCCCACGGCCCCCAAAGGGGCTGATACGGAAAAAGCGCGGGGTTTTCCCCGCGCTTTTGCATTTTAACAGCGATCTGGCGTTCCGGGCGCAGGGTCAGCTGCGCACCAGCTCCTCATAGGCTTTGGCGATCTCACGCGTCATCTCGCCCACCTCGAAGCTGTGCGGACCGATCTGGCCAACCGGGGTGACTTCGGCGGCGGTGCCGGTCAGCCAGCACTGTTCGAACCCGTCCAGTTCCTCCGGCATGATGTGGCGCTCGTGCACGGTGATACCGCGATCCTTCAGCATACCGATTACGGTCTGTCGGGTGATGCCGTTCAGGAAACAGTCAGGTTTCGGCGTATGCACTTCGCCATCCTTCACGAAGAAAATATTGGCGCCGGTCGCCTCCGCCACATAGCCACGGTAATCCATGAACAACGCATCCGAGCAGCCCTTGGCCTCGGCCTTGTGCTTGGAGATGGTGCAGATCATGTAGAGACCTGCCGCCTTGGCGTGGACCGGGATGGTTTCCGGGCTTGGTCGTTTCCATTCCGCGATATCCAGTTTGGCGCCCTGCATCTTGGCATCGCCATAATAGGCGCCCCAGCCCCAGACCGCGATGGCCATGCGCACCGGGTTCTTCGCCGAAGCGACACCCATGTCTTCGCCCGAGCCGCGCCAGACAACGGCCCGCACATAGGCATCCTGCAATCCGCTGGCTTTCAGGGTTTCCTGCTTCGCGGCTTCGATCTGATCCACGGTATAGGGCATCGGCATATCCAGCGCTTCTGCGCTGGCGACCAGACGCTCCGAATGCTCGCGACTCTTGAAGATCTTGCCATTATAGGCGCGCTCACCCTCGAAGACGGAGGAGGCATAATGCATCGCGTGGCTGAGGATATGGACCTTGGCATCGCGCCAGTCGACCATTTCCCCGTCCATCCAGATCAAACCGTCCCGATCATCATAACCCGCCATGGCGCACCTCCTAATGCCTCGCCCAATTTCCAGAAGTTGCGCATTATATGACCGGTTCGGACATAATGTTGCGCTAAACCTGCGATTCGATACATCTTCAGACTTGGAATGTCAACAACGCTGACTTAAAATGGCCTCAACACAACAGGGGAGAGACCCATGGCAGAAGGGCGACCGGGGCAGGGATTTGGCGGCGAAAGCCTGCTGTTTCTGACGGATGAGCAGTTGCGGCAGGGCATTGAGGCGATGTTCTTTGCCTATCGCGGATTTACCGCAGACCCGGATCGTATTCTGGCTGAGATGGCCTATGGTCGGGCACATCACCGGGCGATCCATTTTATCAATCGAGCACCGGGCACGACGGTCAATAATCTGCTGAGCATTCTGGGGGTGACCAAACAGTCGCTGAACCGGGTGCTGCGGGCCCTGATCGGTGATGGCCTGGTGGAAAGCCGGGTCGGGGTCACCGACAAGCGCGAGCGGCATCTGTTTCTGACCGACAAGGGGCGTGCGCTGGAGGCCAAGCTTTCGGATGCGCAGCGCGCCCGGATGCGCACCGCCTACAAGGATGCCGGCCCGGAAGCGGTGCAGGGCTTCAAGCGCGTGCTGGAAGCGATGATGGACGCCGACATGCGGCGCGCCTATGCCAAGCTGCGGGAGAGTGGCACATGACCCGGTTCGATTCCCATCTGCTGATTGTCGATGATGATGAGCGCATTCGCGGCCTGCTGAAGAAGTTCCTGATGCGCGCCGGGTTTCTGGTCACCGCCGCCCGCGATGCCGCCCATGCGCGGCGGGTATTGTCAGGGCTGGATTTCGACCTGATCGTCCTGGATGTGATGATGCCGGGCGAGGATGGGGTCTCGCTCACCCGGTCGCTGCGCGAAACCCTGAGCACCCCGATCCTGCTGCTGACCGCCAAGGGCGAAACGGATGACCGGATCGAGGGGCTGGAAGCTGGCGCGGATGACTATCTGTCCAAACCGTTCGAGCCAAAAGAACTGTTGTTGCGGATCAATGCAATCCTGCGGCGGATGCCTGAGCCCACGGCCCAGGATGCCGCGCCCAAAGTGCTGCATCTGGGACCGATCCGCTATGATATCGAGCGCGGCGAGATGTGGCAGGGTGAGGAGTTGATCCGACTGACCGGCACCGAAAACCAGCTGATGAAGATCTTCTCCGCCTGTCCGGGCGAGCCGGTGAGCCGCACCAAACTGGTCGAGGATCTGGGCCGCGACCGTGGTCAGGCGCAGGAACGCGCCGTGGATGTGCAGATCACCCGGCTGCGGCGCAAGATCGAGCCCAACCCGAAGCAGCCGCAATATCTGCAGACGGTGCGCGGCGCAGGATATATGCTGGCACCGGATTAGGCCCAGAGTTCCGGAGCCGCTGCGCGGCGATTTCATGCCTCCGGCGGGGATATTTCCGGCCAGAAGAAAAGGACGCGCCATGGCGACCGCTTTGTTAACCCACGCAGATTGCCTGCTGCATGTGACGCCCGACGGCCATCCCGAGCGGGTGGCGAGGCTGGAGCATGTGCTGCATGCGCTGGCGGGGCTGGACCTGCACAGGGTCACCGCGCCGATGGCGGCGGAAGACGATATCCTGCGCATTCACCCAAAGAGCTATCTGGAGGAGCTGCGCCGCAGCCTGCCGCAGGAGGGATTTGGTCGCATTGATGGCGATACATTCCTGTCGCCCGGATCGTTGGATGCCGCCTTTCGCGCGGCGGGGGCAGCTGTACGCGCGGTCGATATGGTCCTGACGGGCGAGGTTCAGAACGCCTTTGCCGCGGTGCGCCCGCCCGGCCACCATGCCGAGACGGAGAACGCGATGGGGTTCTGCTTCTTTGGCAATGCCGCACTGGCGGCCAAACATGCGCTGGATCACCATGGGCTGGCGCGTGTGGCGGTGGTGGATTTCGACGTGCATCACGGCAATGGCACGCAGGATCTATTGTGGGATGAGTCGCGGGCGCTGTTCATCTCAAGCCAGCAGATGCCGCTCTGGCCGGGATCCGGTCGCCCCGAGGAGGACGGCGCACACGGCCAGATCCTGAACCTGCCGCTGCCACCCGGATCAGGGGGCGTGCACATGAGGTCGACCTATGTCGATCAGGTGTTTCCGCGGCTGCGGACCTTCAAGCCGGAGCTGATCGTCATCTCCGCCGGCTTTGACGCGCATCAGGATGATCCGCTGGCCGAACTCAATTGGAGCACCGAGGATTTCCGCTGGCTCAGCCGCGAACTCTGCGCGCTGGCGGCGGAGATCTGCGCGGGGCGTATCGTCTCGACTTTGGAAGGTGGATATGATCTGAACGCGCTGGCCGCAGCGGCCAAAGCCCATGTGGAAGAATTGATAGAGGCAGCCAGATGACCGACACCACCAGTCCAGAAACACCCGTTGACGAGCTGAGTTTTGAGCAGGCGATGCGCGCGCTTGAAACCGTGGTGGATCAGCTGGAGCGCGGCGATGTGGCGCTGGATGCGTCCATTGCGCTTTATGAGCGCGGTGCCGCGCTGAAGAAGCGCTGCGAGGACGAGCTGAAGCGGGCCGAGGAAAAGGTGGCGGCAATTACGCTTGATGCCGCGGGCACGCCGACCGGGACCCAGCCGCTGGATGCCGGCTGAGTCATGAGCGCCGCCGCAGACACGCAGAGCCGGCCCTTTGCCCAGGCGCTGAAAGAAGCCCAGACCCGGATTACCGCCCATATGGAGGCCCGGCTGGGCGGCAATGATCCGCTGCATGCGGCCATGCGCTATGCCATCACCGGCGGCAAGATGCTGCGCGGGTTTCTGGTTCTGGAAAGCGCGCGCCTGCATGGGGTTGCCGAACAGGCCGCGCTTGAAGCGGCGCTGGCGATCGAATGTATTCACGCCTATTCGCTGGTGCATGACGATCTGCCCTGCATGGATGACGATGATCTGCGCCGGGGCCAGCCCACCGTTCACAGGAAATGGGATGAGGCGATGGCGGTTCTGGCGGGCGACAGTCTGCAGACATTTGCGTTTGAGCTGCTTGCCGATCCCAAGATCGGACCCCATGCGCTGCCCCTGATCCGCGGGCTGGCGCAATCCTCCGGCAAGGATGGTATGGTCTCCGGTCAGATGCTGGATATCGCCGCTGAAACCGCTGCGCGGCCGCTGGATCTGGATCAGATCACCCAGTTGCAGAACCGCAAGACCGGCTGCCTGATTGCCTGGTCCGCGACCGCTGGCGCGGTCATGGCCGGGGCGGATGACAGCCCGCTGCGACGCTATGCCGATGCGCTTGGCCTTGCTTTTCAGATTGCCGATGACATTTTGGATGTGGAAGGCGATGCTGCCAAGGTCGGCAAGGCCGTGCGCAAGGATGCGGAAGCGGGCAAGGCCACGTTTGTGTCTCTTCTGGGGCTGGACGCGGCGAAGGATCGCGCCAGAACCCTGATGGAACAGGCCTGTGAGGCGCTGACCCCCTATGGTCATGCCGCCGAAACCTTGAAGGAAACCGCGCGCTTCGTTATCTCGCGCGATAGCTGAGCCGCAAGAGACCGCGCCTCGTCAGAGCCAAACGCCCGCCAAACGCTCAAGGAGCTGCCATGTCAGACCGGCCCCAGACCCCTCTTCTGGATCAGATCACCCGCCCGGCGGATCTGAAATCCTTGAGCGATGCACAGCTGACGCAGGTCGCACAGGAACTGCGGCAGGAAACCATTTCCGCCGTTTCCGTCACCGGTGGCCATCTGGGCGCAGGTCTGGGTGTTGTCGAGCTGACCACCGCGCTTCATGCGGTGTTTGACACGCCCCGCGACAAGATCATCTGGGACGTCTCGCACCAGTGCTATCCGCATAAAATCCTGACTGGTCGCCGCGACCGCATTCGCACATTGCGGATGAAGGACGGGCTGAGCGGTTTCACCAAACGTTCGGAATCGCCCTTTGATCCCTTTGGCGCGGCCCATAGCTCCACCTCGATCAGCGCCGCGCTTGGTTTTGCCGTGGCACGGGATCTGGGCGGTGTCATTCCCGAAGGCAGCGGCGATGCAATTGCCGTCATCGGCGATGGGTCGATGTCGGCCGGCATGGCGTTTGAGGCGATGAACAACGCAGGCCATCTGGGCAAGCGGCTGATTGTCATTCTGAACGACAATGAAATGTCGATTGCGCCGCCGGTTGGCGCGCTGTCGTCCTATCTGTCGCGCCTATATGCCGAAGAACCCTTTCAGGAACTGAAAGCGGTGGCAAAGGGGGCCGCATCCCTGCTGCCCGAACCCTTCCGCGAGGGCGCCAAGCGCGCCAAGGATATGCTGAAAGGCATGGCGGTGGGCGGCACCTTGTTTGAAAGCCTGGGCTTTTCTTACCTTGGGCCGATTGATGGTCACGATATGGACCAGCTGTTGCCGGTCCTGCGCACCGTGAAGGCGCGCGCCACCGGTCCGATCCTGATCCATGTGCTGACGAAGAAGGGCAAAGGTTATGCCCCGGCGGAACGCGCCCGCGACAAGGGCCACGCCACCGCAAAATTCGACATGGTGACCGGCGAACAGAAGAAAGCGCCCTCCAACGCGCCCTCCTATACCTCGGTCTTTGGCAAGGAGCTGGTGCGGCTGGCGGCTGAGGATGACAAGATCTGCGCCGTCACGGCGGCGATGCCCGATGGCACCGGATTGAGCCTGATGGCCGAACGCTACCCTTCGCGCTGCTTTGACGTCGGCATAGCCGAGCAGCACGGCGTGACCTTTGCCGCCGCGCTGGCCGCCGGCGGGATGAAGCCGTTCTGTGCGATGTATTCCACGTTTTTGCAGCGCGGTTATGATCAGGTGGTGCATGACGTGGCGATCCAGCGCCTGCCCGTACGCTTTGCCATCGACCGCGCCGGTCTGGTCGGTGCGGACGGGGCGACCCATGCGGGCAGTTTCGACATTGCCTATATGGCCAACCTGCCGGGCATGGTGGTGATGGCCGCCGCTGATGAGGCCGAGCTTGCCCATATGACAGCCACCGCTGCCGCCTATGATGACGGCCCGATTGCCTTCCGCTACCCCCGGGGTGAGGGCGAAGGTGTTGATATGCCCGAGGTGCCGGAGGTGCTGGAGATCGGCAAAGGCCGGATGATCCAGGCGGGCAAACGCGTGGCGATCCTGTCCTTTGGCACCCGGCTGGGTGAGGTGAAAAAGGCCGCCGAGGCGCTTGCCGCCAGAGGCATCACCCCGACAATTGCGGATGCACGTTTTGCCAAGCCGCTGGACCGCGACATGATCCTGCAGCTGGCCGCTGATCACGAGGCGCTGATCACCATCGAAGAAGGCGCAGTGGGCGGTTTCGGCTCCCATGTGGCGCAGCTTCTGGCCGAGGAAGGCGTCTTTGACAGCGGGCTGAAGTTCCGTTCCATGGTGTTGCCCGACACCTTCATCGACCAGGCCAGCCCCGCGGATATGTATGAGGTGGCGGCGATGAACGCACCGCAGATCGAGGCCAAGGTGCTGGAGGTTCTGGGTGTGGCAACGATCGGCGAGAAGCGGGCCTAAACCCCCGTCGTTTCCTGCGGCGGGACGAAGGTCTCGAGGTCCTCGGCGGCGCGGACCGCGCGCAGGCCCTCTCGATAGGTGGGGTAAAGCAGCTCCACCCCCAGATCATCCTTGATACGCTGGTTTCTGACGCGCTTGTTCTCGCCATAGAAACTGCGCGCCATCGGGGTCATACCGGCCTCATCGAAGGGGACTTCGGCAGGGATCGGCAGGCCCAGCAGCTCGGCGGCAAAGCCCAGCACATCCTGTGGAGGGGCCGGATCATCATCACAGAGGTTGTAGATCGCATCGGGATCAGGCTGTGCGATGGAAGCGGCGATAACCTGTGCGATATCGTCCACATGGATGCGCGAGAACACCTGACCGGGTTTCACGATACGGCGCGCCTTACCCGCCATCAGCTTGGCAAAGGGGCCGCGTCCGGGGCCGTAGATCCCAGCGAGGCGAAAGATATGAAGCGGCAGATCGGGGATGGCCTGCCAGCCTGTCTCGGCCGCGGCACGCCAGCGGCCACGCTGGCTGGAAGGGGTTACAGGCGTCTTCTCATCCACCCAGGCACCGTCATGGTCGCCGTAGACAGCAGTGGTGGAGAGATACCCCACCCATTCCAGGGTATCGCCCTGCGCCGCCTCTGCCAGAGCACCGGCCAGTTCGTTCAGCACAGGATCGCCGTCAGTGGTCGGCCCGATGGACGACAGGATATGCGTCACCCCATCCAGCGAGAGGGGGGCACCGGGCCAGGTGATCAGTTCAACGCCTGCAAGAGGTTCCGCATCCTCGGCGGATCGGGTGGTGCCTATGACCCGCCAACCGGCCCGAAGCAGCTGCGGGACCAATGCGCGGGCGGAATAGCCAAGGCCAAGACAGAGAAGCGTTTTTGTCATGTGCCATAGATGCGCGCGAGCCTGTGCGGGTGCAAGACTTGATTCAAGCGTCAAAACCGCATTTCCTGTGGCCATGGCGCAAAAACAGATCACGCTGGCCGCCGCCTACGGGCTGGAGACGCCGCAGCACTCCCGGCAGCTCTATGCCGATTGGGCCGAGAGCTACGACAGCAGCTTTGCCGCAGGATCGGATTACATCCTGCCGGATCAGGTGGCCCGCCTGTTCGCTGCGGCCGACGGGCGCGGCCCTGTTCTGGATGTCGGCGCAGGAACCGGGCTCTGCGGCGTCGCGCTGGAGCGGCAGGGCATTGCTCCGATAGATGCGACCGATATCAGCCCTGAAATGCTGGCACAGGCACTGCGCAAGGATGTCTACCGCGATATCATCGAAGCGGATCTGACCACCGGCGTCCCGGTGCCACGCGGCACATATGCCGGTGTCGTCTCCTCTGGAACCTTCACCCACGGCCATGTCGGACCAGAGGTTCTGCCGGGTATCCTGCGCCTTGCCCGACCGAGGTCGGTGTTTGCGCTTGCCATCAATGCCCGTTTTTCCGCCCGCTGCGGCTTTGCTGCGGCTCTCAAACGTCTTGAGAAGGGCGGCTGGATCCGTGGGCTGACCCTGCCGGAGGTGGCCATCTACGGTCCCAAAGCCACCGGCCCCCACAGCACGGACAAGGCGCTGATTGCGGTGTTTACCAAGGTCTAGGAGCAGCCTGCATTGTGCAGCGCATCTCTCTCAAAGCGCAGCGCCGAGGCTATGCAGGCTCCGATGCGACACAGCCATGCTGACCTTCGCTGTGGGCCGGGGCCCACACTTAATAGCGCCCATCGGGTCTAGGCTGCGCTGAGGTTGATCGCAGGACAACAGCGGGGTCATCTGCCGCATCGGCGCCTTATCTGCCCTTCCACACCGGATCGCGTTTCTCAGCAAAGGCGCGCGCGCCCTCCATCTGGTCCTCGCTGTCATAGAGAATATCAACGCTGCGCAGCTGGCGTTTGGTGATCCGGTTCATCGCATCCTGAAACTTCGCATCCTCGGCGTCGCGGACAATCTCCTTGATCGCGGCATAGACCAATGGCGGGCCGGAGGCGAGCAGCCGCGCCAGCTCCCAGGCCCGATCCATCAGCTGATCTGAAGTCAGGATTTCGTTCACCAGCCCCCAGCGGTGCGCCTCCTCGGCGTCAAACCAGCGTCCGGTCAGCAGGAGTTCCATGGCAATGTGATAGGGAATGCGCTTGGGCAGTTTGATTGATGCGGCATCGGCCACCGTGCCCGACCGGATCTCTGGCAGGGCAAATGTCGCGTGATCTGCGGCCAGAATCATATCCGCCGACAGCGCCAATTCCAGACCACCGCCACAGGCGATGCCATTCACCGCCGCAATCACCGGCTTGTTCATATCGCGCAGCTCCTGCAGGCCCCCAAAGCCGCCGACACCATAGTCGCCATCCACCGCATCTCCGTCGGCGGCGGCCTTCAGATCCCAGCCGGGGCAGAAGAATTTCTCGCCTCCCCCGGTCACAATTGCCACGCGCAGGTCGGGGTCATCGCGAAAATCCCGAAACACCTCGCCCATGGCCACGCTGGTTTTCAGATCAATGGCGTTGGCCTTTGGACGGTCCAGCGTGACCTCCAGAATGGCGCCATCGCGGCGGGTCCGAATGGGGATTTCAGTCATCGGTGGTTTCCCTCTCTCGCAGCAGTGCATCCGCTGCTATGGCATCGCTGGTCGTACAGATCAGCGGATTGATTTCAAGTTCTTCCAGCCTGTCCAGATGGGCAAGCACATAGCCTTCAACCGCGCGGATCGCGCGCAGAATTGCGGCACGATCCGCCGCAGGGCCGCCGCGATACCCGCCAAGCAGCGGGGCAATGCGCAGCTGATCCAGCGCCTCTTCCAGCATGTCCTCATGCACCGGCAGCAACATCGACAGGCTGTCCTGCAACACTTCGCTCAGCACCCCCCCGGCACCCAGCGTCAGCACGAACCCATGGGCGGGATCCCTGATGACCCCCACCAGCAGCTCGGCCACGGTCCCGGTGATCATCTCCTCCAGCAGCAATTGTTCCGCGCCAATCTCCTGCGCCGCCTCCATGACCGCCTCAGGCGAGTGGAGGTTCAACCGCACTGCCCCGGCCTCGCTCTTATGCGCGAAACCTTCGCCCTTCAGCACCAGCGGAAACCCCACCCCAGACACGATGTCATGCAGGCTCTCTGCCAGCGCATCACGGCTTAGCCTGTGGCTTCGGGGAACCCGCAGACCGGCCGCCGCAAGACGCTGTTTCGCGAGGCCTTCGGGGATCAAACTGGCGTCGCCATCCCCTGAGACCGGACCTGGAAGGGCCAGGGGAAAATCAGATGGCACCGCGATACGACTGGCCGCCGCCGCCGCGCCCATGGCCTCTCGCAGGCCGCAGAGCGGCACCACGTCCGCCGCCATAAGCCGCTGCGCGGTCTCTTCGGGCATCAGTTCCGGCAAACTGGCGACCATGGCCATTGGCGCACCGGTTTGCGCCCGCGTTGCTATTGCGGCCTCAACCGTGCAGGCCCAGTCTTCGGCCGAACACCGGTCTGCTCGTGGGAAATCCACGATGAGCATCACCATATCCAGATCAGGATGCACCATGGCGCTGAACGCCCGGGTCATCGCAGGCACGTCCCGCCAGATATAGGTATGGTAGTCCAGAGGATTGGCCAGCGCGACCATCGGGCCCAGGGCTGCGCGCAGCGCCTGATGCTGGCCGTCGGACAACGGCGGAAAGACCACAGACTGCGCCTGCCCGAGATCGGCAGCAAGGCTCGCTTCACCCCCGGAGCAGCTGATCGTCGCAACCCGGCATCCGGCGCGCGGGCCAAGCACATGCAGAACCTTCAGCGTTTCCAGAAATACCGGCAAATCATCCACCCGTGCCACACCACAGCGCCGCAACAGCGCATCGGCACCGGCCTCCTGACCGGCAAGCGACGCCGTATGGGACAGCGTCGCCGCCTGCGCCTGATCCGAGCGTCCGACCTTCAGCGCCACGATCGGTTTTCCACAGGCGGCCGCCTGATGCGCCAGCGATTCAAAGGCACGCAGGTCGCGGACACCTTCGATATGCAGGCCAATGGCGGTTACGCGCGGATCCTCCAGCAGGCCGCGCGCGATCTGTGCGATATCGCTTTGCGCCTGATTGCCAACGGTAACCACATAAGCAATCGGCAGCCCACGCGCCTGCATGGTCAGATTGATCGCGATATTGGAGCTCTGGGTGAGGATTGCCACGCCGCGCTCCACCGGCACGCCACCGTGCTGATCCGGCCATAGCAACACCTGATCCAGATAGTTGATGAACCCATAGCAGTTAGGGCCGAGGATGGGCATCTCTCCCGCCGCTTGCAAAAGATGGTTCTGCAGGTCGGCCCCATCACCGGCCTCCCTCTGGGCCTCGCGAAAACCGGAGGCAAAACAGACCGCCCCCCCAGCCCCCCGGCGAGAGAGCGCCGCCACCGCTTCGACGGTGGCGTGTCTGTTGACGCCGATAAAGCTGGCATCGGGCGCGGCGGGCAGATCATCCACCGATGCAAACGCCGACAAGCCGCAGACCTCCGCAGCCTTCGGATGCACCGGCCAGATCTGGCCGGAAAACCCGATCTTCTGCAATTGCTCGATCACCTGACGACACCAGGCACCGCCACCGATCACCGCGATGGAAGAGGGCCGAAACAAAGTGCTGAAGTCATGTATCATTGCCACGGCTCCCGCCTGAACAGAGGCCCCGATGCCTTCGGCGAGGATATTTGGAGCCAGAAGATGGGTAGGGTTTCATTAACCAGAATCGACGAGCCTCGACAGGCGGTACAGGCGGGGACGCCGATGACCGCGCCAGGAGATGGCCCCCGGTTGCGGCAGCGCCCTTCCGGGGGCTTGATCCTTTCTGCATCTTCTGGCCTTAAATATCCTCGCCGAAGGCGAAATCTGACCCGCCCGCCCGACGCGTCCGGGTAGAGCCTGAGACCGTTCGCCGCCATGCTTTCAACCACCATGCGGACGCAACAGCTCCCGGCTGATAATGTGACGCTGGATTTCGCTGGTGCCTTCCCAGATGCGCTCCACCCGAGCATCCCGCCAGATGCGCTCCAGTGGCAGTTCATCCATCAGCCCCATACCGCCATGGATCTGGATCGCCTCATCCGCGACCATCGCCAGCATTTCTGTTGCCTTCAGCTTGGCCATCGACATGTCGGCCTCGGTCACACTGCCCTGGTCGAATTTCCAAGCGGCTTCCCAGGTCAGCAGGTTGGCGGCCTTCAGCTCTGTTGCCATATCCGCAAGTTTGAAGGAAATGCCCTGAAACTTGCCAATCTGCTGGCCGAACTGGCGACGCTCTGCGGCGTAGGACACCGCGTGATCAAAGGCGCGCTCAGCCCGGCCCAGACAGGTCGCAGCCACCTGAAGACGGGTGGCGCCAAGCCAGGTGTTGGCAAGATCAAAACCCTTGTCGACCTCGCCCAGCACTGCGGTTTTTGGCAGGCGACAGTCGTCAAACTCCAGCACCGCATTGGTATAGCCCCGGTGGCTTACGTTGCGATAGCCGTCACGGACAGTGAACCCCGGCGTGCCCTTGTCGACGAAAAAGGCGGTGATCCGCTTTTTCGGGCCGCGCGCTGTGTCGTCTTCCCCCGTGGCCATGAAAACGATGGCAAAATCCGCGATATCCGCGTGGCTGATGAAATGCTTGGTCCCGTTCAGAACGAAGTCATCGCCGTCCGGGCGCGCTGTCGCGGTCATACCGCGCAGGTCAGAGCCAGCCCCCGGTTCGGTCATCGCAAGACAGTCCCATTTTTCACCGCGAATGCAGGGGTAGAGGTATCTCTCTTTCTGCTCCGGCGTGCCGGCCAGAAGGATATTCGAGGGGCGTGCGACGCAGGTCCAGTGCAGGGCGTAATTGGCGCGGCCCAGCTCCTTTTCATAGAGCAGCCAGGTCAGTGTATCGAGGCCGGCACCCCCCACCTCTTCGGGCATGTTGGCGGCGTATAGCCCGGCCTCTATCGCCTTGGCCTGGATGTCGCGGACCCGTTCCATCGGCAGATGGCCACTGCGTTCGATCTCCAGCTCGTGAGGATAGAGCTCCCTGGTGACAAAGGCGCGCGTGGTTTCCACGATCATCGCCTGCTCTTCAGACAGACCAAATTGCATGTCTTGCTCCCCCGTGATGGGATCCCTGTTGACGTTGACCTGAGCCTAGGGCTGGATACGGTCAGTATCGTGCAGCATCGGACATTTTCGTGCCAAACTGGAAGAAACCACACGCTGCAACGCAGCAGATCGACCTATTGCTGTTCGATCAGTTCTCTGGCCATTGCCTTGCCAATACGGTGGAGCCGCTGCGGGCCGCCAACACGTTTGCAGGCCGACCGCTGTACTCTTGGCGGTTCGTGACGCTTGATGGCAATACCGCGATGTCATCGGCGGCGATGGAGGTCAGCGCGCAGGCGCCGCTGAGCAAAGCTGAGGGCGATATGCTGATCGCCATGCCGAGCTACCGCTATCTGCGCCATGCAACCGAAGCCACATCGCGCGGGTTGCGGGCGGCGCAGCGGCGCTATGGCGTATTGGCGGGATTCGATACCGGTGCCTGGCTGCTGGCTGAGGCCGGGCTTCTGGATGGCTACCGCGCCACCATCCACAGCGCGGAGATCGACGCCTTTGCCGAGGCGTTTCCGACCGTTCAGGCCGAGATGCACCGGTTTCTGTGGGACCGGGACCGGCTGACATGCTCAGGCGCGATGGCGGCCTTTGACGGGATCCTCGACATGATCGCGCGACAGCACGGGCAGGCCCTGCGACTGGATGTTGCCACCCTGTTCCTGAGCGGCGAGCCAGGGGGGACCGGGACATCCAGACCCGTGCGCAGCGCCTCTGTCGGGCGTGCAATTGCGGTGATGGAGGCCAATCTGGAAACCCCGCTCCCGCTGGGCGAAGTCGCGCGACGGGTTGGGCGGAGCCTGCGGGATCTGGCACGTCGCACGCAGGGTGAATTGGGCACAACGCCGCAGACGCTATATCGGCATCTGCGATT
Source organism: Phaeobacter sp. JH20_02 (assembly GCF_048056915.1). NCBI lineage: Bacteria > Pseudomonadati > Pseudomonadota > Alphaproteobacteria > Rhodobacterales > Roseobacteraceae > Phaeobacter > Phaeobacter sp. JH20_02. Next base: position 19,920 of record NZ_JAYMVP010000032.1, on the reverse strand, counting down.
GAAACAGGCAAGACGGCTTGTGTTAGAGACGGATTTCAGCATCTCGGAGATCGCCCTGCGCTGCGGCTATGAGAACCCCAGCGCGTTGACCCGCGCCTTTCGCAGCGTCTTTGCCACAACGCCAAGAGACCTGCGCCGCACCCGGAGATAGCAGCCGCAACGCAGGCTGGTGGTTTTCTTGATTTGCAAAAAGCAGCTATTGTTTGCGCTAGCGCGCAAGGGGTCTTGCGCTTGCGCGGGTTATCAGAACAATTGGGCCATGACAGATATCGCATTCCCAAGCTGGCCCGATGTAGCCCCCCAATTGATTGAAGTTGCGGCAGGTCGCCGCCCTGCGGACACGGTGATCCGCCAGGGGGTCTGGGTCAATGTTCACACCCGCGAACAACTGCCCGATCATGACATCGCCATCGTGGCCGGGCGCATCGCCTATGTCGGCCCCGATGCCAGCTATTGCACCGGCCCCGACACCGAGGTGATCGAGGCCAATGGGCGCTATATGATCCCCGGCCTCTGTGATGCGCATATGCATATCGAAAGCGGGATGCTGACCCCCGCAGAATTCGCCCGTGCGGTGATCCCACATGGTACCACCTCGATGTTCACCGACCCGCATGAGATCGCCAATGTGCTGGGTCTGGAGGGCGTGCGCCTGATGCATGACGAGGCGCTGATGCAGCCGGTCAATATCTTTACCCAGATGCCGAGCTGCGCGCCCTCAGCGCCCGGGCTGGAAACCACCGGATATGAGATTTCGCCCGAGGATGTGGCCGAGGCGATGAGCTGGCCGGGCATCATCGGGCTGGGCGAGATGATGAATTTTCCCGGTGTGGCAGCGGGCGATCCCAAGATGCTGGCAGAGATCGCCGCAACCCAGCGCGCGGGCAAGACCGTTGGCGGGCACTATGCCTCGCCTGATCTGGGGCCGGATTTCGCAGCCTATGTGGCTGGCGGTCCGGCGGATGACCACGAAGGCACCTGCGAGGCGGACGCGATTGCCCGGATGCGACAGGGGATGCGCGCGATGGTGCGGCTCGGCTCGGCCTGGTATGACGTTGAGGCGCAGATCACCGCGATCACCGAAAAGGGACTGGATCCGCGCAATTTCATTCTCTGCACCGACGATTGCCACTCCGGCACGCTGGTCAATGACGGCCATATGAACCGGGTGGTGCGCCACGCGATTGACTGCGGCTGTGACCCTTTGATTGCCTTGCAGATGGCTACGATCAACACCGCGACGCATTTCGGGCTGGAGCGTGACATCGGCTCTATCACCCCGGGTCGGCGCGCGGATGTGATCCTGACCTCCGATCTGAAGACCCTGCCGATCGAGCTGGTGATTGCCCGTGGCGAGATCGTAGCCAAGGATGGCGAGATCACCGTGGATTGCCCGCATCTGGACTGGCCCGAAACCGCGCGTGGCACGGTGCATCTGGGCCATCAGCTGGGTGCTCAGGATTTTGAGATCGCCGCGCCTGAGGGCGCAAATGTGATCACCGCCAATGTCATCGGTGTGGTTGAGAACCAGGCCCCGACCAAAGCGCTACAGGCAGAGCTGCCGGTGCAGGACGGGCTGGTCGAGGCCACATTGGCCGAGGCGGGCGACATCTGCCAGATTGCATTGGTGGAACGCCACCGGGCGACGGGTGGCGTCACCAACGCCTTTGTCTCCGGCTTTGGCTACAGCGGCAAGATGGCGATGGCCTCCACCGTGGCGCATGACAGCCACCATATGATCGTGGTCGGCACTGACCGCGCGCAGATGGCGCTGGCGGCCAATCGTCTGGCCGAGGTGGGCGGCGGCATCACCATCTTCCGCGAAGGACAGGAGCTGGCTCTGGTTGAGCTGCCCATCGCCGGGCTGATGTCCGACAGCCCCGCGACGGAGGTTGCCGCCAAGGCGCAGAAGATGGTCGAGGCGATGGAGACCTGCGGCTGCAAGCTCAACAACGCCTATATGCAGCATTCCCTGCTGGCGCTGGTGGTGATCCCCGAATTGCGAATTTCCGATCTGGGACTGGTGGATGTGCGCAGCTTCGAGAAGATACCAGTCATCGCAAGCGCCGGGCCGTCCTGACCCCCGGCGCGTGTCGGCCGGCCCCCGTGTCCATTCCAGAGCCACCCCGTCATCCGATGGCAGAGTGCCCCCGTTTTTCAGTGATCGAGCATAATCATGACAACAGTTAAGATCCCGCAGCTTCCGGCAGCAGAAGAGTTTACAGATGCCGCGGCGGCCGTTGCCCGGTTGGAGCAGCTGTACCGTGAGGCGACACAGTTTCTATGCGCCGAGTTTTCGCGCATCCTGACCGATGGTCCCTCCGTCGGCAGCACCGGGACCACCCCGCGTATCCGCGCATTCTACCCCGAGATCCGCTTTACCACGTCGTCTTTTGCACAGGTCGACAGCCGACTGAGCTATGGGCATGTGTCGGCCCCCGGCACCTATGCAACCACGGTGACCCGCCCGGATCTGTTCCGGCATTACCTGACCCAGCAAATCGGCCTGCTGATCCGCAACCACGGACAGCCGGTGACCATCGCTGTCTCAGATACGCCAATCCCGGTGCATTTTGCCGTGGCGGCCGATCCCAGCCTGACGGTCCCACAGGAAGGCGCTGCCGGTTTCACGCTGCGCGATGTCTTCGACGTGCCGGACCTGGCGACCACCAATGACGACATTGTAAACGGCACCTATCAGTCGCCGGACAATATTGGTCCGCTGTCGCTCTTTACCGCGCAGCGCATTGATTATTCGCTGGCCCGGCTGTCGCATTACACGGCAACCGACCCGCAGCATTTTCAAAATCACGTGCTGTTCACCAACTACCAGTTCTATGTCGCCGAATTCGAAGCCTACGCCCGTGCGCAGCTGGCGGATCCGGACTCTGGCTACAGCAGCTTTGTCAGCACCGGCGATCATGAAATCACCAGCGCGGACGCGGAGATCCCGCCGATTGCGAAGCTGCCGCAGATGCCGACCTATCACCTGAAACGGCAGGACGGCTCGGGCATCACGCTGGTCAATATCGGCGTCGGCCCGTCGAACGCCAAGACCGCCACCGACCATATCGCGGTATTGCGCCCGCACGCCTGGCTGATGGTCGGTCACTGTGCCGGGCTGCGCAACACTCAGACGCTGGGCGATTTTGTGCTGGGGCACGGCTATCTGCGCGAGGATCACGTTCTGGACGACGATCTGCCGATCTGGACCCCGATTCCGGCATTGGCGGAAATCCAGGTCGCGCTTGAGGATGCGGTGGCCGAGGTGACGGAGCTTGAAGGCTACGACCTGAAGCGGATCATGCGGACCGGCACCGTTGCCACCATCGACAACCGCAATTGGGAACTGCGCGATCAATCCGGCCCCGTGCAGAGACTGTCGCAATCCCGTGCCATCGCGCTGGATATGGAAAGCGCCACCATCGCCGCCAATGGCTATCGTTTCCGGGTGCCCTATGGAACGCTGCTCTGTGTGTCGGACAAGCCGCTGCATGGCGAACTGAAGCTACCGGGGATGGCATCTGAGTTTTATCACACCCAGGTTGCCCGCCATTTGCAGATCGGGATAAAGGCGATGGAGCAGTTGCGTGGCATGCCATTGGAACGTTTGCACAGCCGAAAACTGCGTTCCTTTGACGAAACAGCCTTTCTCTGAGGGTGATTTTCCCGCTAATTCTTCAAAAACCCCTATTTTATGGGGTTTTTGACAACACTACTCGTTGTGTTCGGCCACAACATAACGCTAGAGTTACGCGATGAGGCCCCATAACTCGGGCAGTGACAAGGAGACCTAAGAATGTCCAAACCGATGACCAAGACCCAGCTTGTTGCCGCACTGGCTGAAGAGATGGACAGCGACAAAAAAGCGGCAGGCGCTGCGCTTGACGCCGTTTGCGCGCTGATCACCCGCGAAGTTTCCGGCGGTGGTGCCGTGACTCTGCCCGGCGTTGGCAAGATCTACTGCCGCGAGCGCCCCGAGCGCGAAGTGCGCAACCCGGCCACCGGTGAGAAATTCACCAAAGAGGCCGACAAAGTGGTCAAGATGACCATCGCCAAAGCGCTGAAAGACAGCGTGAACGGCTAAGGGTCAAGGCACGGTTGACCGTGTTTCGGGTCGCCTTTCGGGCGGCCCTTTTTTGTGCCTGAACAGCGCAGCTCCCGAAAAAGTCAAGATCCCCGACCGGCCAGCCGAATTCGGTTCCCAGCGAATGCTTGCCTTGCTAAACATATCGCGACCACACCCGAACGGGCTGCGGCACCGGACCGGCAGGGGGATATGTCGATGGATCTGCGCGCTTTGGCGATGGGGCTGGCCTTTGCCTTCATGTGGTCGTCTGCCTTTACTTCGGCGCGGATCATCGTCGCCGATGCTTCGCCGCTATACTCGCTTGCCTTCCGCTTTCTTATTTCCGGCCTGATCGGTGTCGCTGTTGCCCGCTACATGGGCCAGAGCTGGCGTCTGACACGCGGCCAGCTGCGCGCCACCATCGTCTTTGGCATCTGCCAGAACGCGCTCTATCTGGGCCTCAACTTCGTCGCCATGGAAACCATCGAAGCCTCGCTGGCCGCGATCATCGCATCGACCATGCCGATGCTGGTCGCCATCGCGCTCTGGCTGGCCTATGGTGAGCGGCTGCCCCGGCTGGGTGTTGCCGGGCTGCTGGCCGGGGTGGTGGGGGTTGCCCTGATCATGGGAACCCGCATCAGCGCGGGTGTCGACCTCTTTGGCGTCACGCTCTGCGGGATCGGTGTTCTGGCCCTGACGCTGGCCACCCTGGCGCTGCGGGGGGCAACCTCGGGTGGCAACTTCATGATGGTGGTGGGGTTGCAGATGCTGGTCGGCTCTGCCGTGCTGTTCGCAGTTGCACCGATGGTGGAAACCTTCCGGCTGAACCCCAGCTGGCCGCTGGCGCTGGCCTTTCTCTACACCACCCTGGTGCCGGGGCTGACGGCGACCTTCATCTGGGTTCTGCTGCTGAACAGGATCGGTGCCGTGCGGGCCGCCACCTTCCATTTTCTCAACCCAGTCTTCGGTGTGGCTGTTGCCAGTCTGCTGCTGGGCGAAAAGTTGGGGCTGCTGGACCTGATCGGCGTCGGTATCGTCACCTTTGGCATTCTGGCGGTCCAGCTGGCGCGGCAATCGGCGCAGCAGCGCCCCTGAGGGTGACACGTGCCCTGCCTCTTTCGTCACACACAAACGCGAGCGGATGAAATACAGCTTTGCTTTTGCCCCGAAGGACACCATTTACAGCTGAACAGCCAAGATCGGAGGACATGATGCGCAGTTATTCCAAAGACCCGGACGCCATTGCGGCCCTCTCGGAAGAAGAATATTACGTCACCCAGCAATCCGGCACCGAACGCCCCGGCACCGGCAAGCTGCTGGGCAACAAGGAGCCGGGGATCTATGTGGATATCGTCTCCGGTGAGCCATTGTTTGCCTCGTCAGACAAATATGAGTCCGGCTGCGGCTGGCCCAGCTTTACCAAACCCATCGAAACCGCCCATGTTCAGGAGCTGGAAGACCGGAGCCTGGGGATGATCCGCACCGAAGTCCGCTCGACCCATGGAGACAGCCATCTGGGCCATGTGTTCCCGGACGGCCCGGCAGATCGCGGCGGTCTGCGCTATTGCATCAATTCGGCCTCCCTGCGGTTCGTCCATCTGGACGATATGCAGGCGGAAGGCTACGGCGACTATATCGATCAAGTGGAGGATATTAGATGAGCAGCACAACAGAACGCGCCGTCTTGGCCGGTGGGTGTTTCTGGGGCATGCAGGACCTGATCCGCAAGCGCCCCGGTATCATCAGCACCCGGGTTGGATATTCCGGCGGCGATGTGCCCAATGCGACCTATAAGAACCACGGCACCCATGCCGAGGCGATCGAGGTGATTTTTGACCCGAGCCAGACCAGCTATCGCACGCTGCTGGAGTTCTTCTTTCAGATCCATGATCCAACCACGGTCAATCAGCAGGGCAATGATCTGGGCATGAGCTACCGCTCTGCGATCTACTATGTTGACGACCGCCAGAAAGAAATTGCCGAAGACACCATTGCGGATGTCGATGCGTCAGGTCTCTGGCCCGGCAAGGTGGTGACCGAGGTCGAACCCGTTGGCGATTTCTGGGAGGCCGAACCGGAGCATCAGGATTACCTGGAACGGCAGCCAAACGGCTACACCTGCCACTTTGCGCGCCCGGATTGGGTTCTGCCCCGCAGGAACGAGACCGCTGCCGAGTAATCGGCTCACCATGCGATATCCGGCATTCTAGATAAAAGGCCCCGCCAATCGGCGGGGCCTTTTGCTGCCTTGCGCATGTTCTGCCGGTCAGCCGTGGGCAATGCGCGGACGACCGCTCGCCTCCACCGTCAGAAAGGCCTCGACAAAAACCTCCCGCGCCTCGACTTCGGCGATGCGGATATCCCTGTTCACCTGGATGGAAATATCCTGCGCGCCTGCGGCCTCTGCGGCGGCACGGGCTTCGGCCCGCAGCTCGGCTTCCAACCGCTCAAGAGCCTCCTGCGAACCGGTGAAATCCTCCGGGCCATTCTCCAGATGGACGCGAAACCGGCCTTCCTCAGGTGCGGTAACCGTGCCGCTGCGCCGCATGGTGATACGGCCCACCACCGCGCCAATGGCATTTGCCACGCCTGCGTGTTCCGGCAGGATCATACGGCAATGAAGCCGGGTCCCGACCGCCGGATAGTAGCTGGGCGCCGAGGCTCCAAGCCCGACGACATCGACATTGAGGCCAGCGCTGAGAGCGACCAGCCCCTGATGTCGGGATAGCCCGCGCTGCATCAGAACATGGCGGGCAAGCTGATCCGGCGAGGTTCCAAAGGCCGGAGCATCTTCGGCAATAGCAGTCTCTAACAGGGTGAGCGACGTCTGTTCCGTCATCTGATCTACGATCATCCGTGCCAATGTCACAGCATCCGGTGCCAGCCGGTCCCCCGACCCCACGCGGCGGCGGGCAAAAAGCGTCAGCGCCTTCTGCGCTGCATCGCCATCCCAGCTGCTAATCCGTCCAAGGACATGGCTGGCATCGGACGGGGTGACCCCGGCGATCTGCACCAGGCCGCGATCCACCAGCCGCATCAGCGCGCCCTGCTCGATCCGGGTGTGCAGCACGGCGCCCAGCGGATGTGTCTGCGTCCCGATCCGGTCCAGAACCCGGGCCTCCCGGTCGCTCAACCCCACTGGTGTCTGTCCCGGAATCGCGCGAACAAACTGCCCGTCATATTCGCCAACAGTCACTGCGCGCAGCTGACTGTCGAGCGTTGCATGAACCACCTCAGGGGACATATCGGCGATCAGGGAAATCGGCAGCACGCGACGCGGGCCAAGGGTCACACCGCCACTCATACCGGCAGCGATCGGATGCACCTGACTGTCACCGCCCAGGCCGCTGGTGCGCATGGCCACGGCCTCAACCATGGTGCGATAGCCGCCAACCTCGGCGCCGGCCGGATCAATCTTGGGCTTGCCGTTCTCGATCAATGCGACATCGGTGGTGGTGCCGCCGATATCACTGACAAGCGCAGTCTCGACGCCGGTCAGCCAGCGGGCACCGACCAGCGATGCAGCCGGTCCGCTCAGGATGGTTTCAATTGGACGGGCGCGGGCCTGCTGTGACGACATCAAGGCGCCATCACCCCTCACAACCATCATCTGAGCAGTCACGCCGAGCTCGCTCAGGCGGGATTCAGCGCGCCCGATCAACCGGTCGATCATTCCGATGAGCCGCGCGTTCAGCACAGCCGTCAACGCCCGCTTCGGCCCGTTGAGCCGCGCCGACAGCTGGTGCGAACAGGTCACCGGAACGCCAGTTTCTTCGGCGATGATCCGGGCAACTTCCAGCTCGTGCGCTGGATTGCGCGTCGCAAACTGGCCGGCAATTGCAAAACCGCTGACCGATGCGGCCTCGTGCTGGAGAAACGCGCGCAGTGTCTCCCGGTCCAAGGGCGCCGCCTCGCTACCGGAATGGCTGTGCCCCCCCTCCAGCACCAGCGCCGGGTCGCCCTTCAGCGCCTCGCGCAGGCCGTGACGATCCAAATCCGCCTCGCCGAACCCGATATAGATCAGCGCAACGCGGCCCCCCTGCCCTTCGACCAGCGCATTGGTCGCAAGCGTCGTGGACAAAGCTGCAAGCGCGATCTCAGACGGTGCTACCTGCGCCTGCGCAAGTACGGCAGCGACGGCTTCCCCAACTCCGATGGCCAGATCCTGCCGCGTCGTCAGCGCCTTGGCCTTTGCCAGCACATCGCGATCATCCCGAATCAATACCGCGTCGGTATAGGTTCCGCCCGTGTCCACCCCAAGCAAAAGCGCCATGCCCGTCCTCCGTTCGCCTTAATCTTGATCCTGGTCATCGGTTTAGCGAAGCTGCCGCGACGATCCATCCTGTTTGCGTCACCTCAGTCGCTGAACCGCCCAGCGGGCCGCATCCGCCACAGTCGGGTCAGGATCCGCGACCAGAGCCTCGGCCACGGGCCGCAGGGCCGACAGGCCGGAGTTACCGACGGCATAAAGCACATTGCGCACAAAGCGATCTCGCCCGATCCGCTTGATGGGGGAACCGGAAAACAACGCCCGGAACCCGGCATCGTCCAGCCGAGCCAGCTCCGCCAGCTGCGGAGCCTCGAACTCGGGTCGCGCCGCATAGCGCATATCGCTGGCGGCGACTGCAAATTTGTTCCAGGGGCAGGCCGCCAGGCAATCATCACAGCCGTAGATCCGGTTGCCCAGCTTGGCGCGCAGCTCCTCATCGACCGGGCCCTTGTGCTCGATGGTGAGGTAAGAAATGCAACGCCGCGCATCCAGCTGATACGGGGCGGGGAACGCATCTGTCGGGCAGGCCGCCAGACAGGACCGGCACGATCCGCAATGGTCGCGCTCTGCCGGGTCGGCAGGCAGGTCCAATGTTGTGAAAACAGAGCCTATGAAGGCCCAGTTGCCCCAGTCCCGGCTGACCAGATTGGTGTGTTTGCCCTGCCACCCAAGGCCCGCAGCCTGGCCCAGCGGCTTCTCCGGAACCGGCGCGGTGTCGACAAATACCTTGACCTCGGCAGGCTCATCCGCCCGCTCGGCTTCCGCGATCAGCCAGCGTGCCAGCCGTTTCAAGCGCTTCTTCACAAGATCATGATAATCCTTGTTGCGCGCATAGACGGAAATCGCGCCGCGCTCTGCCTGCCCCACAACGGCCATCGGATCCACCTCTGGCGTGTAGCTTTCAGCCAGCATGATCACAGAGCGCGCCTCAGGCCAGAGCTGGGCTGGATCGCCGCGCCAGTGGCTGCGTTCCTCCATCCAGCCCATCTGACCGTGATATCCCGCTTCAAGAAACGCCTGAAGCCGAGCGGGCACCTGCGGCACATCCCAGGGACGACAGATCCGACAGGCCACAAACCCCTCGGCAAGGGCCTGTTTCACCAACCTGTCCTTGATGCCGTGTGTTGCTATCATCTGGCTAGAAATATCCTCGGGGGTGAATTGAGTCCAAGGGACTCAAGAGGGGGCAGACAGCCCCCTTCTGCCCGTGTCTATCAGAAATCCAGATCGGCGTAATGGGCCGGTGGGCTGAAACCGGGGATCTGATCGGCAAGGATCGACCGGAACGCCGGGCGTGACTTGATCTTTGCGTACCAGTCCTTCACCACGGCGGACCGGTTCCAATCAACATCGGAGATATAGTCCAACGACGACAGATGCGCGGCGGCGGCGAAATCTGCCAGGGTCATTTGATCGCCAGCCAGCCAGCGGCGATGGTCCAGCAGCCAGGCCAGATAGTCGAGGTGATATTTGATCGCCCGCGCACCCGCCTTGACGTTGCCACTGTCGGGGTAGCCCTGCCCGGTCACCTTCTTGTTCACCCGCTCATAGAGCAGCTTTGAGGTGACCTCATGGTGAAATTTATCATCGAACCAGCTGACCAGGCGGCGCACCTCGTAGCGACCATCGGGATCGCTGGGCATCAACGAGGGTTCCGGGCGGGTTTCCTCAAGGTATTCGCAGATCGCGGCACTTTCGGCCATCAGCTTGCCATCCAGGCGGATCACCGGAACCTTCGCCGCCGGATTGCGGCGCAGGAAATCGGCCTCCTGCTCCCAGTAGCGTTCCTCGACCAGCTCGACCTCGATCCGCTTTTCGGCCAGGGACAGGCGCACTTTGCGGCAGAAGGGGGAGAGGGGCACATGATAGAGGCGGGCCATGGGACAGCGGATCTCCTGTTGCGGGTGGCTGGGATCAGACAGCAATGCCTAAAAGCGCCAGAAGTTTCAATCCTCGAAACAGGCCGCCCTGCCATCTGCGCGAATGGTGGCCGCCCCATCCATGATCTGCGCCGCCCGCTTGCGCATGAACGCAGTGGGTTTTGCTGCCGAACGCTCTTTGGGATTGGGCAGAACGGTGGCCAGAAGGGCAGCCTGCCTGCGGCTCAGCTCATCCGGACCGACACCGAAATAATGCCGCGCGGCCGCCTCGGCGCCAAACACACCTTCGCCCATTTCAGCGACATTCAGGTAGACTTCCAGAATGCGCCGTTTGCTCCAGACCGCCTCAACCATCGGCGTCATCAGTGTTTCCAGCGCCTTGCGGAACCAGCTGCGCCCCTGCCACAGAAAGACATTCTTCACCACCTGCTGAGAGATGGTCGACCCTCCACGCTGGCCGCCTTCGGCGATTGCCGCGCGGATGGCCTCCGCATCAAGGCCCCAATGCTGGCAGAACCGGGCATCTTCGGCGGCGACAACCGAACGCCCCAAGGCCGGAGCGATATGTTCGATGGGAACCCATTCGCGGTCAATATCACCAAGACGGCGATATTCAGACCAGATGGTATGGGTGATCGGCGGGTTGATCACGGAAAACAGCAGGATCGGCAGCAGGGTCAGCGCAACAAAGACCAGCGCAGCCCGTCCCAGCCAGCGACGCAGGAGACGACGCGGTGACAGCTTTGCGCGGGGTTTACCCTTGGCTGCTGCCTTGCTGCGGGCTTTGCCCTTGGGGGGAGCCTTGGATGCCCCGGTTGATTTTCCTGCCTTCGCCATAGGGTCTCTATACGGCACAGAACGGGCCCGCTCCAACCGCGAAATCCCTTGGCCCGCAAGAGATTGCCCAGAGCAAGCGCCCTGAGGTGAAAAGGCCCCGACCGCAGCAGCGACCGGAGCCCATCCAAGGCACATGCAGAGGAAGTGGCGGGGCCTATTCCGCCGGAACGGCTGCTGCCTCGATCGCCAAAGGCTGGGGCAGTTTGTTCAGCATTTCCTTCGGGCAGATTTGCAGGAAATTGCCCTTCTCATTTTCCCAATGCTGCAGGATCTCAGCGGCCTTGCGGCTGCCGGTTTCCTCCAGATGGCGCTCGATCAGACCTTTCAGCTGATCTTCCCAATGCGCCACGGTCACCGGACAGGTCACCAGTGACTCCATGTTCATCAGGGTTTCTGCCTTGCCTTCGGGATCGTAGATGTAGGCCATACCACCGGTCATACCCGCGCCGAAGTTGGCGCCGATCTTGCCCAGGATCACCGCGATCCCGCCGGTCATGTATTCACAGCCGCAGGCACCGCAGCCCTCGACAACCACGCTCGCCCCTGAGTTACGAACCGCGAACCGCTCGCCGGCACGACCCGCTGCGAAGAGATAGCCAGCCGTCGCACCATAGAGAACGGTATTGCCGACGATGGTGTTTTCGCTGGCGTTCAGCGGCGATGCCATCGGCGGGCGCACCACGATGGTTCCACCGGAGAGACCCTTGCCCACATAGTCATTGGCATCCCCGGAGACCTCAAGCTTCAGACCGGGGGCCGCAAAGGCACCGAGCGACTGCCCGGCGGAGCCTTGCAGCTTCACCGTCAGGTGGTCTGACTGCAGCGTGTTGCGCATACCGAAGTTGCGGACGATATGGCTGGAGGTGCGGGTGCCCACGGTCCGGTGGGTGTTCTGCACCGCATAGGACAGCTGCATCTTCTCACCGTCCTGCAGGAAGCGGGCGGCATCGCGTACGATCTCCGCATCCAGCGTATCCGGCACCGGGTTGCGCTCCTTATCGCGGTTGTAGACGATATTGGCAGAGCCATCGACCGTGATCAGAAGCGGGTTCAGGTCGAGGTCGTCCAGATGGGCAGAGCCACGCGACACCTGCGCCAGAAGATCGGCACGGCCAATGACATCCTCCAGCGACCGCGCGCCAATGGAAGCCAGAATTTCCCGTACTTCCTGCGCATAGAAGGTGATGAGGTTTACCACCTTGTCGGCATTGCCGGTGAACTTGCCGCGCAGGGCCTCATCCTGAGTACACACGCCCACCGGGCAGGTGTTGGACTGGCACTGGCGCACCATGATGCAGCCCATGGCGATCAGCGCAGCGGTGCCGATACCATATTCCTCGGCGCCCAGCATGGCCGCCATGACGATGTCGCGGCCGGTGCGCAGACCGCCATCGGTGCGCAGCGTCACCCGGTCACGCAGGTTGTTCATGCTCAGCACCTGATGCGCCTCGGTCAGGCCCATCTCCCACGGGAGGCCAGCATATTTGATCGAGGTCGCAGGCGAGGCCCCGGTGCCACCATTGTGGCCGGAAATCAGGATGATGTCGGCCTTTGCCTTGGCCACGCCGGCCGCGATGGTGCCAACGCCCGAGGACGCCACCAGTTTCACCGTCACCTTGCAGCGCGGGTTGATCTGCTTCAGGTCGTAGATCAGCTGCGCCAGATCCTCGATCGAGTAGATATCGTGGTGCGGCGGCGGCGAAATCAGGGTCACACCTTTGGTCGAGTGGCGCAGGCGGGCAATCAGGTCGGTGACCTTCATCCCCGGCAGCTGGCCGCCCTCGCCGGGCTTGGCGCCCTGGGCCACCTTGATTTCCAGCTCTTCGCACTGGTTCAGATATTCAGCGGTCACACCAAAGCGGCCCGACGCCACCTGCTTGATCTTTGCCGACGGGTTGTCGCCGTTCGGCTCCGGCACGAAATGTGCGGGATCTTCGCCGCCCTCGCCGGAGTCGGACTTGGCACCGATGCGGTTCATTGCGACGTTCAGAGTCTTATGCGCCTCAGGCGACAGCGCGCCCAAGCTCATCCCCGGCGTGACAAAGCGCTTGCGGATCGAAGTGATGCTCTCGACCTCTTCAATCGGCACCGGCTTGCCCAGAGGCTTGATGTCCAGCAGATCGCGGAGGTGAATCGGCGGGTTCGACTGCATCTTTGCCGAATATTGCTTCCACAGCTCAAACGAGGCCCGGTTGCAGGCCATCTGCATCATATGCATCGAGGTCGCTTCCCAGGCGTGGGTTTCGCCGGATTTGCGCGCCTTGTAGAAGCCACCGATGGGCAGGACATCCTGACCGCCCGACCATGCCTTGGCGTGGATTTCTTCCAGCTTGGTCTGAATGCCGGTGACACCGATACCAGAAATCCGGGAAACCATACCGGGGAAATATTCCGCACACATCGCACGGCTGAGGCCAACCGCCTCGAAGTTGAGACCACCACGATAGGAGGAGATCACCGAGATGCCCATTTTCGCCATGATCTTCAAAAGACCCTGGTCGATGGCTTCACGGTAACGGGCGACATTCTCGGTCAGACTGCCATCCAGCAGGCCACGCTCAATACGGTCAGCCAGCGAATCCTCGGCCAGATAGGCGTTTACAACGGTGGCACCACAGCCGATCAGCACCGCAAAGTAATGCGGGTCGATACATTCGGCAGAGCGCACATTCAGCGAACAGAAGGTCCGCAGGCCCTTGCGGGTCAGATGCGAATGCACGGCGGAGGTCGCCAGGATCATCGGCATCGCCACGCGGCCCTCGCCCGAATGCTGATCGGTCAGGACAATGTGACCGGCCCCGGAGCTGACAGCCTCCTCCGCTTCGGCGCGGACACGGGCCAGCGCCGCATTGAGAGACCCCTGGCCGGGGGCAAAGCTACAGTCGATTTCAGCCAGCGGCGCGTTCAGGTTCTTGACCAGCTCATCCCATTGGGAATTGCCGATAAAGGGGCTTTCCAGCACGATGATCTCGGTCTGGGAGCTGTCTTCATCAAGCACGTTCTTGAGGTTACCAAACCGGGTCTTCAACGACATCACACGGTATTCGCGCAGGCTGTCGATCGGCGGGTTGGTCACCTGAGAGAAGTTCTGGCGGAAGAAATGGCTCAGCGGGCGGTACATTTTCGACAGCACTGCCGACGGCGTATCATCCCCCATTGAGGCCAGAGTTTCCTTGCCGTCCTCGGCCATCGGCGCAAGAATCTGTTCCAGTTCCTCAATGGTATAGCCAGCGGCAATCTGGCGGCGGCGCAGTGCGTCCCCGCTGAACAACGGCTTTTCGGTAACGGTGGCCAGGGTGCTGTCCAGATCGTTGATCTTCTTCACCCAATCGCCAAACGGCAGCGCGGAGGCCAGTTTGTTCTTGATCGCGGTGTCGTGGAACAGCTTGCCCTTCTTCATGTCGACAGCCAGCATCTGACCCGGACCAAGCGCACCCTTTTCAACCACGGTGGCCTCGTCAATCGGAACCATGCCCGCCTCGGAGCCTGCGATCACCAGACCATCGCCGGTGACCACGTAGCGCATCGGGCGCAGGCCGTTGCGGTCCAGACCGGCGCAAACCCAGCGGCCATCGGTCATCGCCAGCGCGGCCGGGCCATCCCAGGGCTCCATCACGGAGTTGCAATAGGAATACATATCGCGCCAGGCCTGCGGCAGCTCCACCGCTTGCTTGGACCAGCTTTCGGGAACCAGCATGGTCTTTGCCATCGGCGCCGAACGACCGGCGCGGACCAGAACTTCAAACACCGAGTCCAGTGCCGCGGAGTCGGAGGACCCGCTGGCGACGATGGGTTTGATATCCTCGGCATAGTCACCAAAGGTCGAAGAGGCCATACGGATCTCGTGGCTCTTCATCCAGTTCATGTTGCCTTTCAGCGTGTTGATCTCGCCGTTATGGGCGAGCATGCGGAAGGGCTGGGCCAGCCACCACTGCGGGAACGTGTTGGTGGAATAGCGCTGATGATAGATTGCAAAGGCGCTTTCAAACCGTTCGTCCATCAGGTCGGGGTAGAACACGGCAACCTGCTCGGCCAGCATCATGCCCTTGTAGATGATCGAGCGGCAGGACAGCGACGCGATATAGAGCTGGCCGACCTGCGCAGCGGCAGCGGCTTTTTCGATGCGGCGGCGAATAACATAGAGCTCGCGCTCGAATGTTTCCTCGTCCACACCCTTTGAGTTGGAGATCAGGATCTGCTCAATCTCAGGGCGGGTGGCGTTGGCCTTCTCGCCGAGGCAGGTGACATCCACCGGCACATGGCGCCAGCCGTAGATGTAGTAGCCCATCCGCAGAACTTCGCTTTCCACGATGGTCCGGCAGCGTTCCTGAGCGCCAAAGTCCGTGCGTGGCAGGAAGACCTGGCCTACCGCCATCAGTTGATCTTCGCGCGGCTCGTGGCCGGTGCGGCGCACCTGATCATAGAAGAACGGTGCCGGAATCTGAACGTGGATACCGGCGCCATCGCCGGTCATGCCGTCCGCATCAACTGCACCTCGGTGCCAGATCGCTTTCAGCGCATTGATGCCGGCCTCAACCACCTTGCGGCTGCGCTTGCCGTTGACCGAGACAACAAGGCCAACACCGCAGGAGGAATGCTCTTCCTCCTCGGCATAAAGACCGTTCTCGGCCATCCATTGACGCTTTGCCTCTTCGGCGCGAACCCATTCTGCATCATATTTTGTCATGTCATGCTCCCGTTCCGGTGGGCGGCCCCCTAAGGGCGGCACCTGCCCGGTAGAAATCTGTTTACTCGGCGGCCAGGCTGCTGGCGGCGGTGTTGAAACGGTCGAGGATCGCCTCAGCGCAATCGCGCCCGTCCTTGATGGCCCAGACCACCAGCGACGCGCCGCGCACGATGTCACCAACGGCATAGACGCCATCGAGATCGGTCGCGCCGGTCTGGAATGCAGCCTTTACGGTGCCCCAGCGGGTGACCGGCAGTTCCGGCTGATCCCAGAGCGTCGGCAGATCTTCCGGCTCAAAGCCAAGCGCCTTGATCACCAGCTCGGCAGGCTCGATGTAATCGGCGCCCTCGATGACCTCGGGAGCCTGGCGGCCCGAGGCGTCAGGCTGGCCGAGACGCATCTTCTGTACCATCACGCCAGCAACCTTGCCGCCCTCATCGGTGAAACCCTTGGGCGCGGACAGCCATTCAAAGACCACGCCTTCTTCCTCGGCGTTCTGGGTTTCGCGCTGCGAACCGGGCATATTGGCACGGTCACGGCGGTAGAGACATTTGACCGACGTTGCACCCTGACGGATCGAGGTCCGCACGCAGTCCATAGCCGTATCGCCCCCGCCGATGACAACGACACGCTTACCTTTGGCGTTCAGGGTGCCGTTGTCGAATTCCTCGATGCTGTCGCCGAAATTCGACGCTTTGTTGGACACGGTCAGGAAGTCGATCGCCTTTACGATGCCACCAGAACCTGACCCCGGCATTTCCAGATCACGGGATTTGTAAACGCCGGTGGCGATAATCACCGCATCATGTTTGGCGCGGATATCGTCAAAGGAGATGTCCTGACCCACGTTGCAATTCATCACGAATTCAACACCGCCATCCGCAAGCAGTTGGTTGCGGCGCATCACGACGTCCTTTTCCAGCTTGAAACCCGGGATACCATAGGTCAGCAGGCCACCGGCACGATCATAGCGGTCGTAGATGGTGACCTTCACGCCTGCGCGACGCAGCATGTCGGCTGCGGCGAGGCCGCCCGGACCCGCCCCGATGATCCCCACGGATTCGCCACGTTCCTGCGCCGGGGCGATGGGCTGCACCCAACCTTTGTCCCAGGCGGTATCGGTAATGTATTTCTCGACGGCACCGATGGTGACAGTACCGTGGCCGGACTGCTCAATGACGCAATTGCCTTCGCAGAGGCGATCCTGCGGACAGATACGACCACAGATTTCGGGGAAGGTATTGGTCGCCTGGCTGATCTCATAGGCCTCGTGCAAGCGGCCCGTGGCAGTCAGGCGGAGCCAATCGGGAATGTTGTTGTGCAGGGGGCAATGCGACTGGCAATAAGGTACACCGCATTGACTGCAACGGCTGGCCTGTTCCTCGGCCTTGGCGGCCGCGAATTCTGCGTAGATTTCGTCGAAATCTTCCCGGCGATCTTCTGCGGCCCGTTTGCTGGGCATGTCGCGGTCGATCTGCACGAATTTGAGCATCGGTTGCTTGGCCACGGGGCGGACTCCATGTTGGGCTGGCTGCGATAAATGATCCATCGGAGCGGAGCGAATTAAAAGTCAACTTTGCTGACCTAATATGTCAGCAGTTATGTCCTGATACCTTCTCCAGCAGAAATGTACAGACATTTTAGGTCCGATACGGACCATTAACGCAATCCCGCCAATGAAATCAACGGATTTACACCCAGACCGTTCTTTGCCATCCCTGCGGAACCCCAATCGGACCTATATCATGCCGCTTTTTCAGCTGATCCTTATCGCCCTGATTCAGGGCATCACGGAATTCCTGCCCGTCTCTTCATCCGGGCACCTGATCCTTTTGCCGGGACTGACCGGGCTCGACGATCAGGGGCAGGTTATCGACGTCGCCGTTCACGTCGGAACACTGGTCGCCGTGGTCCTGTTCTTCTGGAAAGAGGTGCGGGTGGGGCTGATCGGTCTGCCGCGCGCCCTCATAGGACGCCTCGATACACCCGGGGCACGGCTGGCGATGGGGCTGATCATCGCGACCATCCCTACAATCCTGTTTGGCGCCTTTCTGCATTTCAGCGGATGGAGTGACGCACTCAGGTCGATGAAAGTCATCGGCTGGACGATGCTTGGTTTTGGCTTGGTACTCTATGTGGCAGATCGGTTTGGCCCAACCGACAAGGAAAGCGCGAACTGGGGGCCACGAGATGCGCTGATCATGGGGCTGTGGCAAATGCTGGCGCTAATCCCCGGCACTTCCCGTTCGGGCATCACTATTACGGGCGCCCGCCAGCTGGGCTACGCCCGGATCGATGCAGCACGGCTGTCAATGCTGATGTCGATCCCAACAATCGTGGCCTCTGGTGTTTTGCTGGGTGCCGAAGTCGCCGTCGAGGCAAATCCGGCCCTCATTCGCGATGCAGCTATCGCTGCGGCGCTCTCAATGCTGGCCGCCCTTGCTGCCCTGTCGCTGATGATGCGCATGCTGCGCTCGGTCAGCTTCACACCCTATGTGATCTATCGCGTCGTTCTGGGCGCGATTCTCCTGATGATCGCCTATCAGGCCTGATCGACCGGATCCGGCCATCAGAACCAAAAAAGCGCGGGTCAAACCCGCGCCTTTCAAATCTTAGCCAACCTTGACCTCTAAGCGAATTCAGAGGTCGTTGCGCAGGTTGCGGGCTGAATCCATCAACTCACTGTACTGACCAGCCGGGCGGAACTTCCACAGGTAGTCCGGCAGCACAGACGCCAATGAAACCGGGTGGATGCCCAGCGCCTCGAACCCGTTTGCGCCCTCGGCAACCACATTGTCGTTCTCGAGGTTCTTCAGCTGGTCACGGGTCAGCATCTTGTTCTCGAACAGCTGAAAGCTGACGAACTGCAGAATATCAAAGCCAAGCGCGACCAGCTTCGCAATCGGGCCCGGCAGCGACAGCACAAGGCGCCGACGGTCAATCACATCGAGCATCTGCTGCATCAGTGCGCCGAAGCTCTTCACCTCGGGGCCGCCAAGCTCATACACGCCAGGCTTTGCCTTCCCGACAACCGCGGCGACGGCAGCCTTGGCAACATCGTCGACGTACACCGGCTGGAATTCTGTGTCGGCATGGGCAATCGGCAGCACCGGCGACAGGCGTGCCATCGCGGCAAAACGGTTGAAGAACTGATCCTCAGCCCCGAAGATGATCGACGGCCGCAAAATCACGGCCTCGGGCATATGCTCCAGAACAGCCCGCTCCCCGGCCGCCTTGGACTGGGCATAATCGCTGTCGCTGTCTTCATCGGCACCGATGGCCGAGACATGCACCATGGCTCCGACGCCCTGTGCAGCAGCGATTCGCGCAATTCGACCAGCGCCATCGGTCTGAACCGCATCAAAGGTGTTCTTGCCCAGTTCGTTCAGGATGCCAACGCAGTTCACCACTGCATCTGCCCCCTGCATCACCGCCGCAACAGACGCATCGTCGCGAATATTGCACAACACAGGCTCTACCTGCCCCGGGACACCGTAGGGTTTGACATACATGGCTTCGTTCGGCCGACGCACGGCCACCCGCACACGCCAACCTTCCTTGGCCATGCGGCGCGCAATGTAACGGCCGACAAAACCGGACCCGCCATAGATCGTGACCAGTTTGGACATCTTTTGGCTCCTACCTTAGCTGCTGCTTCGATTTACCGCCCCGCGCCCTTTGGAACAAGGCGCAAATCGACCAAAGTCGAGGCAATAGGTGCAACGCTGCAAGTTATGGCTGCTTAACGCCCGATTTGATCTTCCTTGCTATGATGCTTTGGCGACGCCAGCGGATCGTATCGGTGATTTCAAATCAGATCGGAGAGCGCAGATCATGACGACTCAGCAGCTCTGCACAGGTAGCTGTATTCTGTGAATACCATCGTCAGAACAGAACATATCGCAGCGGTGAATTTTCCGTTTGACGGCCCCGTCGCTTCTGCTTATACGCCCCTCACGACACCTGCCCAGGTGGCGGAATTGGTAGACGCGCTAGCTTCAGGTGCTAGTGTCCGTATGGACGTGGAGGTTCGAGTCCTCTCCTGGGCACCATATCCCCGACAGTGAATAAAACAAGGCCCCCATAGGGAGCCACACTCCAGGCGCGATATGTCGATTGTCGGCTGCCGACCGGTTTCATACACCACGCGCCAGACCCGAAAAACCGCCAGCCATAA
>NZ_JAYMVP010000031.1:0-1234 GCF_048056915.1 Phaeobacter sp. JH20_02 | reverse complement strand
GGACACTGACGTAAGCTGGAATTTGTTGTCTGCTGATCTTCAACACGAAGGAGATCAGGAATGTCGAAACGGAAGCAACATCACCCCGAGTTTAAGGCCAAGGTTGCGTTAGAGGCGCTGAAGGGCGAGGAGACGGTCAGCGAATTGGCCAGTCGGTTTGGTGTGCATCCCACCATGATCCACCAATGGAAGCGTGCGCTGCTTGAAGGTGCGTCTGGCGTATTTGAGCGCGGAGGTCGAAAAGCACCGGAGGTCGACGAAGAGCAGGTCAAAGACCTCCATGCCAAAATCGGGGAGCTGGCCGTCGCCAACGATTTTTTGGCCAGAAAGCTCAAACCCTGGACCGGCAAGTGAGGCGCAAGATGATTGAGCCAAACCTGCCAGGTCTTTCGGTTGGCAAGCAATGCGCGTTGCTGTCGATCTCACGGTCGTCGTTTTACTACGAGCCGAAAGGCGAGAGCCAAATGAACCTTGATCTGATGCGCCTGATCGATAAGCAGTTCCTGGAAACGCCGTTCTATGGTGTGCGCCAGATGACATGGCGCCTGCGCAATGACGACCACCTCGTCAATGAGAAGCGGATCAGACGCCTGATGCGGCTGATGGGCCTCATGCCGATCTACCAAAAGCCAAACACGAGCAAAGCTGCGAAGGGGCATAAGATCTACCCCTACCTGTTGCGCGGGCTGCGTGTGGATCGGCCCAATCAGGTTTGGTGCGCTGACATCACATATTTACCGATGCGACGCGGCTTCCTGTATCTGGTTGCCATCATGGACTGGCACACGCGCAAGGTGCTGGCGTGGCGTATCTCGAACACATTGGAAGCCGAGTTTTGCGTTGATGCCTTGAATGAGGCCATCCACAAGTTCGGCCCACCAGAGATTATGAACACCGACCAGGGCAGCCAGTTCACGTCCTTTGTCTGGACCGACCGACTGCGTCGATCCAGTGTGCGTATCTCGATGGATGGCAAGGGCCGGTTCCTCGACAACATCTTTGTCGAGCGGCTGTGGCGGTCGCTAAAGTATGAATGCGTCTACCTGCATGCATGGGAAACCGGATCAGATGCTAAGGCAGGCGTCAGGAAGTGGATCGAATTCTACAATCACAAACGCCCACATTCCGCCCTTGGCGGCAAACCACCCGCTGTGATCTACTGGCAGCGAAATGAAATAACCAACCCCGATCAGCAGGTGCAAAGAGTAGCTTAATTTACGCCAGAACCTGTCCA
>NZ_JAYMVP010000030.1:0-49849 GCF_048056915.1 Phaeobacter sp. JH20_02 | reverse complement strand
TGACAGCACGTGCGGCGAAGGTTTGTTCCTGCCATTGCTCATGCAGCGTGGGATCGCCGCCCGACTGCCAGCCCCCGAGACTTTGCAAAGGTCGCTTTCTGCGCATCTCTAACCTTCGAGCGGGGTGCAGCATCGTCCTGGCCAGCTGAGCTAGCCTGACGGTCCGCTCTCGGGAAGTCTGGCGGGATCCTTCGCGTCTGACCCAAACGCCCAATTAGAGAAGCGGACATTTAGACAAGATAGATCCGCAACAGAGGACACTCGCTCCACACGAGGCGAACTGTCCTTTTTCCTTTCAGTATGAGCGGCAGCTTGGTCTGGCACATCACGACGAGGGCCGTGATCACACCGATGATTGGAACGTGCTCGTCGGAAAGATCAACGTATGCCGGGTTCCGGTTTCATCACTTGAAGTTGCGATCTTACCGTTGAGTTCAGTCGTGAATGCAGCGGTCAGTTTCTGCCCTAGGCCGGAATCAACACGCGCGGCCGGGTCAATCCCGCTCCCGTTGTCGGAGATCATAAGACGACTTTCGCTACCGTCGATCTTCATAGTGACACGAAGCCGACCGTCACCCTTCTCATCGAAAGCATACTTCAGGCTATTGGTGATCAACTCATTCACAATCAGACCTAGCGGCACAGCGATCCGCGTGGAAATAGGCGCCTGATCGATATCTATTTCCAGATTTGGATAATCAATTTGCCCCGAGGACGTCACAAGGTCCTCAGCGAGAGCGGTCAGATACTGTCGCGTATCAACATGGTCCACGGCGCCAGAGCGGGACAAGGTTTTATACAGTCGGCCCACGGCGTCCAGGCGCGCGCGCATCCGTGAAAATGCAGCTTTTGCATCCACATCACTCACATTGCGCGCCTCCATTGAGATGATACCGCCAATCATCGCCAAGCTGTTCATGACACGGTGGTTCAACTCTTCGAGTAGGCGATTTGCATTCTCAAGCGCCTGCTGCCGCTCTGCCTCTAGCTGTCGCCTCTCCGTGATATCCTGGATCGTCAGCAATAGCATGTATGTATGGTTCCCTGCGCGGTAGATTTTACGCGCATTAAGAAGGACCGTGCGGCGGCCAATGCTCGGAAAGTCCTGACACATTTCGTAGTCATTGATGACGGAGCTTTCAGGAATAACATGCGTTAAAAGTTCTAGGAGTTCAGGTATGGCCCACTGCCCATTGCCAAGATCATCCAGACGGCGCCCGAGCGTTGCCTGTTCAGTGACTTGAAACTTGGTGTAAAAAGCTCTGCTCGCAGTGATCACTCCAAGACGCTCGTCAAGCACAAGCAAAGGCTCACTTATGGTGTCGACGATGCCGGTCGACAGCAGCCTCTCGCGTTCGAGCTCTGCCGCAGTATCACTCTTGACAGTCACATCTTCGATCACAAGCAATATGCGCCGGGAGCCATTTCCCGGACGCACCGTCTTCCGTGCGTTTAGCAGCATAACCCGGCGACCGATATTCTCGAACACATGGTCAACCTCGATATCGTGGACGGTTTGGCCATGGTCTAGAATTCCACCAAGCGCGTGAATCAACGACGGGATATTCCACTGGCCGTTCCCAAGCTCGGCAATCGCTGTACCAAAGGTCTCCTCTCTTGCGACCTCAAAGGTCTCAAAGAAGTGATCGTTGGCATATTCCACAAACAAATCTTCAGTAAGGACCAAAAGACTGTCTCGCAAGGTCGCGACAATTTCGGATGGGGCGATCTGCTGTAGCACGTCAGATGAAATTGGCTTGGGTTCCTGTAGGTGAGATCAATTGTGCTATCGTACCACTGATAAGTCTACAATCGAATTGTTGGATTTGGAAAAACACTCTGGTCGAGCAGAATAGCCAACTTTGCGCCTAAGCCCTGCACTAACCTCTGCAAAGCCCGCTTCCTGCGCTCCCCTGCCCCCTGTGCAACCCCGCAGCATCTCGTGAGGCAGCTTGGCCCTGCCAAGGGTCCGCTTCCGGGAAATTGACCATGGAATTTCGCACCAGCAGCATCTTCGGTTCGGCACCACTTATCCACGGCCGCTTTGGGCTGCCTGGCAGAAGCGTCTTGGTGAAGTTTCGCTGCAACCCTGCTGCCGCATCGCCGCAAGTCGGAAGTGAGCCCATTGAAACGGATGCTGCGGAGTGTTCGTGCGTCCGCTATGGTTCATCCTGCGTGTGCAAAGATCACTAGATTTCGTTCCGGAGCGACTATGAGGTAGCCTACTTGACGTCTGGAAATGAACGCCCCTTTAGCCTGTAAAACTTCATCAACTAGCTTCGTCTTGGAGGAGCTTAGCTTATCAAGAAAGCCATAACCCCTGAGGTACGCAGCAATTCCGGGGCACGAATGACCCGTATGTGATGCGAGCCACCAGTCACTCATTCCTGAAGCGCAGTTCGCGGCATTCGCCCAAGCATAAACTTCCCCGGTCAACGGTGTCGAATTCCATTCACCTGCCTGTACAGATCGTCGTAATTCAACCGAAGACTCCGCGTCTTGTAGCCAGACTTTTCCTTCAACGGCCATCAATGAGGCGACCTCTTCGGAAAGGTGAAAAAAGGCCAAAACAGCGTCATGCCCCCCAGGGCCAAATCCGGCAACTAGTGTGGTTTTGTCCTCTAGCTCGACATGTCCGTAAGCAGGCGGCAGGAAACCCTTCAAATGTCTGACTTCGGTAGCTTTGAACACAATAAAGCCGATAACGGGAAGGGCTAGAACTACGCCTAGAACGATCTTGAACGCTTTTCGCATTACTCAAACCCTGCTGTTGGCGCGAACCATTTGGAATTCTTAGTTTGTGATAACCGGCCATTCAGCTGGAAGCAACGAACGGCAGCAAAGTCCGCACCCCTTCCATTCGATGATGGTTGGCGGCTGCACTCGCGGCGAAGGTCAGCTCTTCCTCGTGCGGCTGTGGCATTGATCGCTCGTCATGGCACCAAAACCGCCGACTTTGCAAAGGTCACTAACTGCGCTTCGCTGATCTTGAAGCAAGGCACGGCGTTCCCAGGGCCAGCTGAGCAGACTTGAAGGTCCGCTTTCGGGAGACCTTTCGCGCTCGCAGCAGTGCCTTCGCCGCGACCTGCATGAATGTCGTATTTGGGCTGCCTGGTGCCGTCTGGTAGAAGCGTCCTGGTGAAGTTTCGCTGCAACCCTGTCGCCGCAGGTCAGCTCGGAGCCCAACCTGTACCTTGGATTTTCTCGCTGCGCGTGCTCGCAGCAGAAAAATCGCCGCGTGAGCAAGAAATTTGATGCCGCCAAGCAGCAGGAAGAGCGGTCACTCATGCGCGCCGCAGCGAGATCACTCACCCGAATTCACAGGTCGCCGGACAAAACTGACATTGGAAATTTGACAATTGCTGACGCAGCATCTGTTCTCGCACATAGCGCGTCCATCGTTGCGATGCAGCGCGTGTCGTTGCAGCGGTCGTTCGGGTTTAGAAGCTTTCCGCTAGCCCTCGACCACCCACGCTTACAAACCCAAGCCCATGACAAAAGCGACCGCCAGGGCTAGAAGAAACAGCGTCTCGGCCAGAAGGATAATTCCGTAGCTGGGTTTCACCTTGAGGATCGTGGAGAGGCTGGTCTTCACGCCAAGTGCCGAGATGGCGATAACCAGGCACCAGCGCGACAGGGCGCCTGCCGCTTCGGTAATTGCCTGCGGCACTGAAACGGTGTTTGCAAGAACCGCCAGGACAATGAACAGAACAAGGAACCACGGCAGCGACAGTTTTTGCGCTTGTGCGCCGCGGAAGCTGGCCATGACAAGAAGCATCACCACGGGCAGCAAAGCCACCCTGACCATTTTCACAAAGGTGGCAATGACCCCGGCCTCTTCGCTGATGGAATAGCCAGCCCCGACCACCTGGGCGACATCGTGAATGGTGGCGCCAATCAGGAAACCGCTTTCCAGGTCGCTCATTCCGACGGCCGCAAAGAGGACCGGATAGACAATCATGGCGATGGTCGAAAGGGCGGTAACGCCGATCACGACAAAGAGGGTGTCCTGCTCGCGGCCGCTGCGCGGCGGCAGAACGGAGGCAATGGCCAGCGCGGCGGAGGCCCCGCATATCGCCACGGCTCCACCTGCGAGAAGGCCGAAGGCAAGGCGGCGGCCGAACAGGAAGGACAGGGCCGCCCCCCAGGCGAGGGTGGCAATGACGAAACCGGCCACCGCGGCGACAGCGCCCAGCCCCACGCTCTCCACGTCGCCGATGCTCAGTCTCAGCCCCAGCAGAGCAACACCAACGCGCAGCAGGGTCTTTGCGGAAAAGTCCAGACCGGGTGAAAACGCCGGGTCGCTGTTCAGGAAATGGAAGGCCATCCCGATCAGCAGCGCAAACAGCATGGCAGGCGCGCCATAGTGTTCTGACAGAAAGGTTGCGGCGGCGGCGATCACGCAGACGAGCAGTATGCCGCCAAAGTGGCTGTCCCAGCGCGGTTTGATCGCCGAAATCATTGGCCTCTCCTCAATCGGAAGTGCAAATGCACGCACTGGCCCCGGTCATGGGCCAGGCATGGCATTCTACAGAGAATGTGCGGCCCTAAGAGGGCAGGCCGCACAGAAGAACGCGGATCAGGATGTCCAGCGGGCCTTATGGTCAAAGGCGGCATCATATCCGAACAGCGCCGCCGCGCCGCCGGTATGCAGGAATACCACCCGCTCACCTTTCTTGAAATGCCCCTTGCGGATCAGATCGATGAAGCCGGCCGCCCCCTTGGCGGAATAGACCGGATCCAGCAGGATCGCCTCCAGCTCGGCAAACATCCGGATCGCCTCCAGACCGCCTTCGGTCGGGATGCCATAACCCTCGCCGACATAATCCGTGTTGGCCACCACATCTTCGCGCTGCACGATGCCGCCGCAGCCCAGCTTCTCCGCCGCGGCGCAGGCCAGGTTATAGACGTTTTCTTCCTGTTTCGGCTTCGGTGCCCGGACACCGATACCCAGCAGCGGGATCTGCGCGTTCATCGCCTTCAGGCCGGTGATCAGCCCCGCCTGGGTTCCGGCAGAGCCGGTGGCATGAACGATATGGTCGATCTTCAGCCCGCCGGCATTGGCCTGCTGCAGGATCTCAAAGGCGCAGTTCACATAGCCCAGTGCGCCCGTGGCGTTGGAGCCGCCGCCGGGGATCGTATAGACCTTTCTGCCATCGGCGCGGAATTTCTCGGCCATGGCCTCCATTTCCGCATTCATGTCCAGACCACCCGAACGTTTTTCGGTGGTGGCGCCATGCAGGTGGTCCAGCAGCACGTTGCCGTTGTTGTTGTAATTCGCGTTATTCGAGCCGGTGCGGTCCTCCAGCAGGATATGGCAATCGAGGCCCAGCTTGGCCGCAAAGGCCGCAGTCTGGCGGGCATGGTTCGATTGGGTGGCACCCTGGGTCATCACCATATCGGCTCCCTGCAGCTCCGCCTCTGCCATCAGGAACTCCAGCTTGCGGGTTTTATTGCCGCCGGTGGACAGCCCGGTGCAATCGTCCCGCTTGATCCAGATCTCGGGCCCGCCCAGCTCCTTGCTCAGGCGGTCGAGCCGCTCAAGCGGCGTGGGCAGATGCGCGATGAAACGGCGGGGGAAGCGGGCAAGGTGCATGGGACTCTCCTAATGTGGATTTTCTGCAAGTTACCCAGCCTCAACACAGTAAACTAATGCAAAATCCGCAGCTAAAATTGCCGATCTTGCATGTTATGGCATTTTCCACCTAATCTGCCGCCATGCAGCTGGACTGGATCGACGACATACTTGCGGTGATTGACACCGGCTCCTTGGCACGCGCGGCAGAGCAGCGCCTGCTGACCCAGCCCGCCTTCACCCGGCGGGTGCGCGGCATCGAAACCCGCCTTGGCGCCCAACTGTTCGACCGCTCCCGCAAGCCGGTGACAATCCTGCCCGGCGTCATGGCGATGGAGCCCGAACTGCGCGAGCTCAGCGCCCGCCTGCGCCGCCTGGAGCACGACCTGAAGGTCTCAGCCGAGAGCGGCGGCCGCGGCGTTGCCTTTGCCTGCCAGCACGCGATCACGGCAACCATATCCCCCTGGATCGTGAAACTGCTAACCGCCGCGCAGGACCAGCCGGTGCGGGTGCGCTCCGGCAACCGCGATGCCTGCCTGATGCAGCTGCTGTCTGGCGATGCCGACTTCGCCGTCGCCTATGACTGGACCGGCGGCGGAAACCTTGCGCTGCCCGAGGCCTTCGGCACCCGGGCATTGGGCACCGACCATCTGGTGCCGGTTGCCGCGCCCGCCCTTATGGCCGCGATGGAGCAAACCGAAATCCCCGCGATCACCTACCCGTCCGATGTATTTCTTGGCCGGGTGGCAAGCCAGGCAATTCACCCCCGGCTGCCGGACGGCACCGTGCTGCTGCCCAAGGCCGAAACCGCGCTGACGCTGGCGGCTTGCGAATATGCGCTGGACGGGATCGGCGTTGCCTGGCTGCCGCTGAGCCTGGTCAAGCCGCATCTTGACGCCGCCCGCCTGCAGCAGGTGCCCGGCCTGCCCGCGGAAGAGCTGAACGTGGTGATGATCCGCCTCGCCGGGCGCGGCAGCCGTCAGCAGGAAGCGGTCTGGCGCCTGCTGGGCGATTCGGCGGATTGCCCTGGCCTGTCATAACGCATCCCAAACCTGCAGCCCGGTCTTGTCCAGGCGTTCAAGCGAGCAGAACAGCGACAGGGTCAGCTGTGCCTGCCAGACAGGGCCGCCAACCTGAACCACACGGCCTGCAGCCAGTTCCGCCGCCACCACGCTTTCGGGCAGCCAGGCGATGCCGCTGCCGGACAGCATCCGGCGTTTGATGGCTTCGGTCAGCGCATCCATATAGCGCAGCGACAACGGAGGCGTGCGGCTGCCGATGGTCTGGTCAACCACCGATCCCAGGAAACTGCTTGGATCATAACCGAGATAGGGAAACGGCCCGCGCCCGCCCCGGTCCAGATCCCACCCTCCGGCCCTGGCCGCGGCGGCCTCTGCCACCGGCAGCATCAGCTCGGTGCCGATGTCCTTGCGCGCGAATTGCGCCTCATCGAAGACCGGCTGGACGTCCTTGTGCCGGTAATACAGCAGGAAATCGCAGGTGCCTTCCGAGAGCAGCTGGCAGCAGGTGCGCAGGTTGTCGGAATAGATCCGCACCCGCAGGTTCGGAATGCTGTCCTCCAGTTCGGCAATACGCAGCGACAGGTAGTTGACCGAGATCGTATGCAGCACCGCGACGCGCTGAAACGCGGTGCTGCCCTGCTCCTGCGCCCGAAGGGTCTGACGGATGTCGGTGAGGTTCGCAATCAGCTCCAGCGCTACCGGCAGGAACTGCTGGCCCGCCTCGGACAGCTGAACCGGGTAGCTGGAGCGTTTTATCAGCGGCACCCCCATCCAGATCTCCAGCGACTTGATCCGCCGGCTGAAGGCCGACTGGGTGATATTCCGCTCTTCCGCGGCGCGGGTGAAATTCAGCGTCCGCGCTAGGCAGGTAAAGTCCCGCAGCCAGTTGATATCCAATTGCCCCTCCAGCCCAGCAGCAAGATACTGGAAACAAACATCTATGCGCTTTTCGAATAGTTTAATGTTTTTTTTGAGTTGGCCAACCCCGCACGGCAGCACCTAGCCTCCCCTACAGGCATCCCGGGCCTCAGGCCAAAATCACCAAAAGGGGGAGCCACGGGTCCGGCGTCCTTGAGAGCCGCCATGAAGCCCGAGTTTCAAGGGAGGAACGAATGATCAGAACGACAACATCCGCAGTTGCCCTGGCGGCTGCCCTGGCCGCAGGCGCGGCCTCCGCCGAGACCACGCTGCGCCTCAGCACCTATGTGAACGAATCCGACATCCGCTATCAGGGCTTCACCCATTTCGCGGACCTCGTCGCGGAAAAAACCGGCGGCTCCGTCAAGGTTGAGGTGTTCCCTTCGGCCACGCTGCACGGCTGGTCCGAGGGCGTCGATTCCGTTCAGGGCGGCGTCTCCGACATCAGCTGGATCAACGCCGACAACCGCCTGCCCTGCTACGCGGTCACGTCGCTGTATCCGGCCGAGGTCAGCCTGGAAGACCAGACCGGCCTCGATGCCGCCTATGCTGAGCTGATCCGCGATGAGGCCGCAAACGCCGGTCTGGTGCCGCTGTTCAACTCGAACTATTCCTACGATCAGGAATGGTGGTTCGAAGAGCCGATCAGCGACATCGGCAACCTGGACGGCAAGCTGGTGCGCTCCATCGGGCCGCTGGTCAGCATGATGATCGAGACCTGGGGCGGCGAGCCGGTGTTCGTGGCGCCCAAGGAAGTGTTCCAGTCAGCCGAACGCGGTGTCGTGGACGGCATCAACATGGGGGTTGCTACCTACAGCTCCTGGAAGCTGTGGACCGTGATGCCCTATATGGTCAACGCCAACCTGTTCTATGGCAACATCCAGTACATGATGAACAAGAACAAGTTCGACGCGCTGACCGCGGATGAGCAGGCGGCGCTGACGGCCGCGGCGGCCGAGACCGAGGAATGGCTGCAGCCGCGCTATGAGGCCTGGGTCGACCAGCAGGTCGGCAATGCGGTGATGCAGGGCGGCGGTGCGGCAGTGTCCATTTCCGATGACCAGCGCGAAGCCCTGATCGCCAGCGTCAAACCCAAATGGGACGAAACGGTGAACGAAGCCTGCGGCGCGGAAATGGCCGACAGCATCCGTTCGCTGCTGGCCAGCCACGCGCCCTAAGGCTCCCCCCGGCCCGGCGGTGCGGCCGATGCCCGCCGCCGGGAACTGAACACCTCCAACAAGGAGCCCTGTCATGGATGACGGTCTAGACCGCCTGATCCGGGCCGTGGAACGCGCAGTCGTCTGGCTGGCCGGAGCGGGCGCCGCTGTGGTTCTGGTTCAGATGCTGTGGATCTCCTACGGTGTCTTTGTGCGCTACGGCCTGGGAAAACCCGACCGGATGGTGACCGAAGCCACAGCCCTGCTGCTGTTCCCGGTCGCCTTTGCCGGCCTCGCCTATGCCCTGCGCGAAGACGCCTTTCCCAAGGTCACGATGATCACGGAGCTGCTCCGCCCCGGCGCCCGGCGGCTGCTGGATATCATCAATCACATCCTGATGCTGGGGGTCGGCAGCTTCTTTGCCTATGCCGGGGTCAGCGCCACGATCCGCTCGTTCAACTCCGGCGTTGCCTCCGAAATCCTGCACTGGCCCCGCTATGCGTTCTGGGCCCCCGGCGCCACGGCGCTGGTGCTGTTCTCACTTTATGCCGCATTGCGCCTGATCCGCCTGATCCGCACGCCGGCCCCGTCGGGAGACCTCTAATGGAATGGTATACTGTCGGCCTCGGCCTTCTGGGCCTGCTGATGATGTTCATCACCATCGGCCTGCCCATCCCCTTTGCCCTGGCGGCGGCCTCGCTGCCGTTCCTCTGGCAGATCCAGGGCTGGGAAACCTCCATCGTCTCGTCTGAGCTGAAGCTCTGGGGCGTCTGGATCGACTACATCCTGCTGGCAGTGCCGCTGTTTGTCTTCCTGGGTGAACTGATCGGACGCTCCAGCATCGGACCTAACCTCTACCAGTTCCTGCATCAGGGTGTCCGGATCAAGGGCTCTGCCGCCTATGGCTCCATCGGGGCCAGCGCCGGTTTCGGGGCGGTCTGCGGCTCCTCGATGGTGGGGGCGCTCACAATCGGCGGCGTCGCGCTGCCGGAAATGCTGCGGCTGGGTTACGGCAAGCGCCTGTCCAGCGGGGTGCTGGCGGCAGGCGGCACACTGTCGGTGCTGATCCCGCCCAGCCTGATCCTGCTCTTTTATGGCATCGTGACAGACCAAAGCATCGGTGATTTGTTCATCGCAGGCGTCATCCCCGGACTGATCCTGGTCTCCAGCTTTGTGGTGGTGGTGCTGATCTGGGGCATGATGAAGCCCGAGGACATCCCCGGCAGCGAGGACGCCGCGAAGATGCCGCTGAAGATGATCCTCAGCACCATCGGCCCCGTCATTCTGATTGGATTGGTTATCACTGTCGCGATCTACGCAGGCATTGCCACCCCGACCGAGGCCGCGGCCGTTGCCGCGCTCCTGACCGTGGTGCTGGCCTTCTCGGTCGGCGACCTCAACTGGCAGGGCTTCAAGGGCGCCATCTTTGCCACCATGCGCACCATGGGCTACCTTGGGCTGCTGTTGTCGGCCGGGGTGCTGTTCGGCTTCGTGCTGACCTACTACCGGGTGCCGCAGCAGTTCACCGATCTGTTCCTGTCGTTTGAGCTGTCGCCCTACACGGTCCTGGCCATCGTGCTGGTGTTCTACATCGTGCTTGGCATGTTCCTGGAACCGGTATCGATGACCTTCATCACGCTGCCGACCATCTACCCGCTGATGGATGCAGCCGGGTTCGATCTGATCTGGTTCGGCGTTGTTTACACCATCACCATGGAAATCGCGGTGCTGACGCCGCCAGTGGGACTGAACCTTTATGTGATCCAGGCCATTGGCCGCGAACAGGTGAGCATTGGCGACGTGATCATGGGCTGCCTGCCCTTCATCGCCGCCATGATCCTGCTCATCTCCATTCTCATCCTGTCGCCCGAAGTGGCGCTGTGGCTGCCGGAGCAGATGCGCTGATGCCAAACCTTCCCTATCTGCGTTCCGGCTCCGGTCCGGTTTTGGTGCTGGTGCATGGCTACCTGGGCGGCGCCGCCCAATGGCAAAGCGAAATCGATGCCTTCGGCGGCGGCTACGATGTCATCGCGCCCAACCTTCCGGGCTTTGGCACCGCCGCAGGCCTGCCGGGATGCAGCACCATCGCAGCAATGGCAGAGGCAGTGCTTGACCTGCTCGACAGCCTGAACGTTCCGGAGTTCATCCTCATGGGCCATTCCATGGGCGGCATGATTGCCCAGGAGATGGCCGCCACCCGGCCCGCGGCGGTGCAGAAGCTGATCCTCTACGGAACCGGCCCGCTGGGCCTGATGCCGGACCGGTTCGAACCCATCACGGTATCGCGTGAAAGGCTGCTGTCTGACGGTGTGGCAAAGACCATCGCGCGCATCGGGGCAACCTGGTTCAAGGCCGGGGACACCGCGCGCGGCTACCCGCCGCTGACGCAAATCGGCGCTCAGGCCAGCCCGCAGGCCGCCTTGGCCGCTCTGCAAGCGATGGCCGAATGGGACGGACGGCAGGCGCTGCCGCGGCTGACCATGCCGACGCTGGTTGTCTGGGGCGATTCCGACCGCTCTTACCGTTGGCCCCAGGTTGAATCG
This sequence comes from Phaeobacter sp. JH20_02, assembly GCF_048056915.1. Taxonomy (NCBI): domain Bacteria; kingdom Pseudomonadati; phylum Pseudomonadota; class Alphaproteobacteria; order Rhodobacterales; family Roseobacteraceae; genus Phaeobacter; species Phaeobacter sp. JH20_02. Next base: position 38,634 of record NZ_JAYMVP010000030.1, on the reverse strand, counting down.
CTGTGGACCAACCTGCCCAACGTGCGCCTGTCCGTGGTGCCCGGTGCCGCCCATGCGGTGCATCTGGAAAAACCGGCTCTGTTCCAGTCCCTGATCCGTGACTTCCTGCAGGAAGGCTGCGGTGCCAACGAGTAACTATCGGATTTGCAGCGGCACTTGCTGTTCAGGGAGCACCCCGTTCTGTCTCTCCGCTTTCCGCAAGAGCAAAAGCTGGCAAAGGTCTGTTTAGTCCCGCTCCTGGTGAATTGACCGTTCCTGCCTCGCTGAACGCCGCACAAATGGCCGGTTTCATCGCCGCGTCACAGCGCTAGATTTCAAGCGCATGCAGCATTTCTTCAACTGAGAGCGCGCGCAAACACAACCCACAATGACCGGGTAGGGCTCTCTGCTGCCCAATGCGTCTGCGGCGTTCCCCGAAGAAGCGGCAAGCTGACAACAGCCATTCAAACCACCTGTAAACTGGGGCGTCAGCGCTGTGCTGATGTCTGGGTTTGGCGGGAGGATTGGAGGGCGTACAATGCCAAGAGTCCAACTTCCCGCTGTCACCCCGAAACGAAGAGCCTGGAACAAGGGCCGGATCATCGGCCAGAAACGGCCGCTATTGCCGAAACAGGTCTAGGCGATCCGCGCGCGGCTCGAACTGGCGGGCAACCTGCGCGATCTTGCGCTGTTCAACGTGGCAATTGATAGCAAGCTTCGCGGATGCGATCTGGTGAAACTGGCTGTCGCCGACCTGGTGAGGGATGATCGCGTTCGCGAACGGGTGTCTGTGGTCCAGAGCAAAACCAAGCGGCCCGTTCAGTTTGAACTCTCTGAAAACACGCGGAATACCATTGCCGCATGGATCAAGTCGCCAGAGATGCTCGGTTGCCGGTTTATGTTTCCCAGCAGGTTTCATGACCGCCCGCATATCTCGACACGCCAATATGGCCGGCTTGTGAGGGATTGGGTGGCCGCGATTGGGCTGGAGCCCAGCGGATACGGCACCCATTCGCTGCGCTGGACCAAAGCAGCGGAAATCTACCGCAAAACCGGGAATCTCCGGGCGGTTCAACTCCTGCTAGGACACACAAAGGTGGACGGCACTGTCAGATACCTTGGCGTCGAACTTGAAGATGCGCTGAGCATTGCCGAGCAAATCGACATTTGAACCACGTAGGCGGACGGCACTTGCCGTTCGCCAACCCTGAGCGCACCTACGTTCGGGTCGCAGCGGTGGGTCGGATCGAGCCCTTTCCGGAAGCGCTGAAATTCTGCTGCGGGCGCGAAAAGTACGTGAAACCGCTCCGCCGACGATCAATTCATGCTGCGTTGCAACGGCAGATTTGGTCATTCCGAAAAGCCCGGGAAGGAATCGACGACCAACGGCCGTTCGTCGAAGATATTCCTCTTCCACTGGCAACCCGCGTTAACCAGCCGAGGAGGACGGTTTTACGGTCAATACACCCCCAAAAAGAAAAAGCGGCCGCCCCTTCCGGTGCGGCCGCAGTGATGTGCGTTTTTGACTACGCCCGCGAAACGTCAGGAGTTTTCAGCACATGGGGAGTGTCGTACGCCTCAAGGTCAATTTGATCTTCGGACTTCGCAATGAGCACGGTGCAGGCTGCGTCGCCGGTGACATTGAGCGACGTGCGTGCCATGTCGAGAATACGATCGATGCCTGCAATGATGGCAACACCTTCCAAAGGCAGGCCGACAGAGGTCAGAACCAGCGACAGCATGACCAGCCCAGCCCCAGGAACACCGGCGGTACCGATGGAGGCCAGCGTCGACGTCAGAATGATTGTGACATATTCCGACATGCCCAGTTCTATACCAAAGGCCTGTGCAACAAAGAGAGCGGCAACGCCCTGGTACATGGCGGTTCCGTCCATGTTGATAGTTGCGCCGAGCGGCAGGGTAAAGCTTGCAACCGACCGGTTAACGCCAAGGTTCTGCTGTACGGCGGTCATTGTGACGGGCAGAGTGCCTGAGGAGGACGTGCTGGTGAAAGCCACGATCTGCGGTTCAATGATGCCTTGGAAGAAGCGAACCGGACTTAGGCGGGCGAAGACCGAAACGAGCCCGCCATAGACAAACAGCGCATGCAGGATGCAGCCGATATAGAGTGCGGCAATCACCGTCCCCAACGGAAGCAGAAGATCAAGCCCGTAGGTTCCGGCGACCCAAGCCATCAGTGCAAACACGCCGTAGGGGGCGAAACTGATCACTATCTCTGTCAGCTTGAGCACAACTGAATTCAGCGCTTCAAAGAACTCCCGCACCGGCTTGCCTGCGTCGCCAACCAGGTTGATGGCCAGGCCGAACATGATTGCGAAAAAGATGATCTGAAGAACGTTTCCGTCTGCTGCGGCGGCAACCGGATTCTTCGGGACGATCCCGATGAGCTGCTGAATGAAGGGCGGTGAGGTTTTGGGTTCCATGGCGGCGGCGGCGCTCAGGTCAATGCCCGCGCCGGGTTGCATCAGTAACCCCAATGCCAGGCCGATCGTGATCGCAAATGCAGTCGTGCCGAGATAGAACACAATCGCCTTCAGGCCAATACGACCCATGCGCGCCATGTCGCTGACGGATGTCATGCCGCATACGAGCGACACGAAGATCAGCGGGACAATCAGCATTTTAATGAGCGACAGGAACAAGGTTCCGATGTTCTTGATCATGCCGGCAATTGCCTGGTTGCCGGTCGCGTTCAGCAGAACGCCTGTAATCACTCCAAGGACAAGTGCGATTACGATTTGCTTCCACAGAAGCATGTTTCTCCAAGGTGCCAAAAACCCTATTTTTTGACTGGTATTCGCCATGAGGACCTCCCTTTCCAAGGCAGCCAACCGGATCGGGCTGCCAACAGTCGCAGCATGGTACCAGTTCGATGACAGTCAGCGTCGCGCAAACATGGAAAGGGCGTTGCAAACTTTGCAACGCCCTTTCAGCTCCCAAGGAGAAACCGCTTTCAGCTATGGGCAGGACCTTAGGCCTTTGCCAGTTGCACGCATTTACGGGCCAGCACATCGGTTGGATCAACGGCCAGCGCCCCCAGTTCGCCGGCGCCTGCCGTCACAAGGATAGGGAGTTCCGTGCAGCCGAGAATGACAGCCTCGGCGCCGCGCCCAACCAAATGGGAAAAAGCCCGGGTAATCAGCTCCTTGCAGAGACCTTCGGTGTGCCCAGCCTTGACGCCGGCCGGGCCGTATATGCACTCCATGACCAAGTTTTGATGCTGCTCATCGGGGACGATGTGGCAAAGACCAGCCTCCTCAAGCGCCTGCTGATACAGTCCGCTTCGGATTGTTCCATCGGTGCCGAGAACCCCGACCGTGCGCGTCCCGGGAAAGCTTTCCCTGATGTGGTCAGTGGCCGCTGCCAGAATACTAATGATCGGAATGCCGAGATGGCGCTGGATACGATCGACATAGGCGTGGGCGGTGTTGCAGGGAATGACCAGAATGTCAGCCCCACCGCGTTCCAATTTCTTGCAAGTGGAATAGAGGGCTACTGTCGGATCGGCTCCTGTTCCCACCAGGTTTTCAGTCCTGTCAGGGATTTGCGGATTTTGTTCGACCAATATCTTGATGTGATCCTGATCACGTGCGGCCTCAGTGCCCCTAACAAGTTTGGAGAGGAAATCCACGGTTGCGGCAGGCCCGACACCGCCAACAACCCCGACTTTGAATCGGCGGCGGTGGTCTGTTTGCGTCTCCTGTAGCGCGTGCTCTGCATAAATCGCCGCCGTGTCTATGGCTGTCATCCCGTCTGGCAGGTCAAGCTGATCGAGCAGCAGCGGCAACTCAGAAAGCCCGGGCACAAAAACCGTCGCCCCCTGCTCCGACAGGCTGGCAAGGGCTGCGTTGATAGGTTTCAGCACTTCTTCGCTACGGTTTCCGGCTTTGAAACCGTTGTTGCCATAGACCGCTTCCAGAACAACGCATTCCAGCTCCGCAGCGGGATAGACAACCTGTGCATCCACCCCGAACAGGTGCTCGAACAGCCCGTGTTCCCTGACAAAAGGTGTCGCGATGACACCAATTTTCTCTGGCTGCGGATCCAGCCTTGCAACCGCAGCTGAAATCGCCTCCGTCATGCTGACAAGTTTCAGCTCCAGTTCATCCCCCAGTTCCTGCAGGAAACTATGCGTGACAAAACATGGCAGAAGCGCCGCATCACATCCTTCCCGTTCCATGCGGGACAGCGTATCAAATACATAAAGTTTACGGTGTGTGGGTTTGTAGTCAGGTTCCTTGGGGGAGACTGGTTCGCGCAATGGCTTTTGATGGAAAACCAGCTCCCTGTGATCCTCCTCCGACCTGACCGGAGTGTTCTGAACAATTCTGTTCAGCAAGTCGGCCCCGGCAAGGGCGCCTAAGCCGCCGACAATTCCCAGACGCAGAGACTTGTTACTGTTCATTGGGCTTCCTCCCGCATCTTAGCCTGAAGATGTCTCAGGGCCGTCTCGGCCAATTCTTCCGGTAAGGCCGGCATTGCAGCGGATTGCAGGCTCAGCCCGTTTGCCTGCGCATATTTAGCAAGTTTGGTTGCGGCCTCATAACCGATCAGGGGGGCGAGCGCGGTCACATGCACAAGACTATTGCTCAGCAGCATCTGGCATCTTTCTTCATCTGCTGCGATGCCGTCCACGCAACGGGTTCGCAGCACATTCATTGCACTGGTTAGAGAGCCCATCGTTTCCAGCACCTTATGGATGATAACAGGCTCCATTGCGTTGAGCTGGAACTGGCCTGCTTCGGCGGCCATCGTCACGGTCAGATCGTTTCCGATCGCCTGGTAGCAGACCTGGTTCACCACTTCCGGGATAACCGGGTTTACTTTCCCGGGCATGATGGAGGACCCGGCCTGCACTGCAGGCAGAATGATCTCGCCGATTCCTGCGCGCGGGCCAGAGGACATGAGGCGCAAATCATTGCAAATCTTGGACAGCTTGATGCCAACCCGCTTAAGCGTGCTGGAAAACATCACAAATGCGCCCAGATCAGATGAGGCTTCGATCAGGTCCGGGGCCAGTTGTAGTGGTTCGCCCGTGATGTCCCGCAGGTGCGCAACGGCTGTTTCCCCGAAATGTTCGGGCGCATTGATGCCGGTGCCTATCGCCGTGCCTCCAAGGTTCACTTCGGTAAGAAGGCGGGAAAGGTCGCACAACCGATCGGCGTCCTCATTGATCGTTGTTGCAAACCCCCGGAATTCGGCGCCGAGCGGCATGGGTACAGCGTCCTGAAGCTGCGTACGGCCGACCTTCATAATATGCTGAAACTCGGTTGCCTTTTGGCCGAACGAATTGGTCAGCCAGTGCATAGCCTCGATAAGAGGGGGAATCCGGGAGAGGACAGCCAGACGGATTGCTGTGGGATAAACGTCGTTTGTGGATTGTGAGCGGTTCACGTCGTCATTCGGGTGAAGTCGGCTGTAGACGCCAAATTCCGCGCCAAGCTTTCTAAGCCCGAGGTTAGCAATGACTTCGTTAGCGTTCATATTGGTCGATGTGCCGGCGCCGCCCTGCATCACATCGACAACAAACTGATCGTGATGCTCCCCGGTGATAATCTCATCGCAGACGGCGGCAATGGCGGCCGCTTTATCAGCAGGCAAAGCGCCCAGATCCCGGTTTGCTAGTGCGCAGGCTTTCTTGACCGAGGCCAGTCCGGCGATCAATTCCGGATAGTGGCTGATAGATACGCCAGTTATTGGGAAGTTTATCAGTGCCCGCTGGGTCTGGCTGCCCCAAGCGGCTGCCAGGGGAATTTCCACAGGGCCGTGGCTGTCGGATTCCATTCTATGTTTGCTCATGATCTGGGGCCTTTCTGCGATCCGGTTGCACCCGCCTGAAGCGTGGGGCACAGAAACGGGGCTATCGTTCGGGCTAAACCTACTGCCGGGCCGTGCCCGCAACTATGACAACCAACGCAAGGGCGTTGCATTTTTTGCAACCAACTCCTAGCATTACTCATTTCTTCAAGCGGAGAAGACAGATGGAGATCGACTGGCTGGAAGATTTTTTGGCACTGTCCGCTGCAGGGGTATTCGCCCGGGCCGCCGATGCGCGCAACATTAGCCAATCCGCTTTCACGCGGCGGATTAAGAATCTGGAGAACTGGACCGGGACACCCCTGTTCGATAGGAGCGTGCATCCGGTGGAGCTCACTGCCGCAGGCAAGGCGTTCAAGCAAACCGCCATCGATACCGTTGCCGCGCTGAAGCAAACCAAAAGCGATATCCGCGGCCTGTCCCGCCGGGAAGCCTCAGTGCTGGACTTCGTTGCGCTACACACCCTGGCAATTTCTTTTTTTCCCACCTGGCTGACAGGTATGTCCAGCCATCTAGGCCCCATCAAGTCCAGGTTGGTCGCGGAAAACTTCTCAGGCTGCGCTGAAGCGATATTGAGCGGCAGTGCAGATTTCATGCTATGCTATTTTCACCCAGCGGTGCCTACTATTTCGGATGAAAACCGGTATCCGTCCTCAACGATCGCAAAAGACCAGATAATAGCCGTCAGCTGTGTTGGCGCCGATGGGCGTGTCAAATACAGCTTGGCCGCAGACAACCCGGTTCCGTTTCTGTCCTATCCGCCCGATACTTTTCTGGGTCGGGTCTCCCAAGTTTGCCTGGAACGGGGTAACCTGGGTGACGCAGTAGAGCCCGTTTACGAAAACTCCGTTGCCGAGGCGCTCAAATCCGCCTGCCTTGCCGGGCTTGGCGTGGCTTTTCTGCCAGAAAGAGCCGCAGAGCGGGAACTGCAAGACGGCACATTGCACAAGATCAGCAGGCCGGAATACGAATTGGCAATTGAAATTAAGCTTTACCGTTCAATCGAACGGTCAAGGGCAGAGCTGGAGCGGTTCTGGATGCTGGCCCAGAACCTCTGAATAACTTGCCGAAACAGCCCAGCAATGTGCTAGCGTGCCGGAACGCCAGCACTTTCTGCTAGCTTCCAGAAGCGCTCAACGGATGGGCGGCTTCTTTCAATCGAGCGGTACAGTTTGATGGACATACTGCGTTCAGAAGCATCGTCGCTGATTCGCACGAGTTTACCGTCATCTAACATCGGCAGTATTGTCATTTTGGGCAGCCAGGCCACTCCCAGTCCTTCCGCACAGGCTGCTTTCTGAGCCTCAGCCACCGAGTTTTCGCTGCGGATTTCCAGTTTTTCTGCCACCCCAGCCCGCTTGATTGAGATTTCGCTTAGCCGTCCAAGAAAGCTCTCTGGGGAATAGGCCAGGAAAGGCAGTTTACCTTGCTGGTCGAAACGGTAGAGCGCGTTGCCGGAATTGTCGGTGCCGGACACGGCTACAAGCCTGTCATCCGCGATCTTGACCGAAGGGTAACGATCGTCATTGGACATGGTCGCAATGGACGGATGATCATAGCACAGCATGAAATCTGTAGTTCCGGCCATTAGCGTTTCCACGCAGTTAGAGAAATTCTCAACCGCAAACCTGGTGTTGATCGGGCCTATTGCAGCCGAGATTGTTTTTAGCCACGCAGGGGTGAATGAAATGGCAAGTGTATGCAGAGCGGAAATGTTTATTACGTCACCCGCACGCCTTGTAAGCAGTTTCAGGTCTTCACGGGCAAGGCGAAGGGAACACACAGTCTCATAGGCTGTTGCTCGAAAGGCTTCTCCCGCTGGTGTCAGAACCACCGGATGCACGCTTCTGTCAAAAAGGTCCGCTCCCACCCAGTGCTCCAGGTTTCTGATTCTGCGCGTAAATGCAGACTGACTGATATTCCTGGCATAGGCGGCCTTAGCAAAGATTCCCGCCGAGGACAGCGCCAGGAAATCCTCCAGCCAATCAATTTCCATTCCAGTTCTCCCTAGGATGCAATGGAGTGTAGCGGCGAAGGAAGATAGATGGCATTGCAAACTTTGCATGGTGGTTGCAAAGTTCAGTCTGAGGTTTCGCCTTTTTCCCCTTGTGCGGACAAAGGGTACACCTCAAATCGCTTTCTCATTGCTGATGCATGATAGTCGGCTTCTCCAGGAGCAAGCGAGGATGACGGCTGCCGCTGGCGTTTCAAGCTCCAGTCAATCCAGGTCAGCAACTGATTTCCGGAAAAGTGCTCCGCGCGGATTGGACACATGGGTATAAAGAACGATATCCAGTGGCAGACGGCCGTACTCGGGGGAGAGAATGACAGCATCGCCGGAAATGATGTGGTTCTGAATGAGGGAGTGAGGCACCCAAGCGGCGCCAGTTCCTTCGAGAACCATCTGAGAAATCCCCACCGAAAACGCGCTTTCCACCGTCGACCTACCTATCCAAGCACGTTCAGCCTTGTTTTGATGCAGCGAAACAATCTGCCCGAAGAAACTACCGGAAGGATAATCAATGCAGGGAGCATCCGGCGGCAGTATCTGGCCTTCCAAGAGATCATGCCGCAGAGCGCCGCCGACGACGGGAAGCAGGGTGTCCCGCCGCCAGACACAACGGTCAACGGTATCGTCAAAAGGCACCTGCGGCAGTTCGCGGTACTCATAGCTCACAAGAACATCGGCTTCGTGGCGCAAAAACGTTGACATGGCCGATACCTGGTTTTGCGTCCGCAGCCGGATTTGCGGCGTCCGACCGCTGGTGCGGAACTTGCGGAGAATCTCTGGGACAACAGACACTGACAGCGAGTGCTGCGTCGCCAGCACCAGCGGCTCACCAGTGCCTTCCGAGTTCTTCAGGTGCCCATGCAATTGCCGCAGATGTGCCAGCAGAGCCCGGATCTGTGGCTCGCTTCGAAGCAAGGTGGGGGACAGTTCTACCCGGTTGGCCTCGCGGGTCAGCAAGTTTTTGCCAATCCAATGTTCCAAGGCCCGTATGCGCCTGGAAAAGGCCGGTTGTGTTACGTTCCTGCGGGCTGCCGCGGCAGTCAGGCTGCGTTCTTCCAGCAGGATCAGAGCATCTTCTAAAAGGCGTGTGTCCATACTCACCCATACAATTTGTATGAGCAGCCTGCAATATTTGCATTATTCAGCAGTTCCTGCAGCGGGTAGCCTTACAAAAGATACGCAAAAGGGATAAAATGCATGAACAGCGCAGTGACAGATGACACGACTGCAGCGGATGGCAACCTCATTCTGGTAAAGCGCGCACTTGAGAACTTCCCGCGCGTGCGGCTGGGCCATATGCTAACTCCGCTGGAGCCACTGGACAGACTGAGCGAAGAACTGGGCGGGCCGCGCATCTGGGTCAAACGCGACGATTGCACGGGTCTTGCATCGGGCGGCAACAAGACCCGCAAACTTGAATTCCTGATGGCCGAGGCACTGAAACAGGGTGCAGATACGGTAATCACCCAGGGCGCCACCCAATCCAACCATGCCCGCCAGACGGCAGCCGCAGCGGCAAAACTGGGCCTGGACTGCCATATCCTTCTGGAGGACCGCACAGGTTCCAATGAAGAGGCCTATAATTTCAATGGCAATGTGCTTTTGGACCAGCTGCATGGCGCAACCATCTCCAAGCGGGCTGGCGGCGCCGACATGAATACCGAGATGGAGACCCTGGCCCAAGCGCTGCAGGATCAGGGCCGCAAGACATACATCATCCCAGGCGGCGGTTCGAACCGCGTTGGCGCATTGGGCTATGTGAATTGCGCCGCCGAACTGGAGGAGCAGGCCGCGGCGATGGGGCTGAAGATCGGCGCGCTGGTCCATGCCACCGGCAGCTCCGGCACCCAGGCGGGCCTGGTGGCGGGCCTTGCAGGCCTGGCCAGCGATATTCACCTGCTTGGGATCGGCGTGCGCGCGCCGCAGGAGAAACAGGAAAGCATGGTCTTTGATCTGGCCTGCAAGACCATGGATTACCTTGGAATGGGGGTTGAAATCGACCGGGCCACGGTTCGGGCGAATTGCGATTATGTGGGGCCAGGCTACGGGCTGCCGACCGAGGGCATGCGCGAGGCCCTTCTGAAGCTGGCCCGGCTCGAAGGGCTTCTGTTTGATCCGGTCTATTCGGGCAAGGGGCTCGACGGCCTGATCGATCAGGTCCGCAGGGGGTATTTCGACGGCATGGAGAACATCGTTTTCCTGCACACCGGCGGCAGCGCAGCGCTGTTTGGATACCCCGGTATTTTCGGCCTGCCGGGTTATCAGGCCTGACGCAAGCAAAAGACAAATCAACAGGGAGAAAAACATGGAACTACTGAAACCAGCGGCCGCCTTGGCCTTTGCTTTGGCCCTGGCGGCTCCGGCCTCAGCCCAAGACCGCGCCGGAACTCTGGCCAAGATCGATGCCTCGGGCGAGATCGTCATCGGGCACCGCGAAAGCTCGGTTCCGTTTGCGTATCTGGATGAAAACCAGAAACCGGTCGGCTATTCGATCGACCTCTGCATGAAGGTGGTTGACGCGGTCTCTGCGGAACTGGGCAAGGAACTGTCGGTCAAATACGTGCCGGTGAACCCGAAGACCCGGATCGCGCTGATGGCCAATGGCACCATCGATCTGGAATGCGGCTCAACAACCAACAACCTGACCCGCCAGGAGCAGGTGGAATACCTGCCCACCACCTTCATCACCGGAACCAAGCTGATGGTGCGCAAGGACTCGGGTATCAGCTCGGTTGCGGACCTGGACGGCAAGGCCGTTGCCCTGGCGCAGGGCACCACCAATGAGCGCGCAGTCAAGGCGGCCATTGAAGAACTGGGCCTGGATGTGAAGGTGCTCCCGGTACGCGACCATGCCGAGGGCATGCTGTCGCTGGAAACCGACCGTGTGGACGTCTATGCCACCGATCACATCCTCCTGTTCGGGCTGATCGCCAAGTCGAAGACTCCAGACGCATTTGCGGTCGTCGGCGATTTCCTTTCCTTCGACCCTTATGCGCTGATGGTGCGCCGCGACGACAGCGCCTTTGAACTGATCGGCAAGAAGGCCCTGGCCGAAGTATTCCGCTCGGGTGAGATCAACGGGATCTATGCCAAGTGGTTCGATCCGCTGGACGTTGCCCAGACTGACCTGCTGAAGGCCGCATTCCAGCTGAACGCGCTGCCCGAGTAACGGTTTGCCGCACATGCCGGCCGGGTCATCGCAATTCGAGGGGCCCGGCGGCTTCATCAGGGTATTGAATCATGAATTACAACTGGAACTGGGGTGTCCTCTTTGAAGAGGAGTACCTGGGCTGGCTGATATCAGGGCTGGGCTGGACCTTTGCGGTCGCGCTTGCAGCCTGGGTGCTGGCTCTGGCCGTGGGCGTGCTTGTCGGCGTCGGTCGCACGCTGCCGTCACGGCCCGTTGCCGCCCTCTGCACCACCTATGTCGAGCTTTTCCGCAACGTGCCGCTTCTGGTGCAGCTGTTCCTGTGGTACTTCGTCATGCCCGAAATCGTCCCCGACGATCTGGGCCGCTGGATGAAGCGGGACATGCCCAACCCTGAGTATGTCACGGCTGTAATCGGCCTGGGTCTCTACACCGCCAGCCGCGTTGCGGAACAGGTCCGCGCCGGGATAAACGCCGTCGGCCCCGGCCTGACCAGCGCCGCCTACGCCAACGGCTTCTCCACCGCGCAGACCTACCGCTATGTGCTGCTGCCGATTTCCTTCCGGCTGATCGTACCGCCGATGACCTCCGAGTTCCTGACCATCTTCAAGAACTCTTCGCTGGCGCTGACCATCGGCCTGCTGGAACTGACCGCGCAAAGCCAGCAGATCGCAGAATACACCTTTCAGGGGTTTGAGGCCTTTACCGCCGCAACCGTCATCTATGTGGTGATTGCGCTTGGTGCGACCGTGATTGCGCAGACCCTGGAAAAATACACCCGGATCCCGGGTTTCGTCGGAAAGGGCTGAGCCATGGGTGATTTTGATCTTTCCGTCATCTGGAACAACCTTCCGTTCCTGTGGCAGGGGCTGCAGCTGTCGCTGTGGCTCACCCTTCTGGCCGTGATCGGCGGCATCATTCTGGGCACGGGCCTCGCCTTGATGCGGCTGTCAGGCATCGCCCCGCTTGCCCTTGCTGCCGCCGGCTATGTGAACCTGATCCGCTCCGTGCCGCTGATCCTGGTGATCTTCTGGTTCTACTTCCTGGTGCCGCTGGCACTGGGCCGTCCGATCGGCGGCTTCTACTCGGCGCTGATCGCCTTTGTCATGTTCGAGGCGGCTTACTACTCGGAGATCATCCGCGCGGGCATCCAGTCAGTCCGCAAGGGGCAGGTGCATGCGGGGCAGGCCACCGGCCTCAGCTACTGGCAAATCCAGCGCTATGTGGTGCTGCCGCAGGCGTTCCGCAACATGATCCCGATCCTGGTCACCCAGGGCATCATCCTGTTCCAGGACACCAGCCTGGTCTTCGTCGTCAGCCTGCGCGACTTCATGACCGCTTCCTCCATCGTCGCCCGCACCGAGGGCCGGCTGGCGGAGATGTATATCTTCGCCGCCCTTGTCTACTTCACCATTTGCTTCGCCGGCTCGCTCTTTGTCCGGCGCCTTCAGAAGGCCAAGACCGCATGATCAGCATCGAGAACATTTCCAAACGCTACGGCGACTTCCAGGTGCTGACCGATTGCACCACCCATGTCGCCAAGGGGGAGGTCGTGGTGGTCTGCGGCCCCTCCGGCTCCGGCAAGTCGACCCTGATCAAATGCGTGAACGGGCTGGAGCCGGTTCAGCAGGGCCGTATTCAGGTTGAGGATTTGGAGGTCACCGCCAAGGGGACAAATCTGACAAAACTGCGGGCGCGGATCGGCATGGTGTTCCAGCATTTTGAGCTCTACCCGCATATGAGCGTGCGTGAAAACCTGTGCCTGGGTCAGCAGAAGGTCCTGGGCCGCTCACGCGACGAAGCCAACGCCAAGGCCGAGGCCCTGATCGGCCGGGTCGGTTTGCTGCCGCATATCGAGAAGTTTCCCGGCCAGCTCTCTGGCGGCCAGCAGCAGCGGGTGGCGATCAGCCGGGCGCTGGCGATGGATCCGATTGCGATGCTGTTTGACGAGCCTACATCAGCCCTTGACCCGGAGATGATCAACGAGGTGCTGGATGTGATGGTCGAACTGGCGCAAGACGGCATGACGATGATGGTTGTGACCCACGAGATGGGCTTTGCCCGCAAGGTTGCGGACCGGGTGGTGTTCATGGACGCCGGCAAGGTTGTTGAGGACCGCGCTACTGAGGAGTTCTTCGGAGACCCTGAAAGCGAACGGGCACAAGATTTCCTGAGCAAGATCCTGAATCACTAAGCTTGCCCGGCGAGATTTTACCGGCAGGTGTCTTGAGTTTTTGGCGCAAGTTCGAACAGCAACTTTCCGAATATCGTCGTGAGGTTTCGTGCAGACAAGATTATTTCACCTCGTCATTGTATGGACCAGTCGCTGCGAAAAGGGCGGATATAAGTTGCACTTTAGGTGATTTTAGATGACCGCTTCAATGACAAGGGCTGCAATGCAGCGAGGAGTCCGCCGCGTGTGCAAAGCCATGCTGCGTCAGCGAACAGGAAGAACCCAAGGTCGGTTTTGTCCGCCCCCCTTCCATTCGATGATGGTTGGCGGCTGCACTCGCGGCGAAGGTCCGCTCTTCCTCGTGCGGCTGCGGCATTGATCGCTCGTCATGGCACCAGATCCGCCGACTTTGCAAATGGCGCTATCTGCGCATCTCTAACCTTCGAGCGGGGTGCAGCATCGTCCTGGCCAGCTGAGCTAGCCTGAAGGTCCGCTCTCGGGAATTGTCTGGCGGGGATCCTTCGCGTCTGCAGCGAGGGCGTCGCAGGCCTCGTGCGAATGTCCGAATTGGGCTGGATTGCGCCATCTGTCGGGAAGGGGCCGGTGAGGTTTCGCTGCAACCCTGCCGCCGCATCGCCGCAAGTCGGTAGTGAGCCCACAGCAGACATGCTGACCTGCCCCCCGATGGTCCCTTGCTCATGAGGAGAGTCTGCGGGTTTGGTTTTGGTAATCGTCGGTCTCGGGCTTGGCAAGCGCGGAGCCCTCAAATAGCTCAAGCGCCTGCCGCGCTTGCTTTGGCGTTCTGTTCCCCAGCGAAGAGTGCGGCCTGACGTTGTTGTAATCGTAGCGCCACAGCGCCAGCTTGCGGCGGGCATCGTCCAGGGTATCGAACAGTTCTTCATTGAGAAGCTCGTCCCGCAGGCTGCCGTTGAATGACTCGATGAATGCATTCTGCTGCGGTTTTCCGGGGTCGATGTAATGCCAATCCACGCCGTTCCTGTCGGCCCATTTCAGGATTGCCCGGCTGGTGAATTCCGTGCCGTTGTCGCTGACAATGCAAGCAGGTTTTCCGTAGATCCGGACGAGCGCGTCCAGCTCCCGGGCAACGCGCTCACCTGAAATGCTGGTGTCTGCCGCCAGGCACAGGTTTTCCCGGCAGCAGTCGTCATTCACGGCCAGGATGCGAAACTTCCGCGACGCGCCGAAGCTGTCTGCCAGGAAATCCAGGGACCAGCGCTGGTTGGGCTGTGTGGCTTCGGGCATCGGCGTTCTCGAGCCTCGGGCGCGTTTGCGGCCCCGCCGCCGTTTCACTGCAAGGCCCTCCTCCCGGTAGAGGCGGTAAAGCTTTTTGTGGTTCATGATCATGCCTTTTCGCTCAAGCAGCACGCCGATCCGCCGGTAGCCGAACCGGCGGCGTTTGCCAGCGATCTCTTTCATCTCCTGGCGGATCTCGGGATGGTCGGGCGGGCGTTCGCGCCGGACCGTCTTGGGGTCGACACCGACAAGCCGGCAGGCCCTGCGCTGCGAGATGCCGTGATCCCGCATTGCATTGAGCGCTGCCTCTCGCCGCTCTTTCGGTGTCGTCAGCTTTTTCCCAGCAGGTCTTTCAAAACCACGTTGTCGAGCATCGTGTCTGCCAGCAGCCGCTTCAGCTTGGCATTCTCATCTTCCAGCGCCTTCAGCCGCGCAGCCTCCGATAGCTCCATACCGCCATACTTGGACTTCAGCTTGTAAAAGGCCGCCGGGCTCAGGCCGTGCCGACGGCACACCTCCGCTGTCGGCATCCCGGCTTCCTGCTCTTTGATCATCCCGATGATTTGTGCCTCGGTGAAACGGCTCTTACGCATTCGTCTGCTCCTACATAGGTGGGGCAGACTCTACTTCATGGTGAGGGATTTTGCGGGGGGCAGGTCACAGGCTTATCGCTTTGACTCTCGCTTTCGCTCTGTATCGAGAGATGGAGCGGCCAGCTTCTCTGCGAAAGCGTCTATGGAAGGCCGTCGATGGCAGTAGCGAACTAAGCGCAAGGCTTAGCGAACTGATGAATCCGCCTGCCATGAGCGAGGCAGAAAAACGCTACAAGCGAAGCGAAAGTCACTGGAAGCGGCGCACTAAAGAACGAGAACGCAAGGATACTGAATACCATGAAAAGTGGCGCCTTGAAATTCAACGTTGCCTTGCGAACATCCGCGAAAAGGTGGTCCCGCCGGAAGGAAGGGTTTGGAATTCCCAGAGATACTTGTTCGACAGGATGCGCGCACTGGGCAAGGACAACAACCGCTGGGCCCAGGCCAACTGGCGGGCTTTGGAGGCTGAGGTTGGGGGGAAAGCCGCTGAAGCGATGCGCGACGGGCTTATGGCGATCTGGCGGAGGTATGATCCGACCTTGTCGTCCGAGGTAGGCGAATGCTCGAATTCGACGCCTGTCATTGAAACTATGGCACTGTCTGGCCTGGAGATAGAGGCTCGGTACGTAGAGGACTGGGCGGCGACCTTGGCGGACTGGGAGGCGAAGCGAGCGGCGCGGTATCCGCTGAGCGAATTGAACGGATTTCCTTCGTGGTTCAGAGTCTTTGAAGCGCAGCATGCGGACAAGACGCTTGATGTTGTGCTCAGAGAGACCATCTGGGACCTCTTCGAGAATCCCGGAGGCGATCAAGGCCACTACGTCATTGCTAAGATTTCGTCGCATGCCCCATGGTTCGGAGATCGGGTTGCGCCACACCTCGTGCCACTACTGATGGAGCGCGAGCCGAGGGATGCAAATACGCTATCGAGGGTGTTGTCCCTGATAGCGGCGTGCGATGCCGTGGATGATGTTGTGATGGCTCGGCTTTGCGAACTGAGAATCCATGGCACGGGCGCAGCTTCGGAACAAATGCCGCTTTGGTATGCAGCGTGGGTCTCTGTTGACCCGCTCCCAGCCATCGATAGTTTGACGCAGAAGTTAGCTCTTATCGATGCGGAGGCAGCGCTGAACCTGGCCGTGGGCTTCATCAACGCTTTATACGGGACGCGGCATCATTCTGAAATTGGTCTTCGCAACGCGCACAAAACACCCGGACATCTGCGGGCGCTATATTTTCTGATGCATCAGTATATTCGGCCCGAAGACGACATAGACCGCTCCGGAGGTGGCGTGTACAGCCCGACGAGTCGAGACCATGCGCAGGATGCGCGCGGGCGAATTTACGAAAACCTGGTCGATATTCCTGGCAAAGAGGCATTCGATGCCTTGGTAGCGATTGCGAAAAATCAGACGTCGGAGATCGCGAAGAGCTGGCTGCTTTCGCGGGCTGTTGCGCAGGCACAGGCGGACGCCGACGCAGCGTGGACTGTAGAGGACATCAATGAATTTGAAATTGACCTTGAGCGCACTCCAAAGACACCGCTTGAACTTTTCGAAGTCGCTCGCAATCGGTTGAATGACCTGAAAACGTCTTATGAGGACGGCGACACCAGTCCATGGAAAGTGCTCATCTCTATCAAGCTGGAGGAAGTACTGCGAAACTATCTGGCAGATGAACTGATCAAGAGCGCGCACGCTCGTTACTCGATTTCGCAAGAAGATGAAATGCCGAATGATCAGCGAACCGACATCCGGTTCGTCAGGGCTGGCATACCGGGAATGGTTCCTGTCGAAGTCAAGATTGCAGATAAGTGGAGTGGCACAGCGCTATTCGAGAAGCTCAAGGACCAGTTGTGCGGGGATTATCTGAGAGATGCGGACTCCATGAACGGGATTTATCTTCTTGTGAACGAGCAGGAGGGGAGGCATTGGGATTGCCCGATTACCAAGAAGCGGCTGAGCTTCAGCTCTTTGGTTGTTGCGCTTCAAGAGTATGCTCAGAAGCTGATAGCTGATGAACCGGGGATCTCGAATATCCAAGTTATAGGGATCGATCTAACGAAGCGAAAGCAATCAATGCAAAAGGTGAAGTCCGTATCCTGACTTGGCTGCTAAGTTATCTAAGGCACAGAGTCATTGCGGCGTTGGGTGGATTGGGCTGGCTCTGGTCATTCGCTGCGCCCGGCACGAACGGCAGCAACGGGCCGTCCTCAACGCCTAGCCGGAACCTTATCGGCTGAGTGCTGCGCTGCCTCCGATGACTTTGAAGAGCCCCATAATGTCGAATGCTGCACATGGTGCTAACGGTTCGGAAGCGCAGAGTACGGACTTTGAGTCAGGAAGAGGCTATTCCAATGAACGCCTTTACCAACCGCAGTTTTGCTCGATCCTTAGGAGCCACAACTGCGGTTTCGTGCTGCTGGGTCAGTTCAGCAATCGGAACTTCGGCCAGACCTCTCGAAATCAACCCACTCTCACTAAGGAAAATCGCTATTCCAGCCCCTTGCAACACTGCCTCACACATCAAAGGGAACGTGCTCATCGTTATTGTTCGTTGTAGGCGTACTCCGCTTTTAAGTTGTGCTTCGCGCACAACGCGTTCTGTCAAGGACCCGGTTTCCGGCAGGATGACGGTTTCCGCCTGCAGGTCCTTGAAGCTCAGAATGTCACGTTTGGCGAGCGGAGACGTCGGCAAAAGGTATGCCGTGTATTGGTTTTTTTGCACCATTACCCGCTCCCAGTCATCAGAGTGCGGGGGATCCGTGATCAGGCCGACATCCGCCCGCCGCTCCCGCAACAGGTTGATTGCAGCTGTCCAGCCATAAAGGGCAAAGTCGATTTCGACTTCGGGATATGCTTGCCTGAACCGACTGATCGCTTTGAGCGCGGGAAGGGGGGCGTTGGCGATAATCTTGATGTGGCCGAGGGTCATAGCCTCATACCCTTCGAGCCGCTCGCTGATTTCGGAATCCAGTGCAACCATACGGTCGGCCAGGCCATAGAACTCCTGCCCTGTCCGGGTAAGGGAAATGCCATCTCGACCGCGCACCAGCAGCTGCGAGCCGACTTGTTTCTCCAGTTTGGCGATATGCTGGGTCACGGCTGACTGCGTCACCCCCAGCCGTACGGCAGCGGCTGAGAAGCTGCCCTCGCGAACAACATAGGCAAAAGCAACAAACTGGTGATGGTTGGCGCGCATGTTTGGTCTCCTTTTGAGCGAGGCCATAGCTGCCATTAGTATCACTAATATGACGTCACAAAAGTGAAGGCTCTACTGCTTAGACAACCCCTGTCAGATGGAGGAATCAGATGGCAGGGCTGAGCATTGAAAATGTAACCAAGCGCTTTGGCAAAACAGAGGTGCTCAAAGGGGTCTCCCTTGAAATTGCCGACGGTGAATTTGTCTCGCTGGTTGGGCCGTCCGGCTGCGGCAAGTCCACGCTGCTTCGGATTATCGCTGGGCTGGAAGAACAGTGCTCCGGAGACATCCAGATCGGCGGGCATTCCGTTGCAGGCCAGCGCGCGGCGGACCGTAATCTGTCGATGGTATTCCAGTCCTATGCCCTCTATCCGCATCTGACCGTTGGCGACAACATCGCGGTGCCGCTCAGGATGCGGCGCTTGAAAGGACTTCAGCGGCTGCCGCTTATCGGCAATTTAATGCCCGGCGCACGCACCGTGGCTGGCGGTGTAAGCCGAGATGTCACCCATGCTGCTGAGATGCTCGAGATAGGGCATCTTTTGGACCGCAAACCAGGGCAGCTATCCGGCGGTCAGCGCCAGCGGGTGGCATTGGGGCGGGCCTTGGTACGGGAGCCTGCCGCGTTTTTGTTGGATGAACCGCTTTCTAATCTAGACGCGAAGCTACGGGTCCAGACACGGTCTGAGATCGCACAGCTGCACCGCCGTCTTGCAGCGACATTTATCTATGTGACGCATGACCAGGTCGAAGCGATGACCATGTCAGACCGCATCGCGGTAATGATGGGCGGGCGCATCCTGCAATGTGCCGCACCTGATGTGGTCTATGAAGATCCAGACCGGATCGAAGTCGCCGAATTCATCGGCTCTCCAAAAATCAACATCCTCCCGCTTGAAATCATGTCCAACGGCCGATTGAGCCTGCTCGATCATTCTTTGGATCTTGCCGTCATAGAAGGAAGAAGAGGCGTCGCGTCGCTTGGCATCAGACCTGAAGCGCTTCGATTGACGAACGATGACAGTCCGATCCGCGGCCGCGTTGCTCATAGCGAAAACCTCGGGTCAGAGATGTTCGTTCAAATCGAAGTGGCGGGCCTTGAAGAGCGTGTTACGCTGCGCGCAGAGCCAGAGCAACGCAAAGCGCTGTCGTTGGGAAGGTCTGTGGCTCTGACTTTTGACACTGACAAAGCACTGGTCTTCGACGCGGATGGCGCACGCTTGCGCAGGCTTCGTCATTTGAACGCTGCAACCTCCGAGGTGGCCTGAGATGTCGGCGGCTGACCCTTCGGTAACTGGCGCAGCGCCAAGGAATTTTGTTCGTCACGCGACCAAGGAACGCCACGCCGGATGGGTATTAACCGCGCCAGCCTTGGTCCTGATGGTGGTCGTACTGCTGGCACCGGTTATCATTGCCGGGCTTTTGTCCTTCACCAACTATTCGCTTGGAAACAGCGGTTTCGATTGGGTTGGTGCCCAAAATTATGAAAAGCTGTTTACGCGTTCGACCTACAAAAAGATGTTTTTGGCCACATTGACCTATGTCGTGACTGTGGTGCCGGTCTCGGTGGGTCTCGGATTGGGGGCTGCGCTGCTGATCAACTCACTGGGCCGCTTCCGCGAGATCTATAAGACAATCTACTTCCTGCCGGTTATGGCGACGCTTCTTGCGATGGCTATTGCCTGGGAGTTCATGCTACACCCGTCGATCGGCATGGTTAACCAGACGCTGGAGATGGGCTGCGGCACGTTTCTGGAGCGGATCTGGCCTTTCATGGCTGAAGGTTGCGTCGGCCGGTTCCCGGTCTGGCTGGGGGATAAGCGGTATGCGATCTGGGTGGTCTGCTTTATCGGCATCTGGCAAGGGTTCGGCTTTAACATGGTGCTGTATCTGGCCGGACTCACCAGCGTCCACCGCGAGCTATATCACGCTGCGGAAATGGACGGAGCAAAGTCCGCCTGGGAGCGGTTTCGGCTGGTGACTTGGCCCGCATTAGGGCCGACCACAGTCTTTGTTGTCACCATAACCTGTATCCGCGCCTTTCAGGTTTTTGACACGATTGAAGCATTCTGGCCGCAGGGCGGCGGGCCGAACAAGTCCACCTATGTGATGATGTTTGCCATCTTTGAGAAGGGCATCCAGCAGAACCTGATCGGGATCGGCTCAGCCATAACCATGCTGTTTCTCGCTTTCGTCATGTTCCTCACCCTGATCCAGCGCTGGCTGGTGGAACGAAAGGTCCATTACAAATGACCCGCGATTGGTGGAAACATTTGATCCTGATCCTGGGCGTGATCGTTGTTCTGGCGCCGTTCTACATGATGGTCAGCTATTCCTTTAAGTCTCCCGGAGAGATTGACCGGGGGGAAGGAGGCTTGTTCGGGCGGCAGGAGATGATGGTGGATGAGCGTTGCGTAAAGCTGCGCGATCCCAGCCGGGACGATATTGCCGCGGCGGCGGACCGCTTCGCTGGCCACAGCGACAGTGCGATCCGTGATGCGCTGGTGGCCGAAGCCGTGACAGACTGTTCCATGCAGCCGATCGTTTTCAACTACACCAAGGCCTTCACCGAGGCGCCGCTGCTGCGCTACCTTCTGAATGGGGTCATCGTGACAGCATCGATCTTTCTGATCCAGGTGGTGGTCGCGCTGCCCGCTGCCTATGCTCTGGCCAAACTCAAGTTCTGGGGCCGGGAGGCGGTGTTCGGACTGGTGCTGTTTTGCCTTCTGATCCCTGTCCACGCCATTGCACTGCCGCTCTACATCATTCTGGCCAAACTGGGGTTGACCAATACCTATGCGGCGCTTGTTGTGCCATGGACCATCAGTGTGTTTGGCATCTTCCTGATGCGCCAGTTTTTTATGACGGTGCCGGATGACCTCATTGATGCTGCGCGCATGGATGGAATGAGAGAGTTTGCCATCGTCTGGCGGGTCATGCTGCCGACGGCAGTCCCCGCACTGCTGGCCTTTGCGATCTTCTCAATCGTGGCCCATTGGAACGACTACTTCTGGCCCCGCATCGTAGTGACCGGAAACCGCGACCTATTCACGCCGCCGCTGGGCTTGCGGGAATTCAAAGGCGACGGCGACGGGTCGTTCTTTGGTCCAATGATGGCCACCGCAACCGTGATCGTTACCCCGCTGATCGTTGCGTTTCTGCTGGCACAGAAACGTTTCATCGAAGGCATCACATTGAACGGCATGAAATGATTTTCGGGTGCGGGTTGCCCCGCACCCTCCCGAAATCCCGTCAGGGATCAACCCGGAGCGTGCATCGCCAAACACAAGCGCTCCACGTCAGGAATGAGAGGAAGATTTCCATGAAAACCGCCCTGTCTGCAATGGCTTTGGCGCTGACTGCCACCGCCGTGATGGCCGAAGACACCGTGACCATCGAATTCGCCTACCCCTACAGCCACCTGTTCGACGTAACCTACGAAGCCATGATGCCCGCTTTCAAAGAAGCGCATCCGAATATCGATGTGAAGTTCCGCGCCACCTATGAATCCTACGAGGACGGCACAAACACCATCCTGCGCGAGGCGGTATCCGGCAACCTGCCAGACGTCACCATGCAGGGTCTGAACCGACAGCAGATTCTGGTCGACAAGGGTATCGCCCAGTCACTGGAGCCCTTCATCGCCAAGGAAACTGACTTTGCCAAAGACGGCTATCATGACGCCATGCTGTCGCTGTCGACCTTTGGCGAAAACGTTCACGGCCTGCCGTTCTCGGTCTCGCTGCCAGTTGGCTATTACAACATGGACCTCCTGAAAGAAGCCGGAGTTGAAACCCTGCCCACCACCTGGGGCGAGGTGATCGGCATGTGCGAAACCATGAAGGCCAATGGAATTGACAACCCGGTCTTCTGGGGTTGGAACATCACCGGCAACTGGTTCATGCAGGCCCTGATGTGGTCGCAAGACAAAGCGATTGTCGACAACGGCCGTGTGACCCTAGACAGCCCCGAGGCACTGGCCGCCATGGAGCAGATGCAGGAGATTTTCACCAAGTGTGAGATGCAGAATCTCGAGTGGAAAGCGGCGCTGTCCTCCTTTTCGGCCGGTGAGATCGGCATGATGTTCTGGTCGACTTCGGCCCTGGGCGCAGTCGAGCGTTCTCAAGGTGAATTCGAGCTGAAAACCGGCCCGTTCCCCGGTATGGGTGAGACCCCCAAAGGTCTGCCTGCAGGTGGCAACGCAGCCATGCTGACCTCAACCTCTGATGACCCGAAGGTGCAGGAAGCCGCCTGGACCTGGCTGAAGTTCATCACCAGCGGCGAAGGCGCAGCTGAAGTGGCCAAAACCACCGGCTATATGCCGCCGAACAAGGCCGCAAACGAAGTGATCCTAGCCGACTTCTATGACCAGAACCCGAACAAACAAACCGCCGTGGACCAGCTGCCGCTGCTGCGTGATTGGTTGGCCTATCCGGGGGACAATGGTCTGGCGATCACCCAGGTGATTTATGACGGAATCGAGCGAATTGTCACCGGCGACGCCATCGACATGAAAGAGCTGCAGCAGGAAATGGTCGAAGAAGTCGCTGACCTGCTTCCCAATGGCTAACGCCTCCTTTCCGGCTGCGCGCGCATCTGTGCGCGGCCGGTTCTTCTTCGGGCGAGTAAGAAAATGAAAATCATCCATATTTCAGACATTCACCTGACAGTCCCGGGCGAGGAAATGGGTGGGCTGAACCCCCATGCCCGTTTCGCGCGCGCCCTGGCACATGTGATGGAAGATCATGCCGATGCCGCACGCATCATCATTACTGGAGATCTGGCCCACTGGGGGGAACGCGCAGCCTATGAAGCGCTGCAAGCTGCCGTCGCCGATCTGCCTGTTCCGGTGCGGCTGATGATTGGCAACCACGACGACCGGGCAACCTTCCGGTCCGTTTTCGCGGATCATCCCGTGGATGAAAACGGCTTCGTCAATCATGCTGAAACAGTCGAAGGTGCGCGTTTCATTTATCTCGACAGCGTGGGAGAGCGCACCCATGCGGGGCATTTCTGCGCAGTCCGGCGTACTTGGCTGCAGGCCGAGCTGGAAAATTGCGAACACGCACGCATATTCCTGCATCACAACCCGATGCTGGTGGGGTTGGCCGCTGAAGACAAGATCGCCCTGAACAAAGATGACCGCGGTCCGTTCCAGGACCTGATCAGGGATCATGCCGAAAAAATCGACTATATCCATTTCGGCCATGTCCACGCGCCGATCCACGGGCGGCTGGCAGGCGTCTCTTTTGCAAGCGTGCCGTCAACCGTCAACCAGTCAATACCAGACATGAGTGAAACAGAACTGCTGAAAGGTGCCCCGATGGATCCGGCCTACTTTGTGCTTCAGATCAACGGGCGCGACACTACCATCCATCAAATCCCCTTTGCTTGGGAAGGTCCAGTTATGACAGCTGGAACAGGGTGGGAAGATTGGGCAAAACCGGTCGAAGCAGCGGAATGAAGACTCTCGTGGCGCAGGTCCGCGACGGGCTGTCTTCCCTCATTGCTTCCGGCGAAGGGAACGGTGGATTTGTCCCGTAGACCGTGAGTTCGATCATTTCCAGATTTTTGCTCGCGCGGCGAATGACCGGAAAGCGCGCTGCGCCTGCAGCAATGTGAAGGTAGGGCGAAGGTCCGTAATGGGCCGCCAGTGAAGGCGACCCGCAGTTGTTAGATTTCAATGGCTTCGGCTATGGCCAGGGCGTCCTCAAGTTCGACGCCGAGGTATCTGACCGTACTGTCCATCTTGGTGTGGCCTAGAAGGAGCTGCACAGCGCGTAGATTGCCCGTCTTCTTGTATATCTGAGTAACTTTGGTCCGTCGCATCGAATTCGTCCCATAGGCGCTTGCCTCCAGTCCGATCGATGTGACCCAATCCCGGACGATCCGCGCATACTGGCGTGTTGAGATGTGCAACCGCTCGTGGAAGCGGCCGGGCCAAAGATACTCGGATCCAACCATCAGCTCGTCTTTCATCCACTTCTCTACCGAAGCGCGGGTACCTTCCGAAATCTCGAAGCGTACCGGTTTCTGGGTTTTGCTTTGCAGAACGGACGCGCGCTCTTTAATTTGACCCGAAGCCATCACGTCTACGACCTTCATCTTGACCAGGTCGCAGCCTCGGAGTTTGCTGTCGATTGCCATATTGAATAGCGCCAGATCGCGATGGTTCTCCGCGAGTTCAAGCCTCACTCGGATCGCCCAGACATGCTTCGGTTTGAGCGGGCGTTTCTGACCAACTATGCGGCCCTTGTTCCAGGCAGGGCGAAGCGCGCGAATGGCAGGTAAGTTTGGTGTTTCCATGACTGATCCTCCGATCCGCCATGCCCTCCCAAAACGACAACCCGACGTTGACTCGGCCAGCATATCACAGAATGCTGCGCCGCCTTCGACGTCCGGAACGAGCCCGAATTACTTGATGCTGTTCACGGCATGAGTGTCTGCTTTCGGAATGTAGCCTTGAAAGTCACTGCTGGAGCGGTCAGTAGGCATGAAGTAATCTGCCGGAAAGGGAACTGTTTTGCGATGCGGGCTTGAAGTGTTCGAGCAGGGTGACGGGCCTGTACTGGTGCTGCTACATGGTGCAGGCGTTGACGCCGCGCTATGGAAGCCACAGATAGATCTGTTCTCCAAGCAGTATCACGTGATTGCGCCCAACCTCCCGGGCCATGGGCGGAGCGCTCCCGTCCAAAGCGTCGAAGAAATGGCTGATGTCGTACGGGCCGTGCTGCAAGAGAAAGGTATCGCGCAGTATGCAATTGTCGGGCTGTCTCTGGGGGGCATGGTCGCTATTGAAATGGCAGGGCGCTGGCCTGACGAAGTTTCGCATTTGGTGACGGTTGAATCTGTTGCGACTGTGTTCGAAGGCGCTTTTGGGAAAGAATTAGCAGGTTGGGCGATGTTGCTCTTCAAAGTTTTACCACCCTCACTATTCACGGCACTTCCAGCAAATGCGATGGGCGCAAAATCGCAGGATGCAGGCAAATACGTTCAGGACGCGATTGCCAAAATGACAGCAAAGAACAGCTACACTGTAATGCACGCGGCTTCCCAATATGATGGACGCGAACGCCTTCCCAACATTACTGCGAAAACGCTGATCATGGTTGGGGCTCTAAATAGAAAAACACATCAGCGAGCTCGGAAGATGGCTAACGCAATTTCAAAGAGTGAGTTTTTGGTCATTCCTGCAGCCAGCCACATTGCCAACCGTGATGCGCCGGATTTTTTCAATGCATCCGTACTCTCATTTCTCAGTTAGGCACAGATTGAACCGGTAATTGGAGCAAACGCGGCCAACGGCTTTTTTGTCCCACGACTGCGAATTTTCTGACGCCCTGTCTTCTGCCTTGCAGCGAATGTCTCCTTCGACGGGCCGCGCCGCAGCATCTTGAACTGTCGGTGAAGGTCGGTTTTGGGCCGCTACCGTCGTCCAAGTCGACCCAGTCTCGCCAGCTGCGCCAGCATTTTTGACCCCGAGTCTGCGGATCCTGTGTCGCCTGCGGAACCCGTCTGCCCCATCCCCTGCCGCACCGGCATCTGCTGCACACCGAAGAATTGCCGCGCCCGGAGAGCTGCGTATTCTGCGCCGCTTGCGCCTCCGATCAGGTAGCGGTTGTATGCCTGCTGGCTGCCCATGGCGGCGCGGGCGAAGCTGTAACCGCCGCCAAGGCCACCGGAGAGGGCGGGCATCATGATGTTGCCTGACATCGCGCGAACGATGAACGGCGTGGCGATAATGAAGCCCTTGGCCATAAGGACCATCATGAAGAAGGGGATAAGCGCGCCTATGTTTGAAGCCCCTTCCGGGTCGCCAAGCTCACCGATCAGAGCGGAAGAGACGCCAGTGATCGTTGCGAACACCCCTGCGACGACGATTGGGTAGAGTGCGAAGGAAACCAGTGCCGACAGCCAGCGTGCGAAGTATTCCTTGGTCACCTCGAAGAGGGTGAGGAAGATCATCACCGGCGCGATCCCGATTAGAAGTGCGATCATCAGGCGGGATGCCACAAGGATGAAGGCGGCCAGCCCGCCGAGTATCGAAAGCAAGAGGACCCCGACAATGTCGAGCATGGCGCCGGCCATCCAGTTCAGCTCTGATCCGGCTGCATTGAGGTAGTCGCCGAGTTCCGCGATCAGCCGGTCAAACTCTTCGGCAAAGGTCCCAGAGGGACCCGGGGTTCCACCGCCAACCGAGGCCACGAGGGCCCCCGCAATGCTGTCGATTCCGGCAAGGATAGCGGCAGAAAGCGCGTTGAACTGCACCCAGTTGGTCGCAAATATCCCGATGAGCCCGACCTTGACCGCGAGCCAGAATGCCGTTCGCCCGTCCATCGCCTTGTACTGATAAATCATGTTCAGGAAGACGAGGATCACCACGAGCGTTGTTCCCAGCACTAGAAGAGTGCCGACCGTTGCCGCAACGGACCCGAACTGGGTTTCCGCGGCGGTGTCGAGATAGCCCTGCGAGGTTTCAACGAAGTAGGTGACGACGCTCATCGGGGACCAGCCTTACCAATTGCCCGCAGCGTCACAGATGGCCTTGGCGGCAGGGCGGGCGGCGGTGGCGCGACGATTGTAGGCGTCCGAGGCTTGCAGCATTTCCCATCGTTCGTCGCTCGCGTAGCTCTCACTAAACACGGCCTCGGCTGCGTCCCAAGAGGGGAACCGGGTCGCGCAGGGGCAGCTGCCGGTCTCGACGACCCGTTCAAGATTTTGGGCGCGGTAGATGTCCTGAACCAACACGCGTTGATAGGCTTGGCGCACGGGGATCTCCTGCATCCACATGGGCTCAGCGGGCCGGCCTGGACAGGCGTTGAAGCTGCGTTCGAGGGTCGGCACCAGATTGCGCTCGGCGAAGGCGGGGACAGCCAGTAGGCTCAGGGCCAGGGCGATCAGCGCAAGAGTTGGCCGCGTCGGCTTCATTCCGTGGCTCCGATGGATGTAGTTTCACGTTTCAGGAAGACCGTGTGCCCAGCATTCGCAAATTCTGAGGCGCTGATCGAGACGACCTCCCAACCTTCGGCACCCTTCGTATTCAGGCTGGCTTGCATGTCGGCAAGGCTGGTTTTGCGGGTCATGGGGAAATTGAGAATGTCATATTCAAAGGTCTTCATTTTGAAGCTCCGATCTCGGTTGCGCCTGGAAGATAGAATTCGGTAATGCCGCGCCGGCCGTCGTGGCGACCGGCCTGGATGACTACGTCGATGGAATTCTCGATGTATTGGATCATGTCGACGTAGGTCATCGGGATCTCGGTCTTGAGCGCGGCGATGGCCAGGCGTTGCACGGCAAGTTGCGGCGTTTCTGCGTGCAGCGTGGTCATTGACCCGCCATGGCCGGTGTTGATCGCCTCGAGGAAAGTCATGGCCTCCTTGCCGCGCACCTCGCCGAGGATGATCCGGTCGGGGCGCATACGCAGCGTTGCGGTGAGCAGCACGTCGGCCGTCTGGAACTCCGCGTCGCGATTGGCAATCAGCGTTACGGCATTGGGCTGGGTCGGCAGAAGCTCGGCGGCTTCCTCGATGGTGACAATACGTTCCTCAGTAGGCACGTGAGAGAGGATCTTCCGCGCGGCAACCGTCTTGCCGGTAGAGGTGCCGCCCGAGACGATCATGTTGAGCTTGTTCTCGACGCAGAAGGCCAGGGCATCGTCGATGACACCCGCGGCCACCACCTCGCGCAGTTCCCGGGATCTCTCGAGACGGAGCTCTTCCAGTTTGCGCTCCTTGCCATAGAGGAAATCAAGTGCGATCCCGTCGAGAGGCAGGCTAGAAAAGAACCGCAGGCTGATCGACATGGCGGAGAGCACGGCGGGCGGGGTGATGACTTGAGCCCTGATCGGTCGCCCCTTGTAGGTGATCGAGACCGAAACGATCGGGCGGTCTTTGCTCATCGTGGTGCTGGCGGAAGAGGCGATCTGGTTGCCGAGGTCTTTGACTTCTGTTGCAGTCAACCCCTGGTCCAGTTTTCGCATGAAGTGATCGCCCTGGAATTCTCCCCAACAGGTGCCGTCGGGGTTGATGCAGATCTCGATGACATCGTCGCGGGCGGCGGCGTCGATCCGGTCGAGCGAGGTCTGGAGATAACTCAGCGACATGGGTTCAGAAGATCTCCAGATCGCGGTCGACCATCACCGTGACGCGGGCGCCCTGGTCGACATAGATGACCGGACCGATGGAGAGGTAGTCGCCGATCACACTATCCGTGGCATCGGCAAGATCATCGCCCACGTCTTCGAGCACGTCCGCGGTGGTCTCGTCCTGTACGTTTGCCGCGGCGGCGCTCGGGGCGGCGGATATCAGGGAAATCAGCGCTGCCGAGCCAAAGCGTTCATCAAACCGGGTGTCGACAAAGCCAGTCACGCCGGAGCGGCCAAGTTCATCGCCACCGAAGGAGCTGATCTGGATGGTTTGATTGTCAGGCAGGATGATTCGGTCCCAGGCGATGGTGACCCGGCGCTGCGCGATATCGACGCCCGAACGATAGCGCCCGATCAGTCGAGACCCGCGCGGGATCAGCAGCCGCGAGCCGTCGAAGCTGTAGACATCTTCGGAAACAACGGCCCGGGTTTGGCCGGGCAGGGAACTGTCGAGGGCGGTTTCCATGACGGCCTGGATCATCGTGCCCTGAATGATGGTGTTGGACGGGTTGGCGATGACTTCTGCCTGTGTCACCGACGTGGGCAGCGCACCGTTCAGCACGAAATCCGTCACTTCGCCAAAAGTCCGTTCGGTTAGCGCGGTTTCATTCGCACCTGAGGTGCCACCAAAGGCGATGGTGGGCGAGGTGATGCGGCGTTCCTGAAACGCGCGCTCCTCAGCAGCGCGGCGTTCAAGTTCCGCGAGCCGTCGTCCTTCTTCCTCGCGGCGCAGCCGTTCTTCTTCCCGCGCGCGCAACTCGTCCTCGGTGGGCCCGATGGGTGCGGGGAGGGGGCGGTTGGCCTCGAGTTGGGCCAGTTCCAGATCCATGCGGAGTTGCTCAAGGCTGCGATCCCGCGCCGTCAGTTCGTCCTGGAATCGTTGCTGTGCGGCTTCCGAGGCGGCTTGGAGCGCAGCGATCTGAGCGGTCAGCGCGTCCATCGCCTTTGCGGCGGCGGTGTCTTCCTCGACGACCGGTTCAGGGGCGTTGCGCAATTCCTCGATCTGAGTCTGCAGGGCGGTGATCTGCGCCAGAAGCTCAGCATTGGGCTCGACCGGATCGGGTGCGACGAACACAACCTCGGGCTCGGGCGGGGGCAAGGTCTCGATAGCGCCGAAGCCGTCGCCTTCGTTCTGGAAGACATCCGGCGTGGCCGTGGGCAGGGCTTCCTCTTCCTCGGGTTGGGACAGGAGATAGAGCAATGCACCGCCCGCGCCGATCACGAGGACGACGACCAAAGCGAGTAGCGGTGAGCGCCGTGAGGCAGGGGGCGAACCAGCGCTCTTGCCTTGTTCGAGGGCGGCGAGACGTTTCTCGAGGTCTGCGTTTTCGGTGTCGCTCATGAGCCTATCCCCGCAGGTGGCGTTACCTCTATGCAGACCACTTCTTCACCGATCCGCAGCACCCATTGCCTGTTCACCCCTGAAACCCGAATCACGCCGTCCTCGGTGGCTTGTGTGTTGACCGTCCGTTCTCGGCCATTCGCGTAGCGGAAGATCGCAGGCACCGGCGCGTTCCGCGGAAATTCGAAATACGTAAACGTCCCGTCATCCCAGACACGGGTCGGGGTGAATTCGGTGCGCGCGCTGGCACCGTAATTGTAGTTTGGCGCTTGAGCCGCGATGGCACGCGTGGGATGTGCATTGTCTTCGGGGTAGCGGAACTGGACCACGTAGAAGGTCGGGCTGCGGGTCTCCTGGACGTTGAAGTAGTAGCTGCGGCGGTTGGTATAGACCGTGACATTGGTATGGACGCCGCGTGCGACGGGCTTGAGGGCGAAGGCCTGGCCGCCGGGCACGCCGTCGATCTCGAAGCCTTCCGTGTCGCCCGCAATGATCGAGCGGATGCTTTCGCCCTCGCCAAACTCGATGGTGGTCACATGGGTCAGCGACACGCTGAGGCGATAGACCTGGCCCTCCTGATAGGTGGCCAGCCGAACCCTATTATCATTGGGGCCGCCGCGCGGGATGGCTTCGGCAGAGGCAAGGGCGGGCAACAAGGCAATGACAAAAACAAGCGATCTTGTGAACAAAACGTCAGTTCTCCAATCTGTCGGAGCGGATGGAATATTCGAGGACCGTGAAGCCGAAGGGGTTGGTCCAGACCTCGTCGATGGAGCGGCGGGTCTCGGGGCGGAACTCGAAGAGGAGGGTGGCAGTGAAAAGCCCGGTTTGGACGCCGTTGATGGATGTCAGGCGCTTGCGCAGGCGGACCGTCGCGCGGTTGGTTCCGATCCGGTTGATGCTGAGGATCTCCACGTCGAGCCGCGCATTGGGGCCATAGACCGTCGGCGGGTAGTTCTCATTGGCGCTGTTCCAGATCTGGCGCAGCCCGCTCTCGGCAACTCCGTCCGTGCGGCGCAGGACGTTGCGGATGCGCAGATCGTTGTCGAGCTGGTTATAGACCTCCCGGTCGGTCACATAGCGGAACACCTCCGCCTCGATGATCGCCTGGTTGGCGGTCACCGAGGAGGCGCCGACCGAGGCTTCGGGGAGTGCAAAGCCGGTGGCGGGATCATAGGGGACAACGACGGGGGGCGGGTCGACATCGAGGATCGAGACAGCCGCGGCGCTCAGACAGCCGGTGACACCGAAGACAAGGCCCATCAGGCCAAGGCGTTGCCAGAGCCGTTCGCGGCGCAAGGCACCGTAGACCAGTTCTTCCTCGATGATTTCTTGTTCACTCGCCACCATTCATGCCCCCACGATCAGTCTGCCCGCAGGTCCGGCAAGGTGAAGTCCATGAAGCGCTGTTCTTCGGCGATTGTGGCGGCATCGATCACGCCGCCGGTGCCATCGCCCACGGTTTGCACGGCCTCAAGCTGCCACATGGCGACGAGGGCAATTGCCAGTTCCGCCGTCACCCGCGTGTTGAGGTCGATGCTTTCCTTCAGTTCGTCCATGTCATCGATCAGGCCGACCAGCCGGTCAACGCGTTCCAGCGATTGGCCCGCGTCCTCGTAGCTGTTCTGGGCCGCCGCCGAGACGAGCGCGCCGGTTGTGGCCTGCGTCGCCACGCGGTTGGCCCCGGGATTGCCGCTGGCGGCCATTTCCGAGAGTGTGTCATCGTCAAAGCCGAGATCGGCCAGGACCCGGTCCATCTGGGTTTCGATCTCGCCCGCGCCGGAGCCGGACAGGCCCGAGAAATCGCCCGTCTTGATAGCCTCAATCGTGGCGATGATGTCCCCGAACTCTTGGTCGAGCAAGCCGTTCAACTCGTCTTCCATCTCGGTGCGGATGATTTCCGGCAGATCGGCGAGACGGGTGAGCGCCTCATAGGTTCTTTGCAGCTCCGCGAGTTGGTCCGTGAGTGTGGCAAGTTGTTCGCGGAGCTGCGTCAGCTGCTCGTTTTGCAGGATCTCGTCTTCGATCATCTGCCGGAGCTGCTGGATGTTTTGCGCGATGTTCTGGGTGTCGACGACGGGTACGCCCTGCGCTGCGGCAGGGGAGAGGGTGCCGAGATGCAGGCAAGCCCCAAGCGTTGTGGCCAAGGCCGTTCTCACGAGCAAATTTCTCATCAGTCTATCTCCCTGATTGTGAATTCCATGAATGCGCCCTCGGCCATGCGGGCGCTGGCCTGCGCCAATTCTTCTGCGCTCAGGACACGGGTCCGCGCCGCCTGAAGCCGGATGCGGGCGGCGACGAGGCGCACCAGTTCGGCGCGGGCATAAGTGTTGAGCGCGATGCTTTCCTGCACATCCTTGGTTTCGGAAATCCGCTCGACGATGTCGGAAATGCGCAGCGCAGCCTGGCGGATCGCGACAGGCGAGCTGCTGCCGTAGAAGGCCGCGCCATGACCCGTGAGGGAGAGGTTTGCATTGGCCAGAAGCGCGGGGTCGATCGTACCGAGCGCTTCGATCCCGCGGATGCGGCTGAGGTAGAGATTGTAGCGTTCGGGGATGACCTGGACGTAGTGCTGGGTCTCGCGGAAGGGTGGCACGCCCCCATATTCGAACACGCGACCGGGTCCGGCGTTGTAGGCCGCGAGCGCGTTGATGATATTGCCACCGAAGGTGTTGAGCTGGGCCGCCAGATACCGCGCGCCGCCATGCACCTGCAGATAGGGGCTGTTGTAGTATTCCGGGTTAATACCGAGATCGCTGGCGGTCCCGGGCATGATCTGGGTGAGGCCGAAGGCCCCAACGGGCGAGCGCGCGCCGATGGTGAACCGGCTTTCCTGCCAGATCAACGCTTGCAGCAGCGCGCGCCACTGGACGGGTGAGAGACCTGCGCGTCCAACACCGGCAAAGCCGCTGGTTTCCTGGGCGACGCGGATGATGAGTTGCTCGATGATTTCGGCGGCATCGCCAAACATCTGTGCGCCGCCGGGATTGGGATCGATCTCGCCCGTGCCATAGACGGCCTCGACGGAACGGTCCGGGTCGCCGCTGCCGCTCTCCAGCCCCGAGACCATGGCCGGTAGGCCCTGACCGCCGAAGCTGGTCTGGGCATCGAGGATGCGCTGCAGGGTTTCCAGTTGCTCCCGCTTGATCTCGGCGATGAGTTCGCGCACGGACAGCTTGTCGGCCTGAATGGCCAAGTCAGCTTCGCGGTCGCCGGTCTCGACGATATCGCGCGCGGTCAGCCCGCTGTCATTGGTCGGCACACCTTGGGCGAAGCCAAGACCGGGCAGCAGGCAAAACGCCAGGATATGAGGCAGGCTAGACTTCAATGTCGCGCTCCGGGGCGCCAAGGGGTGTGAAGTCGCAATCAGGCGCAACTGGGGCCGTCGCGGCGAGGAAGGTAAAGCAATTGGCCTGCGGTTCCTGGTATTGGGCGCAGGAAGCCAAGGCGCCGAGCGCGGCGAGAAACAACAAAATGCGTGTCATGAAAGTCTCCAGAAGTCCGGGCGGTTGCGGTAGTCAGCGCCGACAAGCGCCTCGCCTTTTTCCATGCCGCCGAAGATGGTGAGATTGGGCCCGAGGGCGCTCAGATCGGCGTCGACCACGATAGAACCTTGGTCATCGCGGATGAGCGCGAGGCGGCTGTCGCTGCCGGTGTTGAGCAGCACATCGAGTTCCTTCTCATAGAGGTTCAGCATCGCGTAGTCGGCGGCATGGGCGCGGATATTCGGCAGCAGGATCTGCGTCGGCACCGCCTCTACGATGGTCTTGCCGGTGCGGGTGCGCTCAAGCTGACTGGCGTATTGCGTCATCATCACTGCGACGGTGTTCTGCTTGCGCGCTGTCACCAGCCAGTTCGACAACCGTTCGGCGAAATATGCGTTGTCGAGCGCCTTCCAGGCCTCGTCGATCACGATGATCGTTGGGCGGCGATCCTCGATCTCGCGCTCGACCCGGCGGAAGAGATAGGAGAGGACGGCCATGCGCTCCTTCTCGGCCTCGCTGTCGAGAATTCCGGTGAGATCGAAACCCACCACATCGCCTTCCAGCGAGAAGGTGTCTTCCAGCGTCTGCCCGAAGATCCATCCGTAGCGGCCCTCTTCGGTCCATTCGAGAAGGCGCTGGTGCAGATCGCCCCCATCATCAGTGGAGACAAAAAGCGATGCAAAGTCTTGCCAGTTTCGTAGTGCAGGGTTTGTAGCTTGCGCGTTTTGGCGCACGACTTCTTGGATGCGGTTGGTCTGTGCCGGAGTGAGCGGCTTGTCGGCGCGATACAGAAGCGTGGCGAGCCAATCCGAGAGCCATGCCGTGCCGCGCGCATCTGTCTCCGTCCAAAGAGGATTGAGGCCTGTGGGCTGGCCGGCTTTTAAAGACGCGTAGCGCCCGCCATTGGCGCGGACCGCCATCTCCATACCGAGGCGGTAGTCGAAGACGAAGATCCGCGCCCCTGCTCGACGGGCCTGTGTCATGAGGAAAGCGGAAAGCACTGATTTGCCCGATCCCGGTCGTCCCATGATCAGCGTATGACCGCTGGTGGGTTCTATATTGGGGCTGCCTTGCTCGTGATAGGAAAACCGGTAGGCGCTCTGCTCAGGCGTGGGCAGATAGGTGATGACCTTGCCCCAGGGGGTTTTCGCGGCGGGTTTGCCAAGCTGCGTCCGATGAAAGGCTGCGAAATCCGCGAAGTTGCGATTGGTGATGGCGCTTGCGCGCACGCGTTTGGGTTGGTTGCCGGGGTGCTGGCTGAGGTAATGCGCCTTGGCCGCGACCCGCTCACCGATCATCTTCACGCCTTCGGCGGCAGCGGCGTTGACGATCTCGGCGCTGAGGGTCTGCAACTCGTCAAGCGTGTCGCAGAAGATCGTCACCACCATGTGGTGCTCTCCAAAGCTCTGACGCTTGGCTTCGAGATCATCGGCGGCGATGTCGAGCGCTTCCATCAGCGAGAGCGCCGCATCCTGGCTGGCTTGCATCTGCCGCTTCTGCCGCTTGATCCGACCCGCCATGAGGTTGGAATTGATCGGCGTGAAAGAATGCGTAACGATCATGTCGACTGGCAGGTTCAGCATGTCGAACATGGTGCAGGAGGTCGCCTCGGAGTACTCGCCGATGGTGAAGCTCTTGCCGTAGCGATGCCCCGCGACGCCTTCGGAAAGCTCGAAGTGGTCCCCCTGGAACGTCACCCGGGTATTGGCGACGTTGAAGGACAGGAAGCCATAGGTGTTGGCCGGATAGAGCGGCAGTTCCTGGCCAGTGTTGAGCGCCCCTAGAAAGCCGATCAACTCGCCGCTTTTGGCTGTTAGCATGCGCGGATTCAGCTCCGTCAGGCCGGAGAGGAACACGCTCACGGCCTCGCCCAGACGACGCAAACGCCTCTCGGTGGCATCCTTGAGTCGATCCGGCGCGCTGCGGTTCAGGAAGGGCAGGACGCTTTTGGGGGGCGGGCGGTGGACGACCGTGAGGGTTAGTGTCTTGTCGCGCAGGCCGCTGCTCTCGAGTTTCGCGCGCCAGAGCCGGTCGACTTCTCCTGCAAAACTGTCCTCGCGCATGGGCTCGAGGTCCGGCGTGATCGCCTTGGAGACCTTGTGGACGTAGTAGCTGAATTCCGGCCCCAATTGCGCGATGATGCGCGCGAAGAGCGCGGTCACCTTGTCGAGATAGGCATCATCCGTCGTGTAGCTGTTGATCCCGTCGAGGCGGATGCATTGAAAAAGCTCGTTCACCCGCGTCCGCACGGTGCGGTCATCGACCAGGCTCACATAAGGAAGCATGTGCGCGAGTCGGGTTTCGCGCGCATACCAATTCGGGGTCATCGTGCGGAGATCGAGGGCTTCATCCAACGCATTATCAGGGCGCATAGCTGTCCCCGCCATGGATCGAGCGGTTCCGCGTCGGCGGCGTCTCCTGCAGTGCCGTCATCATCACGTCGATGAAGCGCGGATCCCAATCGGCCGCCTTCCAGAGCACGGGATAGAGCAGGGCGGCCACGCCCAGCACGGCGATGTGCTGAATCCAGACGAAGAGCAGTACCGAGCCAAAGAGCCAGACCATCGCATACATAATGGGCAGGCCCAAGAGCTTCGGCGGCCGCACGAGACCCAGAAAGAGGGGTGAGCGCTCAGCCACCGGCGAAGACCGCGGCAACGATGGTGGGGGCAGCGGCGACACCGGCGATGCCAACAAGCACCCAGAGCGCCTGGCGTAGATCGATGATGTTGAAAAACCAGCTCAGGAAAACGCCCAGAACGGCGAGCGTTGCGATGACGACGCCAAGCGGGCCGGTCAGCGCATCGACGATGCCCTGCAACAGGCTCTGGATCGGGGAGAGATCGATGCTTTGCGCAAGCGCAGGCTCTGCGACGAGCAGGAAGAGCGCCAGTGAGGCGACAAAGAGGTTTGAAAATTGTCTCATGAATTTGATCCTTCCAATCGGGCCACGACGGCCATGACACGGGCCACGTGGTTCTGGGTTTCTCGGTAGGGGGGAATGCCGCCATACTGGCGGACCGCATCCGGTCCGGCGTTGTAGGCTGCGAGGGCAAGACGCGGATCGCCGAACGTCTCCAGCATCATCGCAAGGTAGCGGGCGGAGCCGTCGAGGTTTTGCAGCGGATCACGTGGGTCGACGCCCAGATCCCGCGCCGTCGCAGGCATCAATTGACCAAGACCAATAGCACCAGCGCTCGAGACCGCATCCTGCCGGTAGGCGCTCTCGACCTCGATATTTGCTCGGTAGAGGGTCAGCCAATCACGAACCGAGAGGTCTGCGCGGCGCAGCGCAGGATGCCCGGCATAGCGAAGGGCGGTGGCCTCGATGGCCGTGAGGACGTCGGCGCGGGGTAGGGGAGCAGGCCGCGAGAGGGCCGCCATCTGGATTTCGTCTGGCCCAAGGTCAGTCTCACCAAGGATCGCCAGCTCATCTGCAGCGGACCCCTGTCCAATGCCGTCATGGTAATTGCGGGCAAAGCTGTCCTGGGAGCGAGACGGGGTCAGAGAGCCATCGCTCTCCATGACCAGCACCATCTGCGCAGTTGCGGGACCCGCGAGATACCAGAAAAGGAGAACGCTACTTGCTGCCGCCCTTGTCGGTCGCAGCCAGCTTGTGCGTTGTCCGCTGGCCCTCCTCGAGCGGCACATCGGCATGAGAGAAACCGATGCCGATGAGGAAAGACACCACGCCCGTGATGGTCTTGAACTCGCGGATCTTAATGTCGTTGTAAGTCGTCCGGGTGCGGGCAGTGACCAGAAGCTTCTCCACGCCGTCGTCAGAGACGACGCGCATGATCCAGACCCCGTAATAACTCGGGCCTTTCTTGTGTGCCGATTCCTGGCACAGGATCTCAGCGCTGTAGCCGCTTTCCACGAGTTCGCGGAAACGTGCTTCCGTAACCACATTTGGTGCTTCGATGTCCCAGTTCATGGCCCGGCTCACGCTTTCTTCAAACGCGCAACGTCCGGGCATTCCCACTTGAAGCCCAGAGTTACGATAGTATATTATTAACCGCAAGATATAATGCGGCAGATACGGCTGTATCTCGGTTACTCAAACTCTAGGCACGGCCATTGGCGTCTATCAAGGAAAATAGGGCTTTCAGAAACTTAAGGTTGAGCCGATGGGTGGCAATGCAGGCTGCGGCCTTGCTGATGCTCGTTCCGGCTGCAAGCCAAGCGGAATCCTGTCTCGCCCCCGTCCGGCCATTCGTCCCAAGCGAATCGCAAGCGGCCAGGGACTATACCGACATCATCCGGCGGGACTTCGAGGTCTACATCACAGACATTCAGGACTACTTCCGCTGCCTCGAGCAGGAGCGAGCGCGCGCTTTCGAAGAAGCCCGTGAAGTCAGTCAAGACTACGGTCGGTTTTTGGAACTGGTGGGGGATTGATGGGCCACTGGGCATGCACCAGACTTGCATCCCGTGGAAACCAGACGCCGATAATACCCTCAAATATCTACTTTTTAGATAACGGATTTCATCCGTTAGCGACGTCACAAAAGGTATGTGACGCGTGGCGAAAACAATCAGAACAAATGGCCAGTTGGCGCTCGTCCGTGCGTTGGTTGATGCACGCCAGAATGCGGGTCTCAGCCAGCAGCAGTTGGCGGCGAAGCTCAAA
Organism: Phaeobacter sp. JH20_02; assembly: GCF_048056915.1. Taxonomy (NCBI): domain Bacteria; kingdom Pseudomonadati; phylum Pseudomonadota; class Alphaproteobacteria; order Rhodobacterales; family Roseobacteraceae; genus Phaeobacter; species Phaeobacter sp. JH20_02. Next base: position 836 of record NZ_JAYMVP010000030.1, on the reverse strand, counting down.
CGCCACCAGTCGTTTGTGGCACGTCTCGAAAGCGGCGAGCGTCGTATCGACGTTGTGGAGTTTACAGTTCTGGCGAGGATCATTGGCTTTGACAAAAATGAAGTCTTGTCGATTGTCGAAGCCGCCACGGAGCCCGACCACAAAATTTAACCCATTGAATTATCTATGTCCTGTCTTGGACATCCCAACCCGAGATCGGCTCCCTCGAGGAAGAGCAGTTGGCCAACATCCACCGCGTGCGGCAGCGGCGCAAACCAGCGCCTTTTGGCACCATGCCGCAAATTCAGCGCCATAGTGCAGGAAGTCCGTAAACAGTGAACGATGATAAAGGTGAGGGCGTCGCGATCGCCAATCTGATTGGGACCGATGGGTACAGCATTGTTGGTTGGGTATATCGCTGGACTACAGGCGCGCATGCGGTGATGTGGGACGTTCACGGGCCCCAGCCGGTGTCGGAAATCTGGCCGGATCTCACTGCAGAACAAAAGCAGGAAATCGACTTCGATGACTTGAAGCGGATCGGAAGCGGCGAAGGCGGATAGGCTCCTCAGCTAGCCGCCAGTTCATATTTGATGGTTGGGGTCGGCCGGCATACCGGACATTGAAGTCGCACGCGGCGAATGCGGACTCGAGCCCACACCGGACCTTAGGCACCAAGCTAGCCTTCGCTGCCGCAGCATGTCGTGAACCAGCCCGAAGCGGTCATAGACTTGGTGTGACGCGGCAAGGATGCTGCCGGTGCAAAATTTTCGGGCCATCTCACCGAAAGCGGCCACTCACCGAACCCGGCGAGCTACTGCCAATGCTGCGGACCGCTTCAGGGGGCGCGATGCGCA
>NZ_JAYMVP010000029.1:0-268511 GCF_048056915.1 Phaeobacter sp. JH20_02 | reverse complement strand
CGGTTTTTTGACATTTTCATGAAGTTTCCGGCAAAAAGTCATATTATCAAGCAATATCAGACTGTTACACATCCATATTCGACAGATTAACCCAGCTTCCTTGATCCATTCTGCCCGCAACCGCAGGTGCGATCACCAAAGATCCCCCTGCTCAAATCTATATATAGAGGTACGCACGCCCGGGACCACTAAACGCCTGCCGACTCGCGCTCATCCGACTCGGTGTCTCAGCGCGTCACGCGCCCCGAGCACGGGACTCTCAGCGTAAAAAGTCCACGCCGCGGCCCCCGGCTCGCAAAATCGACCCGCGCCGCGAGGTCACTATAAAGACTATGGCTTGTGTCGTCGCACCATCATAGGCTTTGGTGGAGCCGCAGCCGGGGCGGGGCGGCATCGGTCAGAACACGGCTCAATGTCCTCCTCACCGCCCGCCGACTGCGATGGAAGGCACGACCAGCCCGGGCCCGCTGATGCCTGGGCTGCCACGGAAACAACAGCGCAATCGCGGAACCACGACAAGAGACGATGAGAGACCTTCCCCAACCCCAGTCGGCGCAGCGAGCGGCGGAGAGCCTTGCGTCAGCAGCCCCCCCGGCACCTGCCCCCGGCCAAGACGGAGCGCGTGCGACGAATGACGGTTTCCGCCACATGCTGCGCCGGATCACCCGTGTGGAACATGACGCGGCAGAGCGGGCCTTTGCCCCGTTTCACGAAAGCCCCCTGCCCCATCTCGCCTGGTTTCTCAGCTGTCAGCATACTGCGCTCTGCGCGCTATCGCGGACCAGCGGCGGCCAGACCGGTCGCGCCAGCCCGCTGCTGGCAGCGCTGATCGATGCCCTGCGCGCGGATTGCGCCGCCATCGGGCGACAGCCGGCCGTCATTGCAGCGGATACGCCAGAGCTGCACCCCACAGCCGTCGACTATCTGGTGCTTGGCTCGCGCATGGGCAATGAGGTGCTGCGCCGCCGCCTGAGCGATGCCGCAGGACCGGGGGAGCTGCCTGACTATTTCAGACCGCGCGACCATCTGGTGCCATGGCGGGCAACATGCGATGATCTGGATCACCTCCCCCCCGATGGCGCGCTGGCGCATCGGATCGTGGCGGATACCCGCAAGGGGTTTGACCTTTTCCAGACCGCCGCCCGGCTTACACCGTTCGGCACCACGCCGATTGAATTACCCGCTTGATATATAAGACTGCTGAGAAGACTGCGCGGATCGGACAGCGCGCATGATATTGATAACATCCCAATAAAAAGGGCCTGTATAATGGCTTTGGAACAAACCGTTTCCACCACGACCCTGACCAACTGCGATCGCGAACCCATTCATCAACTGGGCCGGGTGCAATCCTATGGCGGGCTGATCGCCTTATCGACCGATTGGATCGTGCAGCATGCTTCGGAGAACCTGCAGGAAATCCTGGGCATCGCGGCTGAGGAGGCCATCGGCCAGTCGCTGGCAGGGCTGATCACCGAGGCGGCCTTCAGCCGCATTCGCCGCAATCTGGGCGCCTTGGAAGCCCCGGACAGCAGCCTGCGCTTTTTCAACATCCCGCTGAAGACCGGCGTTCAGGCCTTTGATATCAGCATCCATCAGAGCGGGCGCCATCTGGTGGTGGAGTTCGAACCGAAGTTCGACCGCAGCGAGCGCGATGTGATGTCGGAGATCTATCCGCATTTCTCGCAGCTGCGCCGCGATGAGGGCATCGCCCGACTGGCGCAGGGGGCGGCACGGGGGCTGCAGGCGCTTTCCGGTTTCGACAGCGTGATGGTCTATCAGTTCCAGCCCGATCAGTCCGGCCAGGTCATTGCCGAGGTGCGCAGCGACCGGACCAAGAAATACGAAAACATGTTCTTTCCCGCCTCCGATATCCCGGTTCAGGCACGCGCGCTCTACAAACGCTCGCTGCTGCGGCTGATTGCGGATGTGGATGATGCCGGATCACCGATCACCCCTGCCTTCAAGATCGACGGCGCCCCGCTGGACCTGTCGCTGGCGGTGACGCGCGCCGTGTCGCCGATCCATCTGGAATATCTGCGCAACATGGGCGTGCGTGCCTCGATGTCGGTGTCGATCATGAAGGATGGCGAGCTTTGGGGGCTGTTTGCCTGCCACCACAATCGCCCGCGCTACATTGATTATGAGCGCCGCACCGCGATCGAGATGTTTGCCCATGTCTTCTCCTATGAGCTGAGCCAGTTCGAGACCAAGCAGCGCAGCCGCGAAGAAAAGAACATGAACCGGCTGCAAACGCAGCTGATGGCGATGCTGGCGGATGGCCGCCCGTTCAAGGACAGCCTGATATCGGTGTCCGAGGATATTCAGGACGTGATCCCGCATGACGGGCTGGTGCTCTACTCAGATGGCGACTTCCAGGCCACCGGCCTCACCCCGACCGCCGAGGAAACCCGGTCGCTGGCGCGGATGCTGGATCTGACCATCGGCACCACCGCCTTTTCCACCAACCAGCTGGAGAGCCTTCACGAACCCGCACGCGACTACATCGACCGCTGCGCAGGCATTCTGGCGATCCCGATCTCCAAACGCCCGCGCGACTATCTGATCCTGTGTCGGCGCAAGATCTCGCAGACCGTGGAATGGGCGGGGGATCCGACCAAACCGATGGAGGTCGGCCCCAATGGCGTGCGCCTTACCCCGCGCAAGAGCTTTGAGGCCTGGCAGGAAACCGTGGAATGGCGCAGTGTCCCCTGGGCAGAGGAAGCCCTTCACAGTGCCAATCTGCTGCGCACCGTGCTGCTGGAAATCTTCCTCAAGGTGACCGAGGCCGCCAATGCCGAACGGGCGCGGGCCGAGGAACAGCAGCAATTGCTGATCTCCGAACTCAACCACCGGGTCCGCAATATCCTCAACCTGATGCGCGGGCTGGTCACCCAGACCAAGGGAACGGCGCGCACGCTGACCGAATTTACCGACAATCTTGATGGCCGCATCCATTCTCTGGCACGCGCCCATGACCAGCTGACCAGCGAACAATGGGAGCCCGCCTCTCTGCGCGCCCTTATAACCTGCGAACTGGAGGCCTATACCACCGGGCGTCCTGATGAGGTGGTGATCAACGGTCCCGACGCGCTGATCTCGCCGACGGCGTTCACCACGCTGGCGCTTGTCCTGCATGAGCTGACCACAAACTCAGTCAAGCACGGCGCGCTCAGCAACAGGGTGGGCCGGGTCATCATCACCCTGAAGGAAGAAGACAGCGGCGCGCTTCTGATCGACTGGGTCGAACGGGGCGGGCCACCGGTTGCCCCTCCCTCGCGGCGCGGATTTGGCTCCTCGATCGTGGAGAATTCCATCCCGCATGAGCTGAAGGGCGATGCCACGATCCAGTACAAGACCACAGGTCTTGAGGCATCGTTCCGCATTCCCACCCTCTACCTGCACAAGATCGTCGATGAGACAACCGTCGCCGAGATCACCATCATGGTGGATCCGGCCCAACAGGCCGCGCAGCTTCAGGGCAAGGCGCTGGTGGTTGAGGACAGTTTCATCATCGCCATGGATCTTACCGCAATGCTCGAAGATATGGGTTTCTTTGAGGTCGCCAGCGCCTCCTCCGTCGGCAAGGCGCTGGACGCACTGGCGGAGGGCGGCTTTGAATATGCGGTGCTGGACGTCAATCTCGGCTCCGAACAATCGGTGCCGGTGGCCGAGGAGCTGGCCCGGCAGGGCATCCCCTTTGTGCTGACCACCGGCTATGGCGAGGTGCAGGATATCGTCGATATCTACCCGCCCTGCCCGATTGTGCAAAAACCGATCTCCGAAAGCGCGCTGGCCACGGCCCTGATCCGCGCAGGCGAGATGAAGGCCGCAAGGGATAGCTAAACCGCGACCTACCAGCACGGTACGGGCCGCGCGATGTCACGCGCGGCCCGTTTTATTTGCGGCCGGCTGACGCCTCCGCGCAGCGCTCAGAGATCCACCTCAATCACGCCGCCCTTTTCTGCGGCCCGTGACTGGCACAGGATCACCGCGCCCTTGCGCTGCGCCTTGGACAGCACGAAATCGCGGTGTTCCACCTCGCCTGAAACCAGCCCGCATTTGCAAACACCACAGATGCCGTCGGAACATTTCACATCAATATGAATGCCGTTCTCCGCCAGCACATCGGTGGCAGTTTTCTCCGCAGGCACCAACAACTCACGCCCCGAGCGCGCCAGCTTCAGCGTGAAGTCGTGGTTTTCATACTCCGGCACCTCCGGCACCGAGAAATACTCAAGATGGCGCGCCTCCTCAGGGAAGCCCTGACGCTCTGCCGCCTCCATCACCCCATTCATGTAGCGATCCGGCCCGCAGGTGTAGACATGCCAGCCGTCCTGATACCCTGCCAGCAGCTGGTCCAGATCGGCGCGGCTGCCCTCATCCGAGACATGCACCCGCACATTGTCCGCCCAGCGCATCGCTGCAAGATCGTCGAGATAGCCTGCATCCTTGCGCGAGGGGACGGAGTAATGCAGCTCAAACGGCTGTCCCAACGCATGCAGACGATGCGCCATCGCAATCATCGGCGTCACCCCGATGCCGCCCCCCATCAGGAAACTGCGGCTGGCCTCCTCCACCAGTGGGAAATGGTTGATCGGTTTGGAGATAAAGACCCGCCGTCCCTTGGTGAAGATCCGATGGAGCAGCTTCGATCCCCCTCGCCCCACATCCTCGCGCAACACCCCGATCTGATATTTCGACCGATCCGCCGGGTCACCGGACATGGAATACTGTCGCAGGAACTCCGGTGCCACCACGATGTCCAGATGCGCCCCCGCCGTCCATTCGGGCAAGGGGCTGCCGTCGAGGCTCTGGAACTCGTACTTGGTGACGCCATCGCTCATCACCTCGACATTCGACACCTCCACCCGCAGAACCGGGCTGTCGCCGTCATTTGTATAGATGTGATCCCAATCGCCGGTCTCGCCGCGGGCGCGCCGGGCCTTGTATTCCTCGGCGGTGATCATCGCCTGATAGGCCTCGATCCCCGCCTCCCGGTCCATAGGAAACGGATAGGGCCAGGGATGCGGCGCCAGATGCGCGGGGTAAACCGCCAGCGTCTGATCCTCATAGCGCAGATCCAGATCCTTTTGCAGCGCGCGCGCATTGACCGGGTGGCGCGTCGGGCGATAGCCGCCGTCCTCTTCCAGCTCCAGATCCCACCACCATTTCTTGGCCGGGTTCATCTCGCCATTGCCAACCATATCGTCAAGCTTGGCCAGCGCAGGCGCCGCCGCTGGCAAATTCATCGCCGCCCAGCGGAAGGGTTTTTCCTTGAATATCCCCTCCAGATTCCAGGGGCAGGTTTTCATACACCGCCCGCACATCGCCCCACCGGGTGTGGTGATGCGATAGGTGGTGCATTTCTGACTGTCCGACTTCCAGATTTCATAGCCATTGAACATCAGCTTCGGCCCGGCCGTGATCGCCCCCGACGGGCATTCGCGCGCACATTTGTTGCAGGCCTCGCAAAACGCCTGAAGGCCAAAATCGATTGGCTTGTCATGGGCCATCGGCATGTCGGTGGTCACAACCCCAGACTTCAGGCGCGGTCCGAGGAAGGGATTCAGGATCACCTCACCAATCCGGCTCACCTCCCCCAGCCCCGACAACAGCAGCAGCGGCGGTTGCAATACTTCGCCATCCATCACCGTATGGGCCTTCGCCTTGTAGCCAAGGTTGCGGATCTGGCGCGCAATCACACCGCCCAGCAACGAAAACCGCAGATAGGCCCGCATCGACTGCGCCACTGCAATCCAGTCGTCCCCCGAGGTGCCCTCGGTGGTGTCAAAGCCCTGATCGACAATCATCGAAATCGCCTGATCATGTTCCGGGTGGATCTCGGCGCCGGTGGCGTCATGGCTGTACCAGGTCCACTCCGGGCAGCGGCTGATCCCCACCGCATCAATCCCCAGCCAATAGCTCGCCGCCTTGATGTTGGCCGCATTGCGCTCCGCATCCGTGGGGCGCGGTGCCTGCGTGGCCGGCGCACCATCCTGCAACAGCACAAAGGCCCCCAGCATCCGCCGCTGCGCCATCGAAGGCGCGGCCTTGCGCACGTAGAACCCGCCAGTTGCGGCCTGCTGATTGGTCTTGCCCATATCGCCGAACTGGCTGCGGGCAAACATGTCGGCGCGTTTGGGCACCCGCGCCACCCGCGCCTCGTCAATATAGGTGGTGGGATCCTCCACCCGCTTCAGCGTTTCAAACGGATGCGGGCCATCGCGGAAATCGCGGCGGGCAAAAGGATCACCATTCAGCGCTGAGCGTTCCGACCCGATCCCCAGCCACCATTTCGGCCCCTTCACCTGCATCACCGGTTGCAGATCCTGCGGCAACAGCGGCTTGTCCTGCGCCATGTCGAAATCGGTGGTCACAACCGCAACGCCAAACCGCGTCCCCAGATAGGGGTTCACCAGCTTGCCATCCTCAACCGTCGCAAGCCCCGCCGCAACGGTCAGCTGATTGAGATCCACATCCGCCGACGTCCCGGTATGCGCCTTGGCATCCCAGCCCAGCAGACGGATGTAATTCGCCAGCACCACCGCCGTCTCTGAGGCCCGCAGACAGGCGCGGTGCCGCTCGGCCCCCTCCAGCCAGTCGCAGCCCACCTCCTCCGGGCGCGGGTCGCGCGGCATGTCGTACAGGAACACAATCGAATGGGTGTGATCGCCGATGGTGGTCGGCGGCGCCTCCATCGCATCGCGCAGATCCGCCATGATCATGTCGATGCCAGAGGCCAGCGTCTTGGTCTGGCGGGTCTTCAGGTCGTGGGCCAGACGGTCGATATCGGGGTTGCGATAAGGCACGTGCAGCCGGGCAGAGGCAGGCATCGGCCCGATCCCCACCATCGCCGCATCGCTGAAATAGCCAAAGGCCTTGATATGATCGGCCCGCTCCTGCGGATCGCTCGGGCAGTCAGCCTGCGCCTTGTTGACCAGCCCGTCGCGGATCGCATCCATCATCGCCTGATATTCGCCCATCGCATTGACGATAGAGGCAGGCATATCGGGCCGGGCAAAACTCAGCCGTTGAAATGGCGGCACCGCCGTCAGATCCGGCATCACCCCGGGCTGCAACCGCTCCATCGGAAAGGGGCCCAGATGTATGGGGCGTGAGCGGGTCGAGAACAGACGAAGAGGCATGGCAGGGACCTGATACAGGGATGGGCTGCCACAGGTTTACTCCAGAAATCGGAGATTGGAATAGGCTCCAACATCCAATTTAAATACTTAGCGGTATAAACTACTGATATACATCAAAATTATTCACATCCAATTTCACATCACCCTGCCTAGCCGCGGCGGCCCTCAAAGGCACGGATAGCGATTCCACCGTCAGAGAGCGACTGGCGCACCGAACGGGCCAGCTGCACCGCCGTGGGCGTGTCGCCATGCAGGCAGATGGTGTCGATGGCCGTGGGAATGCGGGCGCCACTCTCCGTGATGATCGCGCCTTCCTCGACCATCTTCAGGATCCGCGGTCCCGCAATCTCCGGGTCATGGATCACCGCGCCGGGCAGCGACCGGTCCACCAGCGTGCCATCGTCATTATAGGCCCGGTCGGCAAAGATCTCACCGCACCAGTTGCAGCCCAGCTCGCGCACCACCTCCTCCATGGCGGTGGCGGCCAGCACCATGATGATCAGATCCGGGTCCAGATCCAGCGCCGCCTCATAGCAGGTCCGCGCCATGCCGTGATCGACACAGGCCATATTCGACAGGGCGCCATGCAGCTTCAGATGGCGCACCTCGGTGCCCGCTGCCCGCGCCATGCCCTGCGCCGCCGCCAGTTGATAGCGGATCAGATTGGCCAGCGTATCCTGCGGCACCTGCATCTTGCGGCGGCCAAACCCCTGAAGATCATCGAAACCGGGATGCGCGCCGATCCCGACGCCATGATCCCGCGCCAGCGCCATGGTCGCGGCCATCACATCCGGGTCGCCCGCATGAAACCCGCAAGCAATATTGGCCGAGGAGACCACGTCAAGCAGGGCTGCATCATCGCCCATCGTCCAAGGTCCAAAGCTTTCGCCCATATCGGCGTTCAGATCGACGGTTTTGCTCATGTCTCGGCTCCAGGCTCATCTCGGGGTTCAAAAGGATCCGCTGCGGCGGAAACCATGCCACCAATCAACTGATAGGACAGAAGGTCAGCCATATCAGCCGGATCGCGCAGCAACGGTCGACAGGCAGAGGGAAGCCGCGCCAGCGCCGCGTCATGCGCCGCCTGCTGCGCCAGCCCTTCGGCCAGCGAGACCCAGCGAAATCGCAGCACAGCCCCAGCCGCCGCCTGAACCGCCCGCGACAGATCGCAGGGCAGAACCGTACCGATCCGGGGATAGCCGCCGGTGGTCTGCGCCTCGCGCAGCAGCAGGAACGGGCGGCCATCGCCGGTCATCTGCACATCGCCCGGCACGATGACCTCCGACAGCACGTTCAGCTGCCCCGCTGCGGCAAATCCCTCGCCCTCGGACATCAGTTGCAGCGCCATGCGGCTGGCGCGCCGCCCCGGCGTGAACGGCGTCTCGGCAAAGCGCCGACGCACCGCCGGGTCAAAAAGATCGGACTGGAAACTCTCGACCAGCCGCAGCTCGCCGCCGGAGAACCGATCCGCCACATCAAGGCAAAGCCCGGTCACCCGCCGCGCCGCCGGCGTCGTCTCCTCGCCAACCGGCAGGATATCGCCCTCGGCCAGCGGCGCGCCAAGGGCTGCCACCAGATGCGTCGACCGTCCGCCCAGCCGCTGTGGTGTGGCCAATCCGCCGCCCAGATGCAGATAGCCATAGACGCCGCGCCGGGCCGCGCCGATCTCCAGCCGCTGCCCCGGTTCAATCCTGTGCGAGCCGTTCCAGACCAGCGGCGCACCATCCAGCGTAGCCTGCATCTCGGCGCCGGTCAGAGCAATCCGCATGGGTTCGGTTGCCTCGAACAGCCCGCCCATGCCGGCCATCTCCAGCGCCGCCAACCCGGCATCCTGCCACAGCAGCGCCGCGCCCTCGGCGAGCGCCAGCCGATCCGCCGCGCCGCCCTGCGACAGCCCCTGCCCGATATAGCCAACCCGTCCGCCGTCCTGCACCGTGCAGGAGGGACCGATCCGCAGAACCCGCAGCGCTCTCATGCCGAAACCTCGCTGACAATGGCCCCGCCCTGCGGCGCACCGGTCTCGCGCAGACGCAGGAACTCGGCCGTTCCGACCGGTTCAAACTGCAACTCATCCCCCGCGCGCAGCGCAAATGGATCGGCGGCTTCGGGTTGAAACAGCGTCAGGCCAGTCTGCCCGACATGGCGCCAGCCAGTCGGTGACGCGGTCGAAAACAGGACGAACTGGCGGATCGCAAGCACCAGCGCCCCGACCGGCACCTGAGGGGTGACTTCGCTCTGGCGCGGGATGTCCCAGTGTTCGCCCAAAGTGCCCAGATAGGGCTGCCCGGGGGCAAATCCGATGGTCAGCACCCTGACCCGCGCCGCGCCCAGCTCGTCAATTGCCGCCTGTTCGCTCAGGCCCGCCAGATCTGCCGCCTCGGCCAGCTGCGGCGCAAGCTCGGTCCCATAGACCGTGGGCACCCGCCAGAACCGCCGCCCCTGCGGCAAGGGCGCTTGGCGCCAGTCCCGTGTCTGCAACAGATCCGCCAGTGCCGCGTGCAAACGCTCATGCGGCAGCTCTGCCGGGTCAAACCGCACAAAGACCGAGGCCAGCGATGTCGCGGTTTCCACCACACCGCTCAGCGCCAGATCGTCGACCGCACCGCGAAAGGCCAGCGTGGCGCGATTGGTGGCCTCATCCAGCTGATCGCCAAAGCTGACCAGCATACCGGACAGCCCGACATTTCGGATCAACGGGTAGGTGGGTGATCCCTCACGCGACATGGTTCCTCCGACACAGGTCCGGGCGCCGGACCACCCCTGCCGGGCGGCTCAGCTATCCCCGTCCATTTTCGCCACAGGGTTGCGCTGCATCGTAGGGATAGTCAACCGGCCTCTTCCCGCGATCCCCCTGATATATCGGAGGGCGGGCAGAGGCCCAGTTTAGGGGCCAGTCAATAGCCCGGTCAAAGGCTCAGCTACAGGCAAGATCTGAGACCCGTCAGAGCCCCCGCTCTGACCCGCCCGGATGGCTACGCCGCCAGCGCCGCCGTGAACGGCAGCTCGACAACCCGCCCCCCTTCGACGACCAGCGCACGGTTCGGCTGCACCTCGATCCAGTTCCGGGTGTCGCTGTCCAGCGGCTCGGAGGTGACAATCACCCCCTCATCGTAGATCCGGTAATAGAGGCTCGGTGCGTATTGATCAGAGGCATAGCGCGCCGCAAAAAGCCGGGTGCCATCGGACCAGCAGGCGCCAAACCGCATATGCGGCGTGGTGCCATGATCGCGCGACACCGCTTCGACCTGCTGTACCGCCGCCGCCACCGCGCCAATCGGATCCTCATCAAGGCCAAGCCCAAGCGCGATCAGGAAAATCGCCTCACTCTCGGTGCCGCCCAGACGGTGATCGTAGAAAGCATCCGGGATCATCGTGTCCAGCCGCTTGCGGAACATCATATGCCCGCCGGCCTGACCATTGTGCATGAAGCTCCATTTGCCACTGGCAAACGGATGGCAGTTGTTGCGCGAGGTCGCGGTCCCGGTCGAGGCGCGCACATGCGCCAGAAACAGCCCGGTCTTGGTGTGGCGCGAAATCTGCGCCAGATTTGGATCGGACCAGGCCGGATGGGTATCCTTGTACAGACAGGGTTCGGGCCGGTCCGAATACCAGGCCATACCAAACCCATCAGCATTGATCGGCGTCTTGCAGATCAGCGCGTTACGGCACTGATGCACCAGCGAATGTTCCGGTACGAACACCAGATCCTCAAGATAGCGCGGGGCCCCGTTCCAGGCGAGCAGACGGCACATTATGCCACCTTCGGCGCAAAGCGCGCGGTAGAGACATCGACGTTATAGCCCTCGCAGAACCGCTGCGGATCCTGCGCCAGGTCCCGCACCGCATGGATGATCGCATCGGCTTTCTCATCGCTCAGCGTGGCGGAGAAGTTGAGCCGCGTCCAACCGGGCTTCTCGATCTCCTTGCCACCCAGAATGGCCGCCCGCATGGCGCGGGACTGCACCTGCCCGATGTTCAGCAGCCGATGCGCATAAGGTCCGGCACAGGCGCAGCCGCCGCGGGCCTGAACGCCATAGTGATCCGACAGCATCCGGGTGAACAGCTGCTGGTGGATCGGCGCGCCGGTCTCGGGATCCTGCACCTGAAACGAAAAGATCGGCAGCTTCTGCTTGGCGTTCGGATTGCCAAGGATTTGCAGATTGGGCAGACCCTGCCAGGCCGCCAGCGCCCGCTGGCGCAGCTCTTCCTGCCGCCGGTCCATAAACGCCTGACCCATCGCCTCCTTGACCAGCAGGCAGAGCGCGACGCGGATATCGCCCACCACATTGGGCGTGCCGGCCTCTTCTCGGGCGGCAAGATCCTCGGCGTAGTCATGCTGCCAGGGCGAGACGAATTTCACCGTGCCGCCACCGGGCAGCGTCGGGCGTGTGCTGGCCACTGAAGCCTTGCGCAGGATCATCACGCCGGATGCCCCCGGCCCGCCCAGGAATTTATGGGCGGAAAATACAATCGCATCCTTCTCGGCATCGGTGCCCGCCGCCATATCCATCGGCAGATAGGGGCCACCGCCCGCATAATCCCAGACCACCCGCGCGCCGTACCGGCGCAGCAACCGGCTGACCGCATCGGTGTCGGTGACAATCCCCGTCACGTTGGAGGCCGCTGAAAACGCCCCCACGATCAGGCGGTCGCCGCCTGCCGCCCCCTGCAAGACCGCCTCCAGCTCCGCCATGTCCGGCCCACCCTCGGCCGCTTCGGCAATCTCCACCACCTCGGCGCCGCTTTCGCGCCAGGGCAGGATGTTTGAGTGATGCTCATAAGGGCCAAGGATCACCAGCGGCCGCTGCCCCGCCGCCACCGCGCCGGACACCCCCAGCAGATGCACCAGCCGGTTCAGACCCGCCGTTGCACCCGATCCGGTAAACACCGTGGCAAAGCGATCATCGGCGCCGCAGATCCGCGCAATCGTCTGCCGTGCCGCGCCACGCAGCCGGGTCATGAAGCTGCCGCAATATGACGCCTCGGTGTGACTGTTGGCATAGAACGGCAGCACCTCCGTCAGAACGAAGTCCTCAACCTGCCGCAGGGCGCGGCCAGAGGCGACATAATCGGCGTAGATCATCTTGACCGGCCCATTTGGCCCCGGCAGCTCGGCCCCCTCACCAATGACACCCGCACGCAGGCGCTCCAGACAATCCGCCCCGGCAAGTGATGCGCGAAAGCGATCAAGAAGATTGGCAGGGGCGATATCTGTGGTCATTTGATCGGTCCTCTTGGAGTTATGCAGAGATACTACCAAGAAGATATGAAGAAACATCACTCATATACTGCGTGAGCACATCATTCTTTTCACATAATGATCTCAAAACCTGCCAGTCCGCCGATCAAAACCTGCACAATCTGGCTACGGCCCACCGACGTGATCGTCAAACGACCGAGTCGCCCTCGATCTTACCCGGTTCCAGAGCCCGAAGCAGGCAGTACCTGCGCCAGCGCAATCTTCAGCTTGTCAGTGATCTCGCCGATCTGATCCTGCGTCAGGATGAAGGGCGGCGCGAGCAGGATATGATCGCCGTTGCGCCCATCCCGCGTGCCCGCCATCGGATAGCAGATCAGCCCGGCCTCGAACGCGGCCCTCTTCAGCTTGCCCGCAATACCTAGGCCGGGATCAAAGGGCGTCTTGCTCTCCCGGTCGGCCACCAGCTCGATCCCGCGGAACAACCCGCGCCCGCGCAGATCGCCAACATGAGGATGCTGGCCAAAGGCCTCGACCAATGCGCCATGCAATGTCTCGCCCATCTCGGCGCTGCGCTGCACCAGCCCGCGATCCAGCAGCGCCCGCACCACCGCCAGCCCCGCCGCCGTTGCCACCGGGTGCCCGATATAGGTGTGGCCATGTTGGAAAAACCCGCTGCCGCCTTCAATGGCGTCATAGATCCGGCGGCTGCACAGCATCGCGCCAATCGGCTGATAGCCAGCGCCCAGCCCCTTGGCGATACAGAGGATATCGGGCGCAACACCATCCGCCTCGCAGGCAAACAGATGCCCGGTGCGCCCCATGCCGCACATCACCTCATCCAGAATGAGCAACACGCCATATTGGTCGCAGATTTCGCGGATACGCTTGAAATAGCCCTCAACCGCAGGCACCGCGCCGGATGTCGCCCCCACCACAGGCTCCGCCATGAAGGCCATGACCGTCTCAGGCCCAAGCCGCAGGATCTCCGCCTCCAGCTCATTGGCGACACGCTGGCCATAGTCATAGCTGCTCTCGCCGTCGCCCCGATCGACATATTCATAGCAGGGCGCGATATGCGAAATATCAATCAGCAACGGCGCAAACTGCTGGCGTCGCCATTCATTGCCGCCCGCCGCCAGCGCCCCCAGCGTATTGCCGTGATAGCTCTGCCTGCGCGCGATCACATGACGCCGCGCGCTGTCGCCGCGCTCCAGATGATACTGCCGCGCCAGCTTGATCGCGGCCTCGGTCGCCTCGGATCCGCCAGAGACGAAATAGACCCGGTCCAGATCCCCCGGCGCCTGTGAAATCAACAGATCCGCCAGCGCCTCGGCCGGTTCCGAGGTCATGAACCCGGTATGGGCAAAGGCCAGCTGGCCCACCTGCGCCTGCACGGCTGCAATCACCTCGGCATCGGAATGCCCCAGACAGGACACCGCCGCGCCGCCGGAGCCATCGAAATAGCGTTTGCCATTGGCATCAATCAGATAACAGCCATCGCCCCCAACGGCAGTGGGCAGATTGGCCTTGGTGTGGCGCGGAAAAACATGGCTCATGGCTGAGCTCCTTGATCATTGAAAACAGAGCGCGCACAAGGCAGATGCCCCGCCGCACCGGCACGTTCGACAAAAGCCGCGACAGAGGCCGCGTTGTCAGGATACTCCGAACCGTCCGCAGCCTGGGTATTGTTTTCAAACCCGATCCGCAGCCGCCCCCCGGCCTCAAGCCCCGCCAGCAGGCAATCATGTTCCCTATGGCCAAAAGCGCAGAGCCCCCAGTCCAGATCCAGATCCGCAGTTGCCGCCAGAAACGGGCGCAGCTCCGACGGATGGGCCAGACGCGGCGGCGCGTAGCGTCCCAGAACGAATATCGCTGACCGCATCGCTGCGGGAATCCGCCCCGCAGCATAGCCCGCCCGCAGCAGGGCCACACAGTTCAGGTCATAAAGGATATGCTGCACCTGTGTCCCGGCCTCGGCGCAGATCGCATAGGCCCGCGCCGCCAGATCCGCATCGCGTGCCAGCTCCCGCACCGAGATCGAGGCCGCCGCCGGACGCAGCGCCTCCAGACAGGCCAGCTGATCGGCCACGTCAAAAATCCCGGCACTCTCGGTGGTGATCTGGATCGCCATGCCCGGCGCGGCCTCGGCCACCGCCGTCATCGCCTCCCGGTAGCGCGCGGCATCCAGCGAATGCCCCCCGTCCCGGTCGCGCACATGTAGATGCAGCGCATCCGCCCCGGCGCGCTGACAGGCCGCCGCCGTCGCGGCAATCTCCGCCGTACGCAGTGGCAGCGCTGCATGATCCGCCTGCTGCCGCCGTGCCCCATTGGGGGCCACCATCAGATGATATGTCGTCAACGCGTCGCTCCGCCTGTGTCCTGCACCGATCTGGCGCAGAACAACACACGTTCTCAATCCGGCAATTCCAGAACATATGTTTTTCACCGAACTCATCCGCCAGCTCCGCGTCTGGAGCTAAATTGCGCCGACAACTGGACCTAGAGCAAAACGGAAATATAGCGTTTCGTAGTGACAGGGCGAGTCTGGCCAGCCGACCGGTGGCGGATCGCATTTTCGAACAACTTGGAAAGGGCATGTCATGGATGGCACGTTCAATGAAAACGACCTGAGCCGGGTCATCGCCGCCGACAAGGCCAACGTCTGGCATCACCTGATCCAGCACAAACCGTTTGAGGAAAACGACCCCCGCATCATCGTCGAGGGCAAGGGTATGCGGGTCTGGGACCAGAACGGCAAGGAATGGCTCGATGCCGTCTCCGGCGGTGTCTGGACCGTCAACGTTGGCTATGGCCGCGAGGAAATCGCCAAGGCGGTCTACGATCAGCTGATGAAACTCTGCTATTTTGCCCAGTCGGCAGGGTCGATCCCCGGTGCGCTGTTCGCCGAGAAGCTGATCTCGAAAATGCCGGGGATGAGCCGGGTTTATTACAACAACTCCGGCTCCGAGGCGAATGAGAAAGCCTTCAAGATGGTGCGCCAGATCGCGCACAAGAAATACGGCGGCAAGAAAACCAAGATCCTCTACCGCGACCGCGACTACCACGGCTCGACCCTCGCGACGATGTCCGCAGGCGGTCAGGAAGAGCGCAATATGCAATACGGCCCCTTCGCGCCCGATTTCGTGAAGGTTCCCCACTGCATGGAATACCGCAAGCACGAGCTGGGTCTGGAGCATCTCTCCGGCAAGGAGTTCGGCATTGCCGCCGCCAACCTGATCGAAGAGGTCATCCTGCGCGAAGGCCCCGACACCGTCGGCGCGCTCTGCCTTGAACCGGTGACCGCAGGCGGCGGCGTCATTGAGGCGCCCGAAGGCTACTGGCCGCGCGTGCAGGAGATCTGCAAACAGTACGACATCCTCTTGCACATCGACGAAGTGGTCTGTGGCGTTGGCCGCACCGGCACCTGGTTCGGCTATCAGCACTACGGCATCCAGCCTGATTTCGTGACCATGGCCAAAGGTGTGGCCTCCGGCTATGCCGCGATTGCCTGCCTTGTCACCACCGAGGAGGTCTTCAACATGTTCAAGGATGACGCCAGTGATCCGATGAACTACTTCCGCGATATCTCCACCTTTGGCGGCTGCACCGCCGGCCCTGCGGCCGCGCTGGTCAATATGCAGATCATCGAGGATGAGAACCTGCTCGACAATTGCACCGCCATGGGCGCGCGGATGAAGGCCAACCTGGAGGCGCTGATGGAGAAACATCAGGTCATCGGCGATGTCCGCGGCAAGGGTCTGTTCCTCGGCGCCGAACTGGTCGCTGACCGCGAGACCAAGGAACCGGTGGACGAGAAACTGGCGCAGGCGGTTGTGGCTGAATGTGGCAATCAGAACGTCATCATCGGCGTGACCAACCGCTCCATTCCGGGCAAGAACAACACCCTGTGCTTCAGCCCCGCGCTGATCGTCACGCCGGAAGACGTGGACAAGATCACCGACGCGGTGGATGTGGCCCTGACCAAGGTGTTTGGCTGATCACCCCCCATCAGGCCTGATAAGTCAGGCCTGACAGACCGGTCCAATCTGGCCTGATCGAAAAATCCAAAGGTGGCCCTTACCACAGGGCCACCTTTTCTGCATCTCTGGGTCGGATGTTTCAGATCAAAGGTGCGCAACCATGTGGGCGTCTCCCCTGCCGCTGACGGGCAAGACCGTCAGCCTCACCCCGCTTCTGCCCGATCACGCCAGCGATCTGGCAGAAGCCGCCGCCGACGGTGACCTGCACCGGCTGTGGTACACGACAGTGCCCGCACCGCAGGATATCGGAGCCGAAATCAGCCGTCGCCTTGCCCTGCAACAGAGCGGCAAAATGGCCCCCTTCGCCGTGCTGGATCAGACAGGTCGCGCGGTCGGCATGACCACCTATATGAACATCGACGCCGCCAACCGCAGGCTGGAAATCGGCTCCACCTGGTATCGCAGATCGGTGCAGCGCAGCGGGATCAACACCGAATGCAAACGGCTGCTGCTCACCCATGCGTTTGAAACGCTCGGGGCCATCGCGGTGGAGTTCCGCACCCATCGTCTCAACCGCCAGAGCCGGGCCGCCATCGAACGGCTCGGCGCGCAGCTCGACGGGATCCTTCGGGCGCATATGATACTGGCCAATGGCACCCTGCGCGACACCGCCGTCTATTCCATCACCGCCGCCGAATGGCCCACGATCCGCGCCCACCTGCAACATCTGTCAGACAGGTAACCCGGCCCGGTACGGCGGATCCGCTTTCTCACCATCACCATCATCACGGGCAAGATGCGGCATCACGGGCCTGACGCGGCGGCTGGGTTTTCCTCCGCAAGCGTGCAAAAAACACGTAAGTCCAGATTGCACCCCATTTATGTCCAGCCTACAGTGATTCATGGCTATCTCTGTCGACACCTTCTTTCTGAACCCCGACGCGCAAGGCACCCTGCAGGCGCAGATCCAGGAAATGATTGCCGAGGGCATTCTCTCCGGCCGCCTGCGGGTCGGGGAAAAACTGCCGTCCTCGCGCAAACTCGCCGCGCATCTGGGCATCAGCCGCATCACCGTGACGCTGGCCTACACAGAGCTGCTGGCCAATGATTACCTGATCTCCAGAGGGCGGTCGGGCTATTATGTCTCTGAAAACGCGCCGGTGCCGCCCAGCTATGCGCCCTCGCAGAAATCGGCCGATACGGTCGACTGGGCCTCCACCATCGTCGGCAACTACTGCGGCGGCGATACGCCCCGCAAACCGCAGAACTGGCGCGACTACCGCTATCCCTTCATCTACGGGCAGGCCGATGCCACGCTGTTTGACCACGCCAACTGGCGGCTCTGTGCCCTGCGCGCGCTGGGGCAAAAGGATTTTGCGGCCCTGACCAACGACTATTTCGATCAGGACGACCCGCTTCTGGTGGAATATATCGCCCGCCATACCCTGCCCCGGCGCGGCATCTCTGCCCGGCCCGAGGAGATCCTGATCACCCTTGGCGCCCAGAACGCGCTCTGGCTGGTGACCCAGCTGCTGCTGGGACCGGGCCGCAAGGCCGCGCTTGAGGATCCGACCTATTACACCTTGCGCGATCAGCTGGTCTATCGCGGCTGCCAGATCGACTGCCTGCCGGTGGATCACGACGGGCTGCCCCCGGATGCCATTCGCGATGACACCGATGTCATCTTCACCACCCCCAGCCACCAGAGCCCGACAACCGCCACCATGCCGATGGCGCGGCGCAAGCAGCTGCTGGAACGCGCCCGCGAGATCGACGCGGTGATTGTCGAAGACGATTATGAGTTTGAAATGTCCTTCCTCGGCGCGCCCTCCCCCGCGCTGAAGTCGCTCGATGCCGATGGCCGGGTGGTCTATGTCGGCAGCTTCTCCAAATCGCTCTTTCCGGGGCTGCGCCTTGGCTATCTGGTCGGCTCCGAGCCATTTATCCGTCAGGCCCGAGCGCTGCGCGCCAATGTGCTGCGCCACCCGCCCGGCCATGTGCAGCGCACCGTGGCCTATTTCCTGTCGCTCGGCCATTACGACGCCCAGATCCGCCGCATGGCCAAGGTGCTGCATGACCGCCGCTGCGTGATCGAAACGGCGGTGACCGATCACGGGCTCAGCGTCGCCGGGGTCGGCGTCTACGGCGGCTCTTCCCTCTGGATGCGGGCCGAGGATCACGTGGATACTGCGGTTGTTGCCCGATCGCTGGTTGAAAAAAGCGTCCTGATCGAACCCGGCGCGCCCTTCTTTGCCGCCGAACACCGCAAACAGAACTATTACCGGCTGGGCTATTCCTCGATCCCATCCAGCCGGATCGAGCCGGGTCTGGCGCTGCTGGCCGATGCCCTGCGCCCCTGCCGCGCAAAGGCAGGCTAGCCCTGCAAGGCAATCCCACTCGGACCGCCCCAAAGCCTGCCCGGTGCCTGCCCCAAGCGTGCCTGAAGCGCCATCAGGACGCGATCAGAACGCGCTCGGGACGCGCCGTGCCTGCGCCCCGTTTGCCGCCGCAGCGCAGCATTCGGCACGCCCCGGAATACTGGTCTTAATCCAGCCCGCGAACTGGCCCTAACCGCCCCTCGCGCGGCGGAATACACCAGAGTCATCCCGGCCTCTGTGCCGGCCCTATTGGCGTCTCATCAGGAGAACACGCGATGAAAATGACCACCGAGGAAGCATTTGTAAAAACACTGCAAATGCACGGCATCCAACATGCGTTTGGCATCATCGGCTCGGCCATGATGCCGATTTCCGACATCTTCCCCGAAGCCGGCATCACTTTCTGGGACTGCGCCCATGAAGGCTCCGGCGGGATGATGGCCGATGGCTACACCCGCGCCACCGGCAAGATGTCGATGATGATCGCCCAGAACGGCCCCGGCATCACCAACTTCGTAACCGCCGTCAAAACCGCCTACTGGAACCACACGCCGCTGCTGCTGGTCACCCCGCAGGCCGCGAACAAGACCATCGGTCAGGGCGGTTTCCAGGAAATGGAACAAATGCGCATGTTCGCCGACTGCGTGGCCTATCAGGAAGAGGTCCGCGACCCCACCCGCGTGGCCGAAGTGCTGAACCGTGTGATCATGAACGCCAAACGCGCCTCGGCGCCTGCGCAGCTGAACATCCCGCGCGACATGTGGACCCAGGTCATCGACATCGAACTGCCCGCAATCGTCGAATTCGAACGCCCCTCCGGTGGCGAAACCGCTGTCAGCGATGCGGCCAAACTGCTCTCCGAAGCCAAGAACCCGGTGATCCTGAACGGTGCCGGTGTTGTCCTGTCCAAGGGCGGCATCGCCGCGTCGAAAGCACTGGCCGAGCGTCTGGATGCTCCGGTCTGCGTGGGCTACCAGCACAACGATGCCTTCCCCGGCAACCACCCGCTGTTTGCAGGTCCGCTGGGCTACAACGGGTCCAAGGCCGGCATGGAGCTGATCAAGGACGCCGACGTCGTCCTCTGCCTCGGCACCCGTCTGAACCCGTTCTCCACCCTGCCGGGGTACGGCATGGAATACTGGCCGGCCAACGCCAAGATCATTCAGGTCGATATCAACCCCGACCGCATCGGCCTGACCAAGAAAGTCTCCGTCGGCATCATCGGCGACGCCGCCAAAGTGGCCAATGGCATTCTGGCGCAGCTGAGCGACACCGCCGGTGACGCGGGCCGCGACGAACGCAGGAACCGCATTGCGGAAACCAAATCCCGCTGGGCGCAGCAGCTGACTGAAATGACTCACGAGGACGACGATCCGGGCACCACCTGGAACCAGCGCGCCCGCGACGACAAACCCGACTGGATGAGCCCGCGCATGGCATGGCGCGCCATCCAGCAGGCCCTCCCCCGTGAGGCGATCATCTCCTCCGACATCGGCAACAACTGTGCCATCGGCAACGCATACCCCTCCTTTGACGAAGGCCGCAAATACCTCGCCCCCGGCCTGTTCGGCCCCTGCGGCTATGGTCTGCCCGCTGTCATCGGCGCCAAGATCGGCTGCCCGGACACCCCTGTCGTCGGCTTCTCCGGCGACGGCGCATTCGGCATCGCCGTGACCGAGCTGACCGCCATCGGCCGCGAGGAATGGCCCGCCATCACCCATGTCGTGTTCCGCAACTACCAGTGGGGCGCGGAGAAACGGAACTCCACCCTGTGGTTTGACGACAACTTCGTCGGCACCGAGCTGGACGAGCAGGTCTCTTATGCAGGCATCGCCAAGGCCTGTGGTCTCAACGGCGTTGTGGCCCGCACCATGGACGAGCTGACCTCGGCGCTGGCGCAGGCCATCGAGGACCAGAAAAACGGCAAGACCACCCTGATCGAAGCCATGATCAACCAGGAACTGGGGGAACCGTTCCGCCGTGACGCCATGAAGAAGCCGGTCCGCGTGGCAGGCATCGACAAGGCCGACATGCGCGAACAGCAGGTCTGACGCAAATGCCCCTGCCTTTTGATCTCTCAATGGGCGCGGGCGCCTTTCTGGCCGCCGCATTGTTTGCGGCGGCCTTTATCCGCGGTTACTCCGGCTTTGGCTTTTCCGCGATCTTCATCATCCTTGCCGCTCTCATCACCAACCCGCTGCCGCTGATCCCTGTGGTCTTTGCCTGCGAGATTGCGATGACCGTCTTTCAGGCGCGCGGCATCCGCCCCCATATCGACTGGCGCAGATCGGCGGCCCTCTTGGCAGGTGCCGCCGTTGCCACCCTGCCCGCCGTGGCCGTGATGGCGCGCCTTGGCCCGGATCAGGCCCGGCTGGTGATCTCGGTGCTGATCTTTGCGCTCAGCCTGCTCCTGCTCAGCGGCTGGAGCCTCGCGCGGCCCATCGGCACCGCCGGTCATGTCGCCGTGGGCATGGCCTCCGGCATGGCCAACAGCGCAGGTGTCGGCGGTCTACCCGCCGCCGCCTTCATGACCGCGCAGCCGATCCCGCCTGCGGTGTTTCGCGCCACGATGATCGTGTTTCTCACCGGCATCGACCTGATGGCCCTGCCGGTGATGTCCGCCCATGGGCTGACCGGGCCGGACACGCTCTGGGGGGTTCTCCTTGCCTTTCCGATCCTTGGCGCGGGCGTCTGGGTCGGTTCACGCGGCTTTGCGCTCGCCGCGCCGCATCTGTTTCGTCGCTATGTCGTCACCCTGCTGGCGGCTCTGGCCGCCCTCAATATCGCGAAGGTTGCGCTATGAGCCCCCGATCCGCCGCCGATATCCTGATCCTCAATGCAGGATCCTCTTCGATCAAATTCGCGATCTTCGACGCCGACCTCACTCAGCGGCTCGCCGGTCTGGCCGAGGGGATCGGCACGCCGCAATCGCGCCTGCGCATCGCGGGCGACAGCCGGGACAGCCAGTTCCCCACCCATGCCGAGGCGCTGGCGGCCATTCTGGCAGCGCTGCCGGACCATGGCATTGATCCCGCAGATCTGGCCGCCGTGGGCCACCGGGTGGTGCATGGCGGGCGCAAGCTGACCAAGCCGGTGCGGATCACCCCCGATATCCGGGCCGAGATCGCCGACTGCACGCCGCTTGCCCCGCTGCATAACCCCCATAGCCTTGCCGCGATCGACACCATGGCCGCCACCGCACCCGATCTGCCGCAGTTTGCCAGCTTTGACACCTCGTTTCACGCCACCAACCCCGAGGTCGCAACGCGCTATGCGATCCCCCGCGTGGAAGAGACCAAGGGCATCCGCCGCTACGGGTTTCACGGTCTGTCCTACGCCTCGCTGGTGCGGCGCCTGCCGGAGATTTCCGGCGCCGCCCTGCCCTCGCGCCTGCTGGCGTTTCACCTCGGCAATGGCGCGTCGCTCTGTGCGATCCGCAATGGCCAGTCCGTTGCCACCACCATGGGCTATTCGCCCCTGGATGGCCTCACCATGGGCACGCGGTCAGGCGGGATCGACGCCAATGCGGTGCTGCGCCTGGTCGAGGACAACGGCCTAGACCGCACCAAGGCGATCCTCAACAATGAAAGCGGCCTGCTCGGCCTGTCAGGTGGCAAATCCGACATGCGCAACCTGATGCTCGACCCCAGTGCTGACAGCGCCTTTGCCATCGAACATTTCTGCTATTGGAGCCTGCGTCATGCGGGCAGTCTGATTGCCGCAATGGAGGGGCTTGATGCCATCGCCTTCACCGGCGGCATCGGCGAAAACGCGGTGGGTGTGCGTGCCCGCATCCTGCGCGGTCTGGAATGGATCGGCGCGCGGGTGGATGTGGATGCCAACCACGCCCGCAAATCGCGCCTGCATGCGGCCAGCTCCAAGGTGGCGATCTGGGTGGTCGAGGCCGAGGAAGAACGCCAGATCGCCATGGATGCCCAGACCCTGATGGGGACGCCATGATCGCCGCCCCCGCCCTCCTGCCATCTCACGCGCCGGATCAGATCTGCGCCACCGTCAGAACGGTCGCCGCCACGATATCCTCGACCGAGGCGCCCCGGCTCAGATCGCAGACCGGCTTGGCAAAGCCCTGCAAGAACGGCCCCAGCGCCTGCGCGCCGCCCAATTCCTGGCAGAGTTTGTATCCGATATTGCCCGCATCCAGCGTCGGGAAGATCAGCACATTGGCCTCAACCGGGGCGATGCCCTTCTTCTCGGCAATCCCAGGGTTCAGCGCCGCATCCGCCTGCACCGGACCTGCAAACCCGCTGGCCTCTGCCGCCGCGCGCACCAGCGCCACACTGTCGCCATCGCCCGAAGTGCCGGTGGAAAACGACAGCATCGCAACCCGCGCAGCCCCCAATAGCGCCTCGGCAGAGCGCGCAGAAGCCCGTGCAATATCAGCCAGTTGCGCGGCATCCGGCGCCACGTTGACGGCACAGTCGGCAAACACCAATTCGCGCCCATCGGGAAAGATCATCAGGAAAAACGACGAGGCGGTGCTGACCCCTGCATCCAGCCCGATGCCGATGCTCGCAGCTTCGATCACCCGGCGCGTGGGCACATCCGCACCCGCCACCATCGCATCCGCTTCGCCCGCAGAAACCATCGCGGCCGCGCGGTACAAGGGTTTTGCGAGCATCCGCTTGGCAATCCCCTCTTTCATGCCGCGCGCGGCCACCAGCACCTCCACATGCGCGTCAGACAGCGGCGCCAAAGGCACCGCCTCCACCAGCCCCGCGCGGGTCAGCTGGTCGACGGCGGCCGCCACCCTCGGGTCGTCCATTTCGGGGAACACCACCCGCGCCCTATGGTTGCGGGCCTGCGCATATGCCTTTTCAAGTACAGTCATTTTTATCTCCCTTGCGGGGAAAGGAGCCAGCAATGAGCGATGACGTCAAGATCAACCGGGGCCTCAAGGGGATCTACTTCGAACGCTCCGGGGCCTCCGACATTGATGGCGCCAAGGGCGAGCTGAGCTATCGCGGCTATTCGATTCACGATCTCGCCACCCACTCCACCTTCGAGGAAGTCTGCTACCTGCTGATCCACGGCGAGCTGCCCACTGCCGAGGAACTGGCCGGTTTTGACGCCGCGTTGAAATCCGCGCGGGTGCTGCCGCCGGCGGTGCTCGATATCATCCGCGCCACCAAGGATGGCCATCCGATGGACGTGCTGCGCACTGCCGTCTCCGCCCTCGCCGCGCTCGAACCAGACAGCCAGCAGGTGGGCGAAGACGCCTTCGTTGCCAACGGGATCCGGCTGATTTCGCAGGTGCCGATCATCATCGCCGCCCATGACGCGATCCGAAATGACCGCGAGGTTGTCGCGCCCGACATGGATCTCAGCCATGCGGGCAACTGGCTGTGGATGCTGAAGGGTGAAAAACCCACAGCCGAGGCCACCCGGCTGGCGGATGTGGATTTCATCCTGCACGCCGAACATGGCGCCAATGCCTCCAGCTTTGCCGCGCGCGTCACCATCGGGACCGAAACCAATCTGCACGGCGGCATTGTCACCGCGCTCTCCACCCTTGCAGGTCCGGCCCATGGCGGCGCTGCCGAAGACGTGATGAAGATGGTGCATGAGATCGGCACCCCCGACAAAGCCGCCGCCTATGTGAAGGCCAAGCGCGCCGCCAAGGAGGCCGTCACCGGATTTGGCCACCGCGTCTACCGCAAGGAAGACCCCCGCGCGCGGCACATGCGCGACGGCGTGCGCCAGCTGGGTGCGGAAATGGGCGCGCCGGAATGGTATGAAATCCTGCAAGCCGTGGTCGAGGCGATGCAACCCTACGCGCGCCATGGTCTCAACGTGAATGTCGATTTCTACTCCGGCGTGATCTACCAATTGCATGGTATCGCGATGGATCTCTACGTGCCGATCTTTGCCATCGGGCGGATGCCCGGCTGGATCATCCAGTGCATCGAACAGCAGCGCGGCAATATCCTGATCCGCCCGCTGACCCTTTACAACGGGCCGGAACCCCGCGCCTATATTCCGATAAATACGCGCTGATCCGCGACACTCCGCGCCATATCACATAACGCCGCCCGGCCCATGCAGGCCCGGCGCATCATCAAACAGGGACACCATGGCACATACCCAGCCCCAGCTAGACACCTCGCCGCCCGTGTCGGACGAGATCCGCCAGACCACCTGCTACATGTGCGCCTGCCGCTGCGGCATCAACGTCCACATGAAAACCGGCGAGGACGGCCAGAAGAAAGTCGCCTATATCGAAGGCAACCGCGATCACCCGGTGAACAAGGGCGTGCTCTGCGCCAAAGGCTCCGCCGGCATCATGCAGCACAACGCGCCCTCGCGTCTGCGTGCGCCGATGAAACGCGTCGGCCCGCGCGGCTCCGGCAAGTTCGAGGAAATCTCCTGGGACGAGGCGCTGGACATCGCCGCGGGCTGGCTGGAACCGATCCGCGAGGATAACCCCGAAAAGCTGGCGTTTTTCACCGGCCGCGACCAGTCCCAGAGCTTCACCAGCTTCTGGGCGCAGAACTTCGGCACCTGCAACTATGCAGCCCATGGCGGTTTCTGCTCGGTCAATATGGCCACCGCCGGCATCTACACCATGGGCGGCGCGTTCTGGGAATTCGGCCAGCCCGACTGGGACCATACCAAGCTGTTCCTGCTGTTCGGCGTCGCCGAAGACCACGACAGCAACCCCATCAAGATGGGCATCGGCAAGATCAAAGCGCGTGGCGCGCGGGTCATCGGGGTAAACCCGATCCGCTCCGGCTATAATGCCGTGGCCGACGATTGGGTCGGCATCACGCCGGGCACCGACGGGCTGTTCATCCTGTCGCTGGTGCATGTGCTGATGAAGGCCGGCAAGATCGACCTCGACTACCTCGGCCAGTTCACCAATGCGCCGGTGCTGGTCAATCAGGATCCCGCCAGCCCCGACTATGGCCTGTTCCTGCGCGACGATCACGGCGCGCCGCTGGTGATCAATCGCACCACCGGCAAGCTGGCGCCCTTTGACATGCGCGGCGTGCGCCCCGATCTGGGCGGCTCGTTTGAACTCAATGGCATCACCCATGTGTCGGTGTTCCAGCTGATGGCCCAGCGCTATCTCAGCGACGATTACGCCCCCGAAGCGGTGGCTGATCGCTGCGGCATCCCCGCCAAACGCATCCGTGCCATCGCCGCCGAACTGGCCCGCGTCGCCTTTGACGAGGCGTTTGAGCTGGATCAGGAATGGACCGATTTCCGCGGCGAAACCCATAAAACCATGAAGGGCCGCCCGGTTGCCATGCACTCCATGCGCGGTGTCTCGGCCCATGCCAACGGGTTCCAGACCTGCCGCGCCCTGCATGTGTTGCAGATCCTTCTGGGCACGGTCGAGGCCCCCGGCGGCTTCCGTTTCAAACCACCCTACCCCAAACCGGTAGAGGCGCATCCCGCCCCCCATTGCCGCGTCACCCCGAACAAACCGCTGGATGGCCCGCATCTGGGCTTTGTCCATGGGCCGGAACATCTGGCGCTGAAAACCGACGGCAGCCCGGCGCGCATCGACAAGGCCTTTACCTGGGAAAACCCGATGTCCAGCCACGGGCTGATGCATATGGTGATTTCCAACGCCCATGCCGGCGATCCCTACAAGATCGACACGCTGTTCATGTATATGGCGAATATGTCGTGGAACTCCTCGATGAACACGCGCGGCGTGATGGAGATGCTGACCGATACCGACGACAATGGCGACTATGTGATCCCCCGGATCATCTATTCGGACGCCTACTCCTCGGAGATGGTGGCCTATGCCGATCTGATCCTGCCCGACACCACCTATCTGGAGCGCCACGACTGTATTTCCCTGCTGGATCGCCCCATCTGCGAAGCCGATGGCGCAGCCGATGCGATCCGCTGGCCTGTGGTCGAACCCGACCGCGATGTGCGGGGTTTCCAGACCGTGCTGGTGCAGCTTGCCAACAAGATGAAACTGCCCGGCTTCACCCATGAGGATGGCACCGCCAAATGGCAGGACTACGCCGATTATATCGTGAACCACGAACGCAAGCCCGGCATCGGTCCGCTGGCTGGCTTTCGCGGTGAAAATGGCGACAAGGTTGGCCGGGGCGAGGTGAACCCCGAACAGCTGAACAAATACATCGAAAACGGCGGTTTCTTTGTCGAACATATCCCGGCAGAGGCCAGCTATTTCAAACCCTGGAACATGGCCTATCAGGACTGGGCGGTGAACCTCGGTCTGTTCGACAGCCCGCAGCCCTATCTGTTCCAGCTCTATGTCGAACCGCTGCGCAAATTCCAGCTGGCCGCCGAAGGCCACGGCGACCGTCAGCCGCCCGACCATCTGCGCGACCGCATTCGCCAGACCATGGACCCGCTGCCGATCTGGTACGAGACCGATCAGCAGGGCAACGAAGGCTTCACCGTCAACGCCCTGACCCAGCGCCCGATGGCGATGTATCACTCCTGGGGCACGCAGAACGCCTGGCTGCGCCAGATCCACGGGCGCAACCCGCTTTATGTGCCGACCAAACTGATGCGGCAAAACAATCTCAGCGATGGCGACTGGGCCAAGGTCACCTCCCCCCATGGCGAAATCACCGTTCCGGTGATGGAGATGGCCGCGCTCAATGAAAACACCGTCTGGACCTGGAACGCCATCGGCAAGCGCAAGGGCGCCTGGGCGCTGGAGGAAAACGCCCCCGAAGCCACCAAGGGCTTCCTGCTGAACCATCTGATTCACGAATTGCTGCCGCCCAAGGGCGACGGCCTCCGCTGGGCCAACTCCGACCCGATCACCGGTCAGGCCGCATGGTTCGACCTCAAGGT
Organism: Phaeobacter sp. JH20_02; assembly: GCF_048056915.1. Classification (NCBI taxonomy): domain Bacteria; kingdom Pseudomonadati; phylum Pseudomonadota; class Alphaproteobacteria; order Rhodobacterales; family Roseobacteraceae; genus Phaeobacter; species Phaeobacter sp. JH20_02. The sequence continues at coordinate 240,991 of NZ_JAYMVP010000029.1, read as the reverse complement.
GAAGATCGAGAAAGCCGCCGCGCCGGAAGATCTGAGCGAAAGCCAACCCGCCATCCCGGCGCAGGCCTCGCCGGTGGGCACCGGCCCCAAAGACCTCACATGGAAGGTGGGCAAATGATCGACCCAATTTTCTTCGAGGAAAATTGCCAAGAAAATACCCGTCTTCTTGGTTCCGCAACTTGTACTGAGGGTATGCAATGACCGAGCTTCCCACCAGGACCGACCGCAAGATGGGTCTGGTCATTGACCTTGATACCTGCGTCGGCTGCCATGCCTGTGTGATCTCCTGCAAGGGCTGGAACACCGAAAATTATGGCGCGCCGCTCAGCGATCAGAACGCTTATGGTGCTGATCCATCCGGCACCTTCCTCAACCGTGTGCATTCCTATGAGGTGCAGCCCTCTCCCTGTGCGAGCCAGCCCAACCCGGCAGCCCAGCTGGTGCATTTCCCGAAATCCTGCCTGCACTGTGAAGACGCCCCCTGCGTCACCGTCTGCCCCACCGGCGCCAGCTACAAGCGGGTGGAAGACGGTATCGTGCTGGTGAACGAGGACAACTGCATCGGCTGTGGCCTATGTGCCTGGTCCTGCCCCTATGGCGCGCGCGAGCTGGATCTGGCCGAAGGGGTGATGAAGAAATGCACCCTCTGCGTCGACCGGATCTACAATGAGAACCTGCCGGAGGTGGACCGTGTGCCCTCCTGCGTGCGCACCTGCCCGGCAGGCGCGCGCCATTTTGGCGATCTGGGGGATCCCGACAGCGATGTCTCCAAACTGGTGGCCGCACGCGGCGGCATGGATCTGATGCCGGAAATGGGCACCAAACCGGTGAACAAATACCTGCCGCCCCGCCCCAAGGACCAGATCGAGGATCAGATCGACATCCTCGCCCCGCTGCTGGCCCCCGTCGCCGAAGATCCCAAAGGCTTCCTTGGCTGGCTGGACAGGGCGCTTGATAAGCTTCCGGGACAGACCACAGGGGGGGCAAGCTGATGCATCCGGCACCATCCGTTATCATCTTCACCACTCTCTCCGGTCTGGGCTTTGGGCTTTTGACCTTCCTTGGCCTCGGCAAGCCCGAGGTCACCGGCTGGGTTGCCTTTGTGTTCTATGCCATCGCCTTTGGCTTTGCCGTGGGCGGGCTACTGGCCTCCACCTTTCACCTTGGCCGACCGGAACGGGCCTGGCGCGCCTTCACCCAGTGGAAAACCAGCTGGCTCAGCCGTGAGGGCATTTGCGCGGTTGCAGCCCTCATCGTGATGGGGCTTTTTGCCTTTGGCGCGGTGTTTCTGGACACCCATTGGTGGGCGCTTGGCTGGCTCGGTGCGGCGCTGTCGCTGGCAACGGTCTTTACCACCTCGATGATCTACACCCAGCTGAAGACCATCCCGCGCTGGAACATGTCCCTGACGCCGGTGATGTTCCTGTCCTTCAGCCTTGCGGGCGGATCGCTGCTGGCGGGGGCCGAGGCGCTGGCGCCCTGGCTTCTGGCCATCGCAGGCTCGGTGCAGCTGGCCTATTGGGCCAAGGGCGATCAGGCCTTTGCCAGCTCCGGCACCAATATGGGCACCGCCACCGGCCTTGGCGATCGCGGCACCGTGCGCGCGTTTGAGCCGCCTCATACCGGCTCCAATTATCTGCTGCGCGAATTCGTGCATGTGGTCGGGCGCAAACACGCGCAGAAACTGCGGGTCATTGCCTTTGCCCTTGGCTTTGCGCTGCCCTTGATCTGCCTGATCCTGCCAGTTGAGGGTCTGATGCTCAAACACCTGCTCGCAGGCGTCGCCGTGCTGCTGCATATCGCCGGTATTGCCGTGTCGCGCTGGCTGTTCTTTGCCCAGGCCGAACATGTGGTCGGGCTTTATTACGGCAAACGCTGATCACCACCAAAGACCACGATCAGGGCGCCCCAGCGGCGCCCTTTTTCATTGAATGCGCATCCTTTTTCAAAAAATCGCGCCGGTCATGTCACAAACCCGCCCGCTGCCTCGTCCTGTTTCTGAACCCATCAGAAAGGACCAAACCCATGACCCAACGTCTCGATTATTTCTCCGTCGCCGGTGATCTCTTCAAACCGATGCTGGAGCAGGAGAATCTGTTCAAGAACAGCACATTGGAATTCAGCGTTGTGGAGCTGGTAAAGCTGCGCGCCTCGCAGATCAACGGCTGCGCCTTCTGCATCCACATGCACACCCATGAGATGCGCGCCCACGGCGAGAGCGAGGATCGGATGCATCTGCTGAACGCCTGGCGTGAATCGCCGCTCTACACGCCCCGCGAACGCGCCGCCCTGGCGTGGTGCGAGGCACTAACGCGGGTGGAGGCCACCGCCGCGCCGGATGCCGATTATGACGCCATGGCAGACCTGTTTGAGCCGCGCGAACAGGTGCTGCTGACCCTGCTGATTGGCGCCATCAACAGCTGGAACCGCATTGCAATCGGCTTTCGCAGCGCCCACCCTGTGAGCGAGGACCAGACCACAGGGGCCAACGCCGCGTGACAGCACAGATGAAAGACACAGGAACCGATGCGTTCCTGACCGCGCGGCCGCGATTGTTTGCGGCCGCCTATAGGATGCTGGGCAGTGTGACGGACGCCGAGGACGTCTTGCAGGATGCCTATCTGCGCTGGCAATCCGCACCCCAGGGCGAGATTCTGGATACCACCGGCTATCTGATGCGGATCACCACGCGGCTGTGCCTTGATCAGCTGAAATCGGCCCGCAAACGGCGCGAGACCTACCCCGGTGAATGGCTGCCGGAACCGGTGCTCACCGATGACGCCACAGAGCAGCTGGACCATGACGTCTCGGTTGCGCTGCTCCTGGCGCTGGACGCGCTGTCGCCGCTCGAACGCGCGGCCTTTCTGCTGCATGATATCTTCGACAGCTCTTACGGGGATGTGGCCGCCGCCCTGAACCGCTCGCCCGAGGCCTGCCGCCAGCTCGCCACCCGCGCCCGCCGCAAGGTGCAGGCGCTGCGCCCCCAGCGCCCCGGCAACCGGGATGAGGGGCGCGCGCTGACCGAGGCGTTCTTTCGCGCCTCCAAGACCGGTGACACCGCCGCCCTGACCCGGCTGCTGACCGAAGATGTGCAGCTGATTTCCGATGGCGGTGGCAAGGCGACTGCGGCGCTCAACCCGATCTACGGGCGCGACAAGGTGCTGCGGCTGCTGGCGGGGCTTGCCCGCAAGAGCAATCAGACAGCCCCCGAACAATGGCGGCTGTGCCAGCTGAACGGGTTGCCTGCGATGCTGACCCGGGCCGAGGACGGCATCCTGCAAGCCACCTCTCTGGATATCCGCGACGGCCGGATTGCCCGCATCTATGTCACCCGCAACCCGGACAAGACCCGGCATCTGGCGGCGGCTCTGCCGTGATGGGTAGCCCCCCGTTGCCCGGCGGCGCGCGCAGCGTTTACCGGGCCTGCACGCCGATTGGCTAAGCTGCTGGGGATCGCGATCTGCTCCGGGATTTACGACCCCGGACACCATGGAAACCGGCCCCGCTGGCAGGAATGCCGCCGGGGTCCGTGCAAAACAGTTTGGCACCGGGGCAGTGACGCGCCCCGCAGCTTCCAGCCTTTCCCGGGATCCTTCCTCGGGGCGGCGCCGCCTTTTTATTCTCGACGGATCTGGCGCTGGGGATGTGACCCTGAACCGCCAGTTAGAGACAGAAGACAGCCCAAACGAAACAGACCGGAACGCAGCAGCGTCCCGGTCCGAAGAACCATGTCTATGGTCGGTGTTCTACGCTTACAGCAGGCCCGCGTGTACCATCGCGGCATCAATCGCGGCCTTGGTGCTGTCGGTCAGACCGGTCAGCGGCAGGCGGATCTCCTCGCTGCACAGACCCAGTTTCGACAGGCCGTATTTCGCCCCGACCAGACCCGGCTCAATGAAAATCGCCTCATGCAGCGGCATCAGTTTGTCCTGATACTCCAGCGCCAATGCGTAATCACCCGCCAGCGTCGCCGCCTGGAATTCCGCGCAGAGCTTCGGCGCCACATTGGCCGTCACCGAGATGCAGCCGACGCCGCCATGGGCATTGAACCCCAGCGCCGAGGCATCCTCGCCGGACAGCTGCACAAAATCCGCACCACAGGAGGCGCGCTGCTGCGACACACGGGCGATATCGCCGGTTGCATCCTTCACGCCGATGATGCGCTCCAGCTTGGCCAGTTCCCCCATGGTGGCGGGGGTCATATCGACAACCGAGCGACCGGGGATATTGTAGATCACGATCGGAATATCGGCGCAGTCATGCAGCTCGGTGAAATGCGCAATCAACCCGCGCTGAGTCGGCCTGTTGTAGTACGGCGTCACCACCAGCGCGGCATCGGCGCCAACCTCGGCGGCGAATTGCACAAACCGCTTGCCCTCAACCGTGTTGTTGGAGCCCGCACCGGCAATCACCGGCACCCGGCCAGCGGCGGTTTTCACCACCTCGGCAATCACGGTTTCATGCTCTTCATGGGTCAGCGTCGGGCTTTCACCGGTGGTCCCGACCGGGACCAGCGCCGTGGAACCCTGGTCAATGTGCCATTCGACCAAGCGTTTGAGCGTATCCAGATCCAGCTCGCCGTTGGAAAACGGGGTGACGAGGGCTGGCATAGAGCCTTTGAACATGGGCACGCTCCCTTTGCTGTTCGTGCAGGCGCGATTGCGCCGCCTTGGGTGATGGACATGCCGGGGATTTGAGTTGATACCGGCAGGTCACGGATTATCGTCATTGGCTCTATCCCCGGAACGTTGGAAAATGCAAGAGATGACACGCATTCTGGCCCTCATTGCCCTCATTTCCGCCAGCCTGAGCGGCCAACCTGCCATGGCGGTCGACCTTGGTCGCGCGCTGGAGCTGATGCGCTCGGAAAAATGGAGCGAGGCGGGGCGCAGTGCCGGGCGCGAAACCACCGTGGCCCGCGACGTCATCGAATGGCACCGCCTGCGGGAGGGCATGGGGTCGGTCTCCGATGTTGTGGCCTTTCTGGCGCGGCGTGCCGACTGGCCGGGGCTGGACCTTCTGCGGCGCAAGCACGAGCCGCAGATCGCCGAAGCCAGCCGCGACACCATTCTGGCCTTTTACCGCGACCATCGCCCGCAGACCGCCGAGGGCGCGCTGAGCTATGGGCGTGCGCTGATCGGAGCCGGGCAAAAGGGCGAAGGCGAGGCCGAGCTGGTGCTGGCCTGGCGTACAATGCCGATGGGGTCGGTGATCCAGGACGACTATCTGAAAGACCACGCCAAGCTGCTCTCAGCGCATCACGCGGCCCGGCTCGACCAGATGTTGTGGGACAATCACAAGGTCAGCGCGCGGCAGATGCTGTCCCTGGTCAGCGCCGATCAGCGCAGGCTGGCGGAGGCGCGCCTCGCCCTGCAAGACGCCGAGCCGGGCGTTGACGGCAAAATCGCCGCCGTCCCCGACGCGCTGAAGGATGACGCGGGTCTCGCCTATGACCGCTTTGCCTGGCGCGACCGCAAGCGGCGGCAGGAGGATGCCATCAGCCTGATGATGGACCGCAGCACCTCGGCCAAGAAACTGGGACAGCCCGAAAAATGGCTGCGCCGCCGCCGGGATCTGGCGCGGCAGGACATGCGCGACGGCAACCACGAACGCGCCTATCAGCTGGCCGCCCATCACTTTGCCACGGCGGATGCAGGCTATGGCTATTCCGACTGCGAATGGCTGGCCGGCTATATCGCCCTGCGCAAGCTCAACGACCCCGAGCTGGCCGCCTATCACTTCGAACGCTTCCTCGCTTCGGTCGAAAGCCCGATCTCAATCGGACGCGGCGGCTATTGGCTGGGTCAGGCCTATGGTGCCCACGGCGATATCGAAAAAGCCCATGCCGCCTATGCCAAGGCGGCAGATTATCAGACGTCTTTCTACGGGTTGCTGGCGGCAGAGGTTCTGGGCCGCCCCTTTGATCCCGATCTGATCACCCCGCCGCAGCTGCCCGACTGGCGCGCGGCCAGCTTTTTGAACTCCACCGTCGCAGAGGCCGGCCTGCTGCTGTTGCAGGCTGGCGATCTGGCCCTGGCGGAACGCTTCCTCACCCATCTGGTTGAGGGGCTGGGCCCGGTCGAGGCGCGGCAGCTGGGCGAGATGGCGGTGGCCATGAACGAACCGCATCTGGCAGTGATGATCGCCAAACGCGCCGCGCAGACCGGCGAAGAGCTGGAAGCGGCCTATTTTCCGCTGCATCCCGTGGCCGAGAAAGATCTGCCAATGGCGCGGGAGATGACCCTTGCCATTGCCCGCCGCGAGAGCGAATTCGACCCCATCGTGATCAGCCATGCCGGCGCGCGCGGATTGATGCAGGTGATGCCCGCCACCGCCAAGCTGGTGGCCTCGAACATGGGTCTTCTGGCCGATCACACCACCGGGCGGCTGATCTCCGACTGGTCCTATAACGCGCTTCTGGGGAGCAATTATCTGGCCGATCTGGCGGGCGAGTTCAAAGGCAATGTGGTGATGATGGCGGCAGGTTATAACGCCGGCCCCCATCGCCCAAAGGCCTGGATGGAACGCTACGGCGATCCGCGCGATGGCACGCCGGGGATTGTCGACTGGATCGAACACATCCCCTTCAACGAGACCCGCAACTACGTGATGCGGGTCACCGAGAGCCTGCCGGTCTATCGCGCGCGCCTTGGCAAACCGCCGCTGCCGGTGCCGTTTTCCAAGGAACTGGCCGGATCAACTCTTGACGCGTTCGCGCCATAGGGTGAACAGGCCGGCCGCCACGATAATGGACGCACCGATGGCGACATTGGTGCGGATCACCTCGCCAAAGACAACCACCCCAAGTGCCGCGGCCCAGATCAGGTGGAAATAGGCAAAGGGCTGCACCGCGCTGGCCTCGGCCATCTCATAGCATTTGATCAGCAGCCAATGCCCGGTCACACCCGTGAGGCACAGGACGGCCATCCACATCCAGTCGCCCTGGCTCATCGGCTCCCAGTACCAGATGCCGACAAGGGTCATTGCCACCATGCCCGCAACCCCGGTCCAGAAGAAACTGGTCGCCGTGCTGTCGCGCCGCGCCGCATAGCGGGTGATCAGACCATAAAGCGCAAACATCAGCGCCGAAACAAACGGGATGATCGCCAGCGGATCAAAGACACCGACGCCCGGTTGCAAGATGATCAGCACACCAATCAGCCCCACCGAGATCGCCGCCCAGCGCCGCCAGCCGACCTTCTCGCCCAGCACCGGCCCGCTCAGGGCCGCGACCAGCAGCGGATAGCAGATAAACACCGCCACGCTTTCGACCAGCCCAAGCACGGTAAAGGCATAGACAGCCACGCAGATTTCCGCCACCAGCAGCACGCCGCGAAAGACCTGCAACCCCAGCTGATCGGTGCGGGCCGTGGCGCGAATACCTCCCGGCGCGCGCGCCGCAAGTGCAATCACAAACAGCGCAAAGAACCAGTAACGCACCATGATCACCATGAAGGTGTTGTACTGCCCCGCCAGATGCCGCGAGATGCCATCCTGCAAGGCAAACACAATGGTTGCCGCAATCATCAGAAGCACGCCGGCGGTGACGTTGTTCTGCTGGATAATCCGGGGCGGATGAGGCTCCAGCATCTTGGCGTCGGGGCGCATGGTCATCGCAATATTGCCTTTGTCATATGCCGCTTGCGCCCGAAACCGGGCGTGCGTGTTACGTCAAATCCGGCAGCCTCCAGCCCGCGGCGGACGAATCCCGCCGCCGTGTAGGTCGCCGCCGTGCCGCCTGCCGCCGTGTGACGGGCAACCTCTTCCAGCAGGTCGTCCTGCCACAGCTCCGGGTTCTTTGCCGGGGAGAACCCGTCCAAGAACCAGGCATCCGCCTTGCCTGTCCACTCCGGCAGCGACACGCGGGCGTCGCCGGTGAGGACAGTGACACGCAGGTTGCCGAGATCGCAGACGCCCGCCCCGCCCCAGACCGCCAGAAACCGTTCGGCCCAGGGCGCCACCTCGGGAAAGGCCTGAAGCGCACGGGCCATATCATCCGTGGCCACCGGAAAGGCCTCGAAACTGGTGAAATGCAGCACCGCTGCGGTGTCATGTTCAGCCTGCGCCGTCTCCCAGGCCCGCCAGGCGGCCAGCAGGTTCAGACCGGTGCCAAAGCCGAGTTCGGCAATATGGAAATCCGCGCCCGCCTCCGCCGCAGCGGCAAAGCGATCAGAAAGATCATTGCCGCCCAGAAACACATGCTCCGTCTCGGCCAGCCCATCATGGATGGAGAAATAGGGATCGTCGAACTGATCCGACACCGGAATGCTGCCATCCCGCCAGCTGAGCCGGGCCTGCTGGTCTGCCATGCTATAATCCCCTAAGTGATGTGGTGAACGACGCGACACTGGCGAAAGGGTGCAGGAATGGCAATGGCGGATATCACCATACGCGGGGCCGGGATCTTTGGCCTGTCGATTGCCTGGGCCTGCGCACGGCGCGGCGCCAAGGTCCAGATCATTGATCCCTTTGGCGCCGGGTCAGGCTCCAGCGGCGGTCTGGTCGGCGCGCTGGCGCCGCATGTGCCGGAGAACTGGAACCCAAAGAAACAATATCAGCTGGAAAGCCTGCTGATGGCCGACGCCTTCTGGGCCGAGGTTGAGGCAACCGGCGGGGTGTCTCCCGGCTATGGGCGCACCGGGCGGCTGCAACCGATCAATGATCAGCGGACATTGGATCTGGCCCATGACCGCGCAGAAAGCGCCCGGTCGCTGTGGCAGGGACTGGCGGACTGGTCCGTCATCGCCGCCGCCGACGCAGGGCCATGGGTGCCGCCCAGCGCCAGCGGATATGTCATCCACGATACGCTGAGCGCCCGGATGCACCCGCGCCGCGCCTGTGCCGCGCTGGTGGCAGGGTTGTCCGTCATGGGGATCGAGGTGCAGGCAGAGGGCGCCGATCAGGGGCAGGTGATCCATGCCAAGGGCTATGCAGGACTGCTGGAGCTGAACGACAGGCTGGCAGGCCCCGGCGGCCCGGCCGAGGGCAAGACGCTGGGCAATGGGGTCAAGGGTCAGGCGGCGCTGTTGCGCTTTGCCGAGGGGAATGTGCCGCAGCTATATGCCGACGGGCTGCACATCATTCCCCATGCCGATGGCACCCTCGCGATTGGCTCCACCAGCGAACGTGAGTTTGACGACCCGACCAGCACCGACAGCCAGCTTGACGATGTGATCGCGCGCGCCTGCGCCGCCTTGCCGGTGCTGCATGGTGCCGAGGTGATCGAACGCTGGGCCGGGGTGCGGCCCCGCGCCCGCTCACGCGCGCCGATGCTGGGCGGCTGGCCCGGCAGGAATGGTCATTTCATTGCCAATGGCGGCTTCAAGATCGGCTTTGGCATGGCGCCAAAGGTGGCCGGGACAATGGCAGATCTGGTTCTGGACGGAAACGACGATATCCCGGACGGGTTCCGGGTCGAAGATAACTTCTGAATGTCAGGCGAAGGGGCAGAGCAATGATCGCCTATATCACCATCGGTGCCAATGACATGGCAAAGGCGAAGGCCTTTTACACCGCGTTTCTGCCGGTGCTTGGCTATGGTCTCAGCGAGGGGCCGGAAGGGCTGAGCTTTGCCCTGCCAGTGCCGGAGGGAGAGCTGCCGACCCTGCCCGATTTCTATGTGAAGCCGCCGTTTGATGGCGCTGCCGCCTCGGCTGGGAATGGCGTGATGGTGGCGTTTCAGGCCCGCGATCAGCAGCAGGTGCGCGACCTGCACGCGGCGGCGGTTGCGGCGGGCGGATCTGATGACGGCCAGCCGGGGTTTCGCGCGGCCTATAGCGCCGGGTTTTATGTCGGCTATCTGCGCGACCCTGACGGCAATAAGATCGCGCTGTTTTCCAACTCTCCCGACGAGCCGGGCCGCGACGGGTGATCAACGCGGCAGACGCCGACACAAAGACAGCCCCGAAGCGGTGGTTGCGCTGCGGGGCTGGTTGATCTCTGGTCTGGGTCCGCTCAGCGCGCGATTTCGGCCCGCAGCGCCGTCATCAGCGTTTCCAGCGTTTTGACATACATCTCGCCTTTCAGGCGGCCGCCTTCGTCGAATTCGGACTGCGATGCCGCCACATGCACCTGCGGTGCGGTCAGCACGCGGGGCTGAAACGGCACCAGGAATGTGCGCAGCAGCATCTGCGACTTCTCCCCGCCGGCGCGACCCGCAGCGGCGGACATGACGGCCACCGGTTTGTCCTGAAAAGGTTTGTTGCTGGTGCGGCTGACCCAGTCGAGAGCGTTCTTCAACACGCCAGAGGGCGCGCCGTTATATTCCGGGGTGGAGATGATCACCGCATCCGCCGCCTCGATCTGATCCGCAAGTGTCTGAACCGCTGTGGGAATGCCATTGGCCTGTTCGTCGTCACCGTCATAAAGCGGCAGATTGAGATCGGCCTCGCTCACCTCGGCGGGACCGAACAGGCGCAGGGCCTCGGCCAGCAGTTTACGGTTGGTGGCGCCCGCACGCAGCGAACCGGAGATGGTCAGGATTTTGGGGTCGGACATGGTGTGATGCCTCTTTCGGTTTTGAATTTCTGTCTCGGACAAACCTATGCCGTCAGGCCGGTGAGAAAACCCCGACGCCTGCGCAGCCGATGTGCAGTCATCCACACAACGCCACGCAGTCTGGAATAGTTACATAACTGCGCAGAAAAAAGACCGCACCCTGCGGCGCGGTCTTTCTGCTCGGACGGGGCAACACCCCGGATATGGCTGCGTCAGGAGGCTCAGGCGCCCTGCGGGATCACGACGATTTCCACGCGGCGGTTGCGCGCCTTGCCATCGGGTGTGAGGTTCGACGCCACCGGCTGGCTTTCGCCGCGGCCAATGATCTGCACGCGGTTGTAGGGCACGCCACCGGCCTGGATCTGATCGGCGACCGCATTGGCGCGACGCTCCGACAGGCCCTGGTTATAGGCAGCATCGCCATCGCTGTCGGTATGGCCGATCACCTGAACCTGACTGTTGGGGTAGCGCACCAGGCTGGCGGCAACCTTGTTCAGGTCAGAGCGCACCGCGGGCGAGATCGCCGCGCTGTCGGTGGCAAAGGTGAGGTCATTGGGCAGCGACACGATCAGACGGTCGCCGGTGTTGACGATGGAGATGCCATCATTGGAGATCGACTGGCGCAGCTCGCGCTCTTGCGCGTCCAGCTGGTTGCCGATGACGCTGCCGGCGGCGGCACCGACCAGCGCGCCGGTGACAGCACCCAGACCCCGGTCGGAATCATTGGCAGCAGCGCCAACGCCCGCGCCGATCAGGCCCCCGATCAGAGCGCCGCTCTGGGTCTTGCTGCCGGGGGTGCCGACGGTTGCGGGATCGGTACAGGCGGTCAGGCCCAGGCCTGCGGCCAGGATGGCGGCGGTGGTAAGTTTCATCTGCATCATCAAAAATCTGCCTTTTGCTTGCTCAATCCGGGCGGGGCCCGTGCTGCGGAGAATATCGTGTTGCGGTGCCGTCATCACAAGGTAACGTCTTTTTGGCTCGGCGAAAACCTGCCCAAGCTCTGCTTTAGGCTGAGGTGATCCGGGCCGCATCCTCCTCAAGTCCGCCGCCCTGCTCCATCCAGAGTTTGCGCAGCAGATCGGCCTCTGCAGCAAAGCTGTCCGCCAGCAGATCGGCGCAGAGCATCCGGTCGGCGCGAAAATGGCGAAAGCCGCCGCGCAATTCGCACCAGGCCGCCAGCAGCGTGGTTTCGACGTTGTAGATCAGCGCCAGCGGGCGCAGGACCCGCAGGGTTTCGCCGCTGTCGGGACAGAGATAGGTGAGCCGCAGTTTGCGGCTTTCCCGGACCGCCTGTCGCAGCAGCCCCTTTGACACGCAGCCCCGCTCGGGATCATCCAGCGGCGCGCCGCCCCAGGGGGCCACCTGCAACCGATCTCCGGGCGAGCGGCATTCCATGACTTTGCGACAGACCCTTTTGGCCGCCTCCTGCAAGGCGCCGTCGCCGGTTCGCATCAACAGGGACAGGCCGACATAAAGCGCCTCCAGCTCTTCTTCGTCGAAGTTGAGCGGCGGCAGATCATAGCCCTTGCGCAGCACATAGCCGATGCCCGCCTCCCCCTCGATCGGGGTGCGCATCCCCTGTAGCGCGGCGATATCGCGGTAGACGGTGCGTTTTGAGACCTCCAGCTTTTCCGCCAGATCCTCCGCCCGGATCGGGGCGGAGGCGGCGCGCAGGATTTGGATGACTTCGAACAGGCGGCCGGTGCGTTCCATGGTCTCTCTCCGCTGACAGGCTGCTGACATCTTAGCACAGGCCGCTGACAAAGCGTGTCAGCAGCGTTGTGGTGTTCTGACTTCAGACAGAAGGAGAAACACCATGCTGACCTATGACTGGATTGTTCTGATCACGCTGGGCAAAGACAAATGGGAGGCGCAGCGCCAGTTTTCCAAATCCTACGAAGTAGAGCGGGAGGCCGCTCAGATCCGGGGCGCGGCAACGGCCGCCGCAATGGCCGCAGCGCGGGCCGAGGCCGAGATCGCGCCGGGTGGCAAGCGCCCCGGCCTGCTGCGGCGGCTGTTTGCGCGGCGCGCGGGTCAGGACAGGGTGCGCGCGGATCAGGCCGCGCCACCCTGCTGCCCCTCCTCCCGCGCCGCCTCATAGGCCAGCATCGCGCGTTTGACCGGCAGCCCCCAGTGGTAGCCGCCAAGAGCGCCGGATTTGCGCAGGGCGCGGTGGCAGGGGATCAGCCAGCTGACCGGGTTGCGCCCCACCGCCGTGCCGACGGCGCGCACCGCCCGCGGCGCGCCGATGGATTGGGCGATCTCGGAATAGGTGGTGACCTGCCCGGACGGGATGCGCAGCAGCGCCTCCCAGACCTTGATCTGCAAGGGGGCGCCGATCATATGCAGGGCCGCCTCGCCGCGCTGTGCAAAGATCACCTCCGCCTGCGGCCGCAACAGCTCCGGGGTTTCGGCAAACGCGGCCTGAGGCCAGCGTGACCGCATATCTGCCATCGCCGCCTCCGGCCCGGTTTCCGCCGCGAAGGCCAGCCCGCAGATGCCTTTCTGCGTGCCCATCACCAGCGCCAGACCGAAGGGGCTGTCAAACCAGCCCCAGTGGATTGTCAGACCGGCCCCCTTGCGGGCGTATTCGCCGGGGCTCATCGCCTCCCAGCGCAGGAACAGATCGTGCAGCCGGCCACTGCCCGAAAGACCCACGGCATGGGCGGCCTCCAGCGTGGTGAAGCGATCCTCCAGCAGGCTCTTGGCATGGCCCAGCCGCAGATATTGCTGGTAGCGTTTCGGGGAGACGCCGACCCAGGCCGAGAACAGCCGCTGGAAATGCGAGGGGCTCATCCCCATCGCGGCAGAGAGTTCGGCCAGCGTCAGATCCTCGCCGCCATCGTCAATCAGCGCAATCGCCCGGCGCATGACGCCGTAATGATAGCTCTCCTCGCGCGTCTGCAATGTCATGGGTCGCACTCCCGCCTGTGGTCCTGTGCTCCAGTATATGTCGCTGGCCGGGCAGTGCGACCCGGATCTTGCGCGAAGGGCCTGCGCGAGACCGGCAAGCCGCAGTGTAACGCTTCGCTCACCCTGACCCGCTTTTCTGTTTGCGCCGACTGTTCCTGCGCGGCATTAAGGGCCGCGATGGCAAAGCAACTCGATTATCACACGCTGCGTGAGATCTTCACGCGGTTTCAGGCAGCGGATCCAGAGCCGAAGGGCGAACTGGATCACGTCAACGTCTATACGCTTGTGGTGGCGGTGGCGCTGTCGGCGCAGGCCACCGATGCGGGCGTGAACCGGGCAACACGCGAGCTGTTCAAGATTGCCGACACCCCGCAGAAGATGCTGGATCTGGGCGAAGAAGGTCTGATCGAGCATATCAAGACCATCGGATTATATCGCCAGAAGGCCAAGAACGTGATCAAGATGTCGCGGATTCTGGTCGAGGAGTATGACGGCATCGTGCCCAATTCCCGCGCGGCGCTGCAATCCCTGCCCGGTGTCGGGCGCAAGACCGCAAATGTGGTGCTGAACATGTGGTGGCGCCAGCCCGCACAGGCGGTGGACACCCATATCTTTCGCGTTGGCAACCGGGCGGGCATTGCGCCGGGCAAGGATGTCGATGCGGTCGAACGTGCCATCGAAGACAATATTCCGGCGGATTTCCAGCTTCATGCCCATCATTGGCTGATCCTGCACGGACGATACCATTGCAAGGCTCGCAAGCCGATGTGCCCCACCTGCATCATCCGCGATCTCTGCCAGTTTGAGGACAAGACTCTATGAAAACCTACCAGCTCGTCGGGATCGGCAATGCCGTTGTGGACGTGATCAGCCAATGTGACGACAGCTTTCTGGAGCATATGGGCATCGAGAAAGGCATTATGCAGCTGATCGAACGTGATCGCGGCGAGGTGCTCTATGCGGCGATGCAGGAACGGGTGCAGACGCCCGGCGGTTCGGTGGCGAATACCATTGCGGGCGCGGGTGCACTGGGGCTGGATGCGGCCTTTATCGGGCGGGTGCATGACGATGCGCTGGGGCGGTTCTACGCCAAGGCGATGGCGGATGACGGCGTGGATTTTGTGAACCCGCCGGTTGCGGGCGGCGAGCTGCCGACCTCGCGGTCGATGATCTTTGTCTCCGGCGATGGCGAGCGGTCGATGAACACCTATCTGGGCATCTCCTCCGAGCTGTCCTCGTCGGATGTGCCGGATACGGTGGCCGGCAAGGCGCAGCTGATGTTCCTTGAGGGCTATCTGTTCGACAAAGACAAGGGCAAGAGCGCCTTTATGGAAGCGGCGCGGGACTGCCGCAACGGCGGCGGCAAATGCGGCATCGCGATTTCCGATCCCTTCTGTGTGGAACGCCACCGGGCCGACTTCCTGTCGCTGATCGAACACGACCTCGATTTCGTGATCGGCAATGAGGCCGAGATCAAATCGCTGTTTGAAACCGACGATCTGGAAGAGGCGCTGGCCAAGACAGCCGCCATCTGCCCGCTGGTGGTCTGCACCCGCTCCGGCGATGGCGTCACCGTGGTTGAGGGCGACACCCGCGTGACAGTGCCGGTTGAGCGGGTGGTGCCGGTGGATGCCACCGGGGCCGGCGATCAATTTGCGGCCGGGTTCCTGTTCGGCATGGCCAAGGGGCTGGACATCGAGACCTGCGCCAGGATCGGCAATGTCTGCGCCGCCGAGGTGATCAGCCATATCGGCCCCCGCCCCAAGGCGGTGATGAATCAGGTGCTGCGCCGCGAAGGGCTGATCTGAGCCGGGGCGTGCCCGCAGCCACTATTGCACAGCCGTCCCCGAGCAATCGGGGGCGGCTTTTTTCATCGGTGATCGGCCCTGACGGTCGTGGGGGGCTTCAGGCGGTTTCTGCCGCGTTCAGCGCCTTGGACAGAAGCTGTGTCAGGCTGCGCTGTTCGGTATCCGACAGATCGCCGAGCAGGCGGGCCTGAGTGGCGACATGGGCCTCGACCACCTCGTTGATCAGCTTCAGCCCCTCTGGCGTCAGCTCAATCAGGAAGCCGCGGCTGTCCTCGGGGTTGACGCTGCGCGCCACCAGACCGGCGTCCACCAGCCGGTCGATGCGGTTGGTCATGGTGCCGGAGGCGACCATGGTGGCCTGCAACAGATCGCCCGGTGACAGCCGATAGGGCGCGCCTGCCCGGCGCAGGGTGGCCAGCACATCGAACTTGGCCGCGTTCAGATCATAGCCCGCCCAGGTTTTCTGCATTTCTTTCTGATAGGCTTGCGCCAATCGTCCGACCCGCCCGATGACGGCCATCGCCGATACATCAAGGTCGGGGCGCTCTCGCTCCCATTGCTGGGTCACAAAATCCACATGGTCCATGTGGGAAGGTTTTATCGCCTGATATCTTGACGTCAAGAAAAACCGATATATCTTGATGTCGAGAAATAAAGGAACCTCTGCCATGCAAAGCCGCGATCTGATCCTAACCGCGCTGGCCCCCGTGATCTGGGGCAGCAGCTATATTGTCACCACCACCCTGCTGCCGGGGCAGTCGCCGCTGCTGGTGGCACTGTTGCGCGCGCTGCCTGCGGGGCTGTTGCTGATGCTGATGGTGCGGCAACTGCCGCCGCTGAGCTGGGTGCCGCGGTTGTTGGTGCTGGGGGCGCTGAACTTCTCGATCTTCTGGAGCCTGCTGTTTGTGGCCGCCTATCGCCTGCCCGGCGGGGTTGCTGCGACCCTTGGCGCGGTGCAGCCGCTGGTGGTGGTGTTCCTGTCGGCGCTGATGCTGAAGACGCCGGTGCGCACGGCGGCAGTGCTGGCGGCGGCCCTGAGCATTCTGGGCGTGGTGCTGCTGGTGCTGACGCCGAGTGCGCAGCTGGACGGGATCGGTGTTCTGGCAGGGCTCGCCGGGGCCATTGCGATGGCAGCCGGCGTGGTGCTGAGCCGCAAGTGGCAGCCGCCTGTGTCGCTGCTGACCTTCACCGCCTGGCAGTTGACGGCGGGCGGGCTGCTGCTGATCCCGGCCACCCTGTGGTCGCTGCCATCGCTGCCGCAGCTGAGCGCCGAGAACCTGCTCGGCTTGGCCTATATGAGCCTGATCGGCGGCGCTGCGACCTATGTGTTGTGGTTTCGCGGCATCGCCCGGCTGGAACCATCGGTGGTGTCGCTTCTCGGGGTGCTCAGCCCGCTGTCAGCGGTGGTGCTCGGCTGGGTGTTCCTTGGCGAGGTGCTGACGGCGAAACAGGCGATTGGCGCGGGCCTTGCGCTGTTCAGCCTGTGGCTGGGGCAAAGCGGTTTGCGCTGGCGCAGGCGGCGGGTGGCTAGCATCTAGTCTCCCAAACCGGGACCGGGTTAGCGTTCGGACCAAGGGGTGCAGGATGTGCCCGCGTGGCAGGCCAGCACCTCCTCTCGGGCGGCACCATCGGTGCCCCCGAAGCCAAAGCCGCCACAGGGATCCATGCGCAGCACGTAATCGCCTGCGCGCTGCTCCAGAAAGGCCAGATAGTCCACGCCATCCGCAGCGCCAGCACACCACGGCCCAAAGCAGAGGAGTTCCAGCGTGATGTCCAGATCGACGTCTTTTGAAAAGCCGTCCGGGGTCATCACCTTACCGTTGATCCGCGCGGGGATCAGGCTGCGCGGCGGCGCATCATTGGGATTGTCCTGCGGCGGTTTCGGCAGGGCGGTTTCATCAAAGCTGAGCTTACCCTCGACCACGACGTAGTTTTTGTCGGATTTCACCGCCTCCAGATAGGCGTCCGACGGTCCCCAAGGCAGGCAGCTGAGAGCGGATGCGGGACCGGCCAGCGCAGACAGGAGGGCAACGGGCAGAAAAAGCGTGCGAAGCGGCGACATCAGGACATCCTTTGTCAGACGGGGGACAGTCCGAACCATCATAGATGGTCCTGAAACTCCTGAATAACCCGTTCGTAGACCTCGCGTTTGAATGGCACGATCTTGCCGACCAGCTGATCGACCGGCTGCCAGCACCAGGCGGAGAATTCCGGGTGGTCGGTCGCGATATTGATCTGATCGTCGCGCCCGAGAAAGCGCATCAGATACCATTTCTGTTCCTGCCCGCGATACTTGCCGCCCCAGAAATGCGGCACCACTTCGGCGGGCAGATCATAGGGCAGCCAGCCGTTGCTTTCGGCGACGATCTCGACCAGATCGGCGGTGACGCCGGTTTCTTCCTCCAGTTCGCGCAGCGCCGCCAGCCTGGGATCTTCGTCTGCGTCGATACCACCCTGGGGCATCTGCCAGGCGTCCTTGTGCCGGTCCATGCGCTGGCCGACCCAGACCTCACCCGCTGCATTGACCAGCATCACGCCGACATTGGGCCGGTACGGCAGGGTTGCGATATCTTCGGGGGTCATCCAGTCTCTCCTTGGTTGGATGCACCCCTTGTGCACCTGTGCCCCAGCGTCGTGCAAGAGGTTGACGCCGCGTCCAAAGTGACAATCCCTTTCAGGCCGGGCCATTTTCGCGCAAACGAAGACCAAAGACTTATCAGAGAACTACCAGGGAGAGTGTCATGACTGCGTACCCGAAAATGTTGGCGCCGCTGGATCTCGGCTTTACCACGTTGAAAAACCGCGTGCTGATGGGATCCATGCACACCGGGCTTGAGGAAACCAAGGACTGGAACCGGGTGGCCGAGTTCTATGCCGACCGGGCGCGCGGTGGCGTGGCGCTGATGGTCACCGGTGGCATTGGTCCGAACCTTGAAGGATCGGTTCTGCCAGGGGCGGCGATGATGGCGAGCGAGCAGGATGTGGCCAACCACAGCATCGTCACAAACCGCGTGCATGAGGCCGGGGGCAAGATCGCGATGCAGATCCTGCATGCCGGGCGTTATGCCTATGGTCCGAAATGCGTGGCGCCAAGCCCGATAAAATCGCCAATCTCGCCCTTCCCGCCGCAGGAGCTGGATGAAGAGGGTATCGAGAAGCAGATTTCCGACATCGTGAATGCCGCAGTGCTGGCACAGCAGGCGGGCTATGATGGCGTTGAGATCATGGGGTCGGAGGGCTATTTCCTGAACCAGTTCCTCGTCACCCATACCAACAAGCGCGAGGACCGCTGGGGCGGGTCCTATGAGAACCGGATGCGCCTGCCGATCGAGGTCGTGCGCCGCACCCGTGAGGCGATGGGGACGGATTTCATCATCATCTACCGCCTGTCGATGATCGACCTTGTGCCCAATGGCTCCACCTATGACGAGGTGGTCGAACTGGCGCAGGAGATCGAGAAGGCCGGTGCCACCATCCTGAACACCGGGATCGGCTGGCATGAGGCGCGTATTCCGACGATTGCCACATCTGTTCCCCGCGCGGCCTTTGCCTGGGTCACCAAAAAGCTGATGGGCAAGGTTGGCATTCCGGTGATCACATCGAACCGGATCAACACGCCTGAGGTTGCCGAACAGGTGCTGTCCGAGGGCTGCGCCGATATGGTGTCGATGGCGCGGCCAATGCTGGCGGATGCGGATTTTGTCGCCAAGGCAGCGGAGGGCAAGGCCGATCAGATCGCACCCTGCATCGCCTGCAATCAGGCCTGTCTGGACCATACGTTCAGCGGCAAGCTGACCTCCTGCCTGGTGAATCCCCGCGCCTGCCATGAGACCGAACTGGTGCTGACGCCTGCGGAGAGCGTGAAGACCGTCGCCATTGTCGGCGCGGGTCCTGCGGGTCTGTCCACCGCGCTGGCGGCCTCGGAACGTGGCCACAAGGTGACGCTGTTTGATCGCGCAAGCGAGATCGGCGGCCAGCTGAACATGGCCAAGCAGGTGCCGGGCAAGGAAGAATTCTGGGGGCTGGTCGATTGGTATCGCACCATGCTGGCCCAGAGCGACGTCACGCTGGAGCTGAACCGCGAGGTGTCGGCGGGCGATCTCAAGGGCTTTGACGAGGTGGTGATTGCCACCGGCGTAGTGCCGCGCGATCCGCAGATCCCCGGTCAGGACCGTGACAATGTGGTCGATTACATCGACGTGCTGCGCCACAAGGCCAAGGTGGGCAAGCGGGTGGCGGTGATCGGCGCAGGCGGCATCGGCTTTGATGTGTCGGAATTCCTGCTGCACGAAGGTGAAAGCGCCACCGAGAACCTGCCCCTGTGGATGAAGGAATGGGGCGTTGCGGACCCGGCCGAGCATCGCGCCGGTCTGGCCCCCGAAGGCCCGCAGCCCGAGGCCCCGGCCCGCGAGGTGACGCTGTTGCAGCGCAAGGCGGAGCGCCACGGCAAGCGGCTGGGCAAGACGACCGGCTGGATCCACCGCGCCACGCTGAAGATGAAGGATGTGAATTTCGTCGGCGGCGTGAACTATGAGAAGATCGACGACGACGGGCTGCATGTCAGCTTTGGCGAGGCGCGCGAGAATCCGACCGTGATCGCGGCGGATACCGTTGTGCTGTGCTCTGGCCAGCTGTCGGAGCGGTCGCTGGCGGATGCGCTGGAGGCGCAGGGCACATCCTGCCACGTGATTGGCGGCGCCGATCTGGCGGCCGAACTGGACGCCAAACGGGCCATCAATCAGGGCACACGGCTGGCGGCCAGCCTCTGATCCGGCACCGTCCCGCCGCTGTGTAAATCTTGCGACCCTCGCCGCCTGTGGTGGCGGGGGTCGTTTGCGGTTGTGGAACCTCCGGCGCCCAGTGGCGTTTTGTCTGTGAACGGCGCCGCCCCGGTGGCGCGATTACCGCCACGACAGACAGGAGAGTTTCATGCCCCGTATCACCGACGCCAAGATCCTGATGATTGCCACCCATGGGTTCGAGCAGTCCGAACTGGAATTCCCGCGCGATCAGCTGCGGGTCAAGGGCGCTGAGGTCTCTGTCGCCAGCCTCGATGGCAAGGCGATCAAGGGCTGGGAAGGCGATAACTGGGGCCGTGAGGCCAAGGCGGATCTGGCGCTGGAGGCGGTCCGTGTCGAGGAGTACGACGCCCTGGTCCTGCCCGGCGGTCAGATCAACCCGGGTCTGCTGCGCATCAATGACGATGTGATCGAGCTGATCAACGGTTTCTACGATCAGGGCAAGGTTGTCGCCGCAATCTGCCATGCGCCCTGGCTGCTGATCGAGGCCGGTCTGGTCAAGGGCCGCACCATGACCTCGTTTCAGTCAATCAAGACCGACATGATCAACGCGGGGGCCGATTGGCAGGATGCGGAGGTCGTCGCGGACAACGGGATCGTGACCAGCCGCAACCCCGACGATCTGAAGGCATTTGTCGGCAAGATCGTGGAAGAGATCGAAGAAGGCCGCCACCCGCGCTGAAGCTGCGACCGGTTAATGTGTCTATTTCCACAACGGCCCCGGTTCGCAACCGGGGTCTTTGACGTAACGATCAAGGGCGGCGCAAACCGCCACAGGCGAGGCAGTTCTTGTCGTCCGGCAAGGTGATCCGGTCAACAAGCACGGTGATAGCCTGACCGCTGACGGCGGCGCCCATCTGGCGCACGTCGAGTTCGTGGACCCCTGTTGGCACATCCAATGTCAGGCGGATGTCGCCCATGGGCAACCCATCGGAACCGACAGGGTCGCCGTCGACATAGAGGTGATATGCGCCCTTTGCGGGTACGCGGATACCAACTGTGATGGGCGACGCGACGATATCGCCATCTCGGGGCGACAGGATCGCCGCGCCGGGTATTCGCGCCTCTTCCGCCCCAACAAGAGAGGTGAAGAGGGCCATACCGATCACGGCACAGCCCCAGAGGTGTAGCCTGCGCCCCTCGTGTTTCACGTGGCAACAGGGTCGTGGGCCGCGCGGGCATCGGCGGGGGCTTCGTCGCGCCGCTCCATGCCGTAGTCGCGCAGCACGCCTGCCACCCGCAGGCGGTAATCCCTGAACACATGGTCCCTGCCCTCTTTCTGCCCCGCGCGGTGAGCGCTGAGCTGGCGCCAGTTGGCCACGGCGTCCTCGCTCTCCCAGAAGGACAGCGACAGGAGTTTGCCCGGCGTGGTGAGGCTCTGGAACCGTTCGACGGAGATGAAGCCTTCGATCTGTTCCAGAAGCGGCTTCAGACTGGCTGCGATCTCAAGATAGCGGTCCTTGGCGCCATCCTTGATTTCAACCTCGAATATGACTGCGATCATCCTGTGGATCCTTCCCGGTCGGAAACTTTTTTCAGCCAGGTGCGATCCTCGCGCAGGATGAAGCGGCGCTCCTGGGCGAAGGCGTAGTTTTCGCGGCCCAGTGGGTCGGCTGCGAGACGCGCGCGGTAGGCTTCGTATTCGGCAAGGTTTGCCACATCATAGATGCCATAGGCCAGCGTTGATGAGCCTTCATGCGGGGCATAATAGCCGATCAGATCGGCGCCGCAGCGGGGGATCGCCTGCCCCCAGTTGCGGGCGTAGGTGGCGAAATCCTCACGTTTGGTGGGGTCGATATGGTAGCGGATGACACAGGTGAGCATATGGGGCGTCCTTCGTTGAGAAATACGCCCCTGATCTAGCAGCCGGCCTGACGGCGATGCTTCGCTCTGCGCCGAAGTATCGCCGCCCGTTGCCTCGCCTATTCAACCTTGATGGTGATCACCTCTGAGACGATGGGTGTCGAATGAGGGACGTGGCCGTAATCGCCCATCACCAGCTGCAGCGTATGTTCACCCGGTGCCAGATCCAGCGTGGTTTCGGTCTGGCCGCCGCCAAAATGGATGTGGTTTTCATCCGATGGCAGACCGTAGGACAGCTCATCCGCGCCATCCTCGCCCTCGCCTAGCGGCGGACGGTCGATCAGCAGGTGATGGTGACCGGTGTTTTCCTTTTCGGTGCCCGCCGGGGCCACCCCCATGCCGCGCAGGCCAAAGACCACGGTGACCGGGGATGAGACGGTATCGCCATCCCTGGGCATCACGAAGTAGACCTCCGCCCCCTCCGGTGCCGGGGTTTCGCCGCCGGCCAGGGCCGCGGAAACCGGCAGGGCACAGGCGACGAGGGCCGCCAGCGCGGTTCTCATCGTGGGTCTGATGATCGCAGTCATAAGTTGTCCTCCCATTGATGTAAGCCCTTCTCAACATAGTGGCTTTGACTGCTATTGCGATCTTCGGGCCGAGCCGCAGGTGTTTCCAGCTGGTAAACTATGGGTGAATAACCCTGCAATTATCCCATCCTCGCCCCGTTCTTGCCCGATTTGCCCGCGACATTTGAGGCAACACGGGTAAACAAGGACGCGAGTGCTATGGACCGACTGACCGAAATGGAGGCCTTTGCCAATGTGGTGGACCAGGGCGGATTCACCGATGCGGCAAAGAAGATGGGGATCTCCAAATCGGCGGTGTCCAAACATGTCTCAAGCCTTGAGGCCCGTCTGGGCGCGCGGCTGCTGAACCGGACCACGCGGCGGGTCTCGCCCACCGAAATTGGACTGGCCTATTATGACCGCGCCCGCCGTGTCCTGAATGATGCTGGTGAGGCGGATGCGCTGGTCACCTCCATGCAATCGGCGCCATCGGGGCTGCTGCGGATTTCAGTGGCGACGGATTTCGGCGTCAATCACCTGTCGCCGGTGCTGTCGGACTTCCTGCGCGACTATCCCGATATCACCGTCAACATGGTGCTGAACAACCGCTATGTGGAGCTGATCTCCGAAGGGTTTGATATGGCGCTGCGGATCGGCGAGCTGGAAGACAGCTCTCTGCGGGCGCGCAAGCTGACCGAAACCACCAAGCGGATGATCGCCTCCCCCGCCTATCTGGAGAAATTCGGTCGTCCACAGAAGATCGACGATCTCAACATGCACAAGCTGCTGCATTATTCGAACCAGTCCAGCGGCAGCATGTGGAAAATCACCGCGCCGTCGGGCGAAAAACGGCAGGTGCGGACCTCTGGCTGGCTGTCGGTGAATGACGGGCAGTCGCTGCTGAATGCGGCCATTTCAGGCCTCGGGATCGCCTATCTGCCAAGCTATCTCTATTCAGATGCCATGGCCGAGGGGCTGGTCGAGGACGTCATGCCCTCGCTGCCGATGGAAACCCAAGGCATCTATGCGGTCTACCCTCCTGGCCGCTTTACCCAGCCCAAGGTGCGGGCGTTCATCGACTTTCTCGCTGAGGCCTTTGCCGATAAGGATGGCATCACCTGGTGAGCCGCGCGCCCCGTTGGAACTGGAGAGGACCCGGCCATTGTGCCGGGTTTTCCCGTTCCGGGCCTCTGGGCGGTGGCCATGGGAGATCTGCGGGCTTCCTGTGGGCTTCCTGAGGGCGGCCTGTCAGCGTCCTGTCAGCGGGCGATCAGAACCACCTCAACCCGGCGGTTGGCCTCGCGCCCCTCGGGGCCGAGGTTGCTGGTCAGCGGCGCCATGAAGCCCGCACCTGCCACCGATACGCGACCAGGCTCCAGATCGCCCTCCTCCAGCAGACGGGTCCGCACCGCATCGGCGCGCCGTTCGGAGAGCGCGATATTCTGGCTAAGACTGCCGACGGTATCAGTATGGCCCACCAAGAGCACGGAATAGTCGGGGTTCTGGCTGAGGAACTCTGCCAGCGCCGCCAGACTGGCATAGGGTTTGGCCCCCAGCGCCACCGCGCCGGTTTCAAATTCGAGATCCGCCAGCACCGCGCGCCCATTGCGGCGCAGGCGCTCGATCAGCTCTGCCGCGCCCACCAGCGGCGGTGCCACGATCGGCGCCTCCTCTGGCTGGCTGGCGGTGGTGGCGGTGTCGTCGCGCGGTGCCGCGCTGGCGGTTTCCGCGGGGCGGACTTCGATCATCTGCACAAAGGTTGCATTGCCGGAGCGGGAAACCAGCAGGGTGACGATCCGCCCGTCGGGATGTTCGGCAGAGAGGAAGCTGAAGTTGCTGACATCCACCGTCATATCCGGCGCCGGGATCACCTCGATATCAAAGCGGAAATCAAAGCCGCCGCAGCTGCGCGCCGGACATTGAAACAGCACGTCATAACCGGCATCGACCAGCTGCGCGCGCAATGGCGCCAGCACCTGCAAAACCGTGGAATCGCCGGAAATCCGCCAGCTGCGGCGCAGAATCTGACCTTCGACCTGGCGTTCGGGCACGCCGTCGTCGCTGGCCGCACCTAGCGGTACCGCGTAGCTGCCAAGGGCGGTTGGCCGTTCGGCCAGCTGGCGCGCGCCGGGCGGCAGCTCGATGCCCCGGGCTGCCACAAGGGACGGCAGGGCCGCACAGAGCAGCCCCGCCACCGCAGGCGTCAGCCGCCGGGCGGCAAGGACAGCGCGACGGATCACCGGTGCTGCGCGTGATAGGCGTCGTTGGGGACCATGCCGGTGGCACTGGCAACCCGATTGGACATGTTAAAGAAGCCGGTGACATTGGCGATATCCCAGATATCGCGGTCGCTGAAGCCGTGGTCGCGCAGGATCTGGCGGTCGGCCTCTTCGATTTCGGCGCTGGCCTTGGTCGCCTTGGCCGCGAAATCCAGCATGGCGCGCTGGCGCGGCTCCAACGGAGCAACCCGGTAGTTCATCACCAGCATTTCGCCCAGCTTGGGATCGCCCGACAGCTGACGCACGGCCGCGCCATGGGCTGCGAGGCAGTAGAAACAGCTGTTGATGGCGGAGACCACCACCGCGATCATCTCGCGCTCCAGCTTTGACAGGCCGCTGTCCGCCAGCATCAGGTCGTTATACATCGCGGTAAAGGCGTTGAGCTTGTCGATGTCGAAGGCATTGGCGCGCAACACGTTGGGCACCATGCCGAGTTTGTCCTGGCAGATGTCGAAATATTTCTGCGTCTCCGGCGGCAGCGGGTCCACCATCGGCAGGTCCAATGCGGTTGGGGCATCAGCGTCGCGGGTCATCGGTTACACTCCCTCTGGGTTGTGACGATAGTGGTAACGCCCGGCGCGCAGCATGCCAAGTGAGGCATATAGACCGTTTGCCCCGGCGTTGGCTTCGGTGCAGAGAACCGCCAGTTCGCGCGCGCCCTGATCAGCGGCCCATTGCGCAGCGCGGTGCATCAGCCAGACGCCCATGCCCTTGCGCCGCTGGTGCGGCAGGATTTCCAGCGCGTGCACCATGGCGGTGCCGTCGTGGATCGCCACAAAACCGGTGCCCGCGGGGGAATCATCGCAGCGGCCCAGCAGCGAGGTCTTGGCCCCCGCCGTGCGCTGCATGACCGCAAAGCGCTCGGGACCGATGCCACCGGCGGCCCAGATTTCATGCTGGATCGCAAGGGGTTCCCAGACGCAGAAGGCGGTCACGGGCGGGATTTCAACATGGCAGAGCTGTTCGACAGGACAGGTCCAGAGCACCACGGGATCCTTGATCACGTAGCCGCGTGCCGCCAGCTGGGTATCCAGTGCCTGCTGACCATCGCGGATCATGAACAGATGATCCTGCCCCATCTCCGACATCGCCAGTTCGGCGGCGGTGATTTCTGCCTCGCTTGCGTGGCCTGTGGTGACGGTTGCTGCGGAGACCCGGCTGCCGCCGCCATCGCCCCGGCGCAGGGTGACCGGACCCAGCTGGCGGACCTCGGCGGCAGGCCAGGTGTGGTCGGTGACGTCATAGTATTTCGGGTCGGTCAGCGACGGCGTGGCAGTCAAAGATCAAGATCCCGCGCCAGCGCGGTAATCGC
Source organism: Phaeobacter sp. JH20_02 (assembly GCF_048056915.1). Taxonomy (NCBI): domain Bacteria; kingdom Pseudomonadati; phylum Pseudomonadota; class Alphaproteobacteria; order Rhodobacterales; family Roseobacteraceae; genus Phaeobacter; species Phaeobacter sp. JH20_02. The sequence goes on along the minus strand of NZ_JAYMVP010000029.1, from coordinate 215,014 downwards.
CGCATCCACCCGCGCGCCATCGGCACCGCGCACCACCACATTGGCGCCAAAGGCACCATTCTGCTGGAACGGGTAACAGCCGATCGAGAGGTCATCATAGGCCTCGGCAATGGCGGTCAGGATAGGGGCAATGTCGCCCTCGCCCCGCTGCACTCGCAGGGTCTGCGACAAGAGCGGCGCACCGCCGGTGAGCGTCGGCAGGACCGAGGCGACCATGGCCTGAAACACGCTGGGCACCCCGGCCATCACATGCACGTTGCGCAGGGTGAAACCGGGCGCGGTGGAGACCGGGTTTTCAATCAGCGTGGCGCCATCGGGGATCCGGGCCATGCGCAGGCGGGCCGCGTTCAGCTCCTGCCCGGATTTGTCGTAATGGGCCTGCAACAGCGCGCGCGCATCCTCGCGCACGTCCAGATGCACATCAAAGGCCTTGCTGATGCAATCGGCGGTGATGTCGTCATGGGTGGGGCCGATACCGCCGCTGGTAAAGACATGGTCAAAACCATCCGAGAGCGCCCTGACGGCGGCGATGATCGCGGCCTCATTGTCGCTGACGACGCGCACTTCCTGCAGGTCGATGCCATGTTTGCTCAGCTCGCCGGCGAGGTAATACATATTGGCATCGCGGGTGCGCCCGGACAGAATCTCGTCACCGATGACAAGCATCGCTGCGGTTGGCATAGCGCCGGTTGGGGTGGCCATCTGCGCTCCTCCTCTTGAACCAATGATAGCGCAGGTATAGGCCCTGTCACATGCGCTTTCAAACCCCTCTGCTGCCCGCCACGCTGATCCGACGCTACAAGAGGTTTCTGGCGGACTGCCAGTTGCCGGATGGGCGCGAAATAACCGCGCATTGTGCCAATCCCGGCTCGATGATGGGGCTGGCGGACCCGGGCAGCACGGTCTGGCTGGAGCCGAATGACGATCCGAAGAAGAAGCTGAAATACGGCTTGCGGCTGGTCGAGGTTGCCGGTGGCACCCTGGTGGGTGTGGATACATCGGTGCCGAACCGCGCGCTGAAATCGGCGCTGGAGGCGCGCCAGATCGCAGCGCTGTCGGCCTATGAAACGGTCCGGGCCGAGGTGAAATATGCCGAGAAGAGCCGCATTGATTTCCTGCTGAGCCAGCCCGGCCTGCCCGATTGCTATTTTGAGGTCAAAAGCGTGACGCTGTCACGCCAGCCCGGTCTGGCGGAGTTCCCCGACAGCGTGACCGCGCGCGGGGCCAAGCATCTGGGCAACCTGGCCGACATGTGCCGGTCCGGTCACCGGGCGGTGCTGCTCTATCTGGTGCAGCGCGGTGATTGTGAGCGGTTTCAGATCGCCGGCGATATCGACCCGACCTATGCCGCCGCCTGGGATGCGGCGGCGGCTGCGGGGGTGGAGCGGCTGGTGATCGCCACCCGCATCACCCCGGAGGGTGTTGCAATTGCGGGCGCGATTGGCGCAGGCGCGGGCTGAGCGCTGCGGGTCGCCTGTCAGGCTGCTTCGCTCTGCGTGTCGCTGGCGCCACTTTTGCTCTGCTCGGCACTGTCCGAGCTGTCCGAGCTGTCGGGGCTGTCGGGGCTGGCCTGCACCAGCGTCCGGGTCGGGAAGGGAATATCGATTCCGGCCGCGTCCAGCGCTTCCTTCACCCGGCGTTTCATATCCGCCTGATACTGGAAATATTCCGCCGCATCGACCCAGACACGGACCAGGAAATCCACCGAGCTGCTGTTGAGATTATTGACCTGGATGAAGGGTTCCGGCTCTGCGTGCGAGCGGCTGTCTGACATGATGGCGTCGCGGATGACCTGCTCGGCGGTGGCAAGGTTGGCCCCGTAGCCGACGCCGAAGGTCCATTCCGCGCGGCGGGTGTCATATTCGGAGTAATTGGTGATCGTGTTGCCCCAGACTTCGGAGTTGGGGATGATCACCTTGAGGTTCGACAGGTCGGCGATCACCGTGTTGTTCAGGGTGATTTCCTTGACCGTGCCCATTTGGCCGTCCACTTCGATGAAATCACCCAGTTTGAACGGGCGGAACAGGATCAGCATGATGCCAGCTGCCACATTGGACAGCGCCCCCTGCATGGCCAGACCGATGGCCAGACCCGCGGCACCGATGGCCGCGATGATCGAGGTGGTCTGGACCCCGAAGGTGTTGAGAACAAAGAGCACCGCAAAGGCAAGGATCACATAGCGTGCCAGATTGCCGAGGAAGTGGAACAGCGTCACATCAAGGCTGGCATGGCTGTCGCCGATCTGAACGATCCGTCGTTTGACCCAGCCCGCGACGATGAAGCCAGCCATCAGGATCAGCATGGCGGCGAGCACGCTGCCCATGGCCTGAGCCAGAAATTCCAGCGTGATCAGATCGGCCAGCGCTTTTCCGTTGTAGATTTCGGTCTGCATCAGGGCATTCATGCTGTCCATGGCTGCGGGTCCCTCCGTGGTGCGATTGCAATTCGTCAGGGAGGAGAACGCATCCGGGTGGCAAAAAGTTCCCGGCAGGCGGTGGTGCCGGCTCTGGCCCTTTTGGCGCGGAGCGCGTAGATAGCTATGTCAAAGACACCCGATGGAGCCTCATCTGATGAGATCGAAAGACGGCCGCACCACCAAAGACGGCATTCGCATTTATGAGCCCGGCGATTTTGCCGGAATGCACGCTGCCGGGGCGCTGGCGGCACGGATCCTTGACGATATCGCTGCCCATGTCGTCCCCGGTCAGACCACCGGCGAGCTGGACCGGCTGATCACCCAGATGGTGGAGGACGCAGGCGCGACCTCAGCCACCATCGGCTACAAGGGCTATCAGCACGCCAGCTGCATCAGCGTGAACCATGTGGTCTGTCACGGGATTCCCGGCGACAAGAAGCTGAAGGATGGCGATATCCTGAATATCGACGTCACCGTCATCGTCGATGGCTGGTTTGGCGACACCAGCCGGATGTATGTGGCAGGCAAGCTGTCGCGCAAGACCGAGCGGCTGATCCAGGTGACCCATGACTCCCTGATGAAGGGGATCGAGGCGGTGAAACCCGGCAATACCTTTGGCGACATTGGCCATGCGATCCAGTCCTATGTGGAAGCGCAGCGTATGAGCGTGGTGCGGGATTTCTGCGGCCATGGTCTGGGTCAGGTGTTCCACGCGCCGCCCAATGTGCTGCATTATGGCCGCCCGGGCACCGGCCCGGTGCTGGAGGAAGGCATGTTCTTCACCATCGAGCCGATGGTGAACCTTGGCCGACCGGAAACCAAGATCCTGGCGGACGAATGGACCGCTGTTACCCGCGATAAATCGCTGTCGGCGCAGTTTGAACATTCTGTTGGGGTGACTGCTGATGGGGCCGAGATCTTTACCCTGTCGCCCGGCGGGAAGTTTCACCCGACCTACGGCTGATGCCGTATCATTTAACAAAGAAGGGGCGTGCCTTGTGGCGCGCCCCTTTGTCGTTCTGCGATACGGGTTGCCCCGTACCGGTATCAGAGCTTGCAGCGTTTGCGCTCTGCCAGGGCTACCAGAACCTCGTGACGCTCGTTCGCGGCTTCTAGCGCCTGCTTGGCGTTGGAATGGTTGCCGATAACAGCCGGCCAGAACAACAGCGCGGCGGCGATATTCTCGCCGGACATGCTCTTGCCCTTCTTGGCTTCTTTGCGGATCTCTTCCAGCTGGTTCAGCTGCACCGCGATTTCGGTGCAGGTCAGCTTGGCATCCCCCACCTGCGTTTTGGTGACAACATCAGGCGACACGCAGGCCGACAGGGCCAAGGCGCTGGCGAGCGCCAGGCCAATACGGAGATTGAATTTCATATTGTGTCCTACGTCAATTTTGAGCATCTGAAATGAAGTGCTGAACGAAACGATTGATCGTCCGTTTCACAGGCCGAATATTGCCTGCATCGAACGGTGTAAATCCTGCGGTTGGATCGTGGGGTTTTCGCTGAACAAAGCGTATAGATTGCTGTGAAAATGTCGCACTCTACCTGAGGGTGCCTTTAGGGAATATGTCCAATCAGGCGCGGAACCTCTGACATGGCGGTGATATGCTCGGCATTATGCCGCTTGAGGCGCGTGCCCTTGCCATGGGGGTCGAAGCCGAGGCAGCGCATCCCGGCGCGGGCGGCGGCGAGGGCGCCGTTTTCGCTGTCTTCGATCACCAGACAGTCGCGCGCCTGCACGTCGAAATGACAGGCCGCCGCAAGAAACAGATCGGGATCGGGTTTGCCGGTCTTCAGCGTCTGGGCCGAGAACATGGCATGGGGATGGAACAGGTCCCAGAGGCCGTTCTGTCCAAGGGTGATCCGCATCTTTTCCTCGCTGCCGTTGGAGGCGACGCAGAAGGCGATGCCGCGGGCTTGTAACAGCGCCAGCAGATCCGGGATACCCGGCACCAGATCCACCCCCTGCCGCAGCCTTGCGTAGGTTTCATCATAGACCTGCGCCACCCAGTTCTCGGGCAGATCCGCACCGCGCGCGATGGCCTTGGTTCGGACATCCGCCATGGTGCCACCAACAAAGAGGTCCATGCACTCCGCCAACGACAGTTGCAGACCATACCGTCCAAGATTGTCGACCAGCACCTGATTGCTAAGTGTTTCACTATCGACCAGCACACCGTCGCAATCAAAAATCACCAGTTTCGGCGTGGGATATGTAATCGGCATGGTGCTGTCCTTTTGGGCTGATGCTCAGCTCTCGCGCCACAGAAGGGTGACATGGGTGTCCCCGTATTTGCGGCTGTCGTGCAGAGTGAATCCTTCGGGGGGCTGCATGGGGCTGCTTTCTTCCCAGACGACCAGCGCCTCCTCGGCCAGCCAGCCGCCTTTTGTCACCGCCGCCAGCGCCTTTTGCCCCAGCGACTTGCCGTAAGGCGGATCGAGAAAGACCACATCGTAAGGCGCAGCGTCATTGACCGGCAGGCGGGTGGCATCACGGCGGATGAGGCGGGCGCGATCCTTGATGCGCAGCAGGTCGATGTTCTTGGTGATCAGCCCCTGCGACACCCGGCCATCATCCACAAACACGGCCTCGGCCGCGCCGCGCGACAACGCCTCAAGCCCCAGGGCACCCGTGCCTGCAAACAGATCCAGCACCCGCGCGCCGTCGAAATCGACGATATGGCCCAGCACGTTGAACAGGCTTTCGCGCACACGGTCGGTGGTGGGGCGCAGATGCGCGCCCGCGTCGCCCTTGCCCAGGCTGGTGAGCGCGCGGCCACGAAACTCGCCGGCGATGATCCTCATGTGCGCAGCAGCGGCTTCAGATCCGCGTCAGCGTCCGCCACGACGGATTTGTCAGCGGTACGCCCGGCCTCGATCAGACGTTTGGCAACCATATAGGCGCGCGGATCATTCATTGCGTCCACCGCCACCAGCTGATCGCCGGTATAGTACCAGAACGACATGGTGCCATCGCTGCCGGTGCGGGTGACCACGTTGTCGTAGCCTGTGTTGAGGCCCGCGATCTGCAGTTTGATGTCATATTGATCGGACCAGAACCAGGGTTTGCCCACATAGGTTTCATTCGCGCCGAGCATATTGCGGGCGGCGACCTCTGCCTGGTCAATGGCGTTGGGCACACTTTCCAGCCGGATGCGGCTGCCGCGATAGGGGAAGGACGCACAATCGCCCGCCGCCCAGATCGACGGATCCGAGGTGCGGCCCTGTTCATCCACCCGGATGCCATTCTCCAGCGCGAGGCCTGCCGCCTCTGCCAGATCGGTGGCCGGGGTGATGCCGACGCCGACAATGACGAAATCCACCTCGACCGTGCTGCCATCGCTGAGCACGGCGCGTTTGACGGCGCCGCCCTCGCCTTCCAGCCGCACAAGACCCACGCCTTCGCGCAGATCAACACCGTGGCCCGTGTGAAGCGCGCGGAAATAATCCGAGGTTTCGGGAGCTGCGACCCGTTGCAGGATGCGCTCCGCCATCTCGACCAGCGTCACGGCAACCCCGCGTTTGGCGCAGACCGCTGCGGCCTCCAGCCCGATGTAGCCACCGCCGACGATAAGCGTGCGCGCGCCATCCGTGACCGCCGGGGCCATGGCATCCACATCCGCCAGATCGCGCAGGACGTAGACCCCGCCCAGATCGCCGCCGATGGCCGCAGGCAGGCGGCGGGGGGTGGAGCCGGTGGTGAGCGCCAGCTGATCGTAGTGCAGCACCTCATCCGCCAGCGTCACGGTTTTCGCCGCCGGGTCGATGGCCTGCACCTGCTGGCCAAGTTTCAGGGTGATATTGGCCTCGGCATAAAAACTCTCGGGCCGCAGGAACAGGCGGTCCATCTCCATCTCCCCCAGGAGATAGGCCTTTGACAGAGGCGGGCGCTGATAGGGCACAACGGGTTCGCTGCCAATCAGCGTAATCTCTCCGTCAAAACCCTGCTTGCGCAGCTGCGCCACCAGCGAGGCCCCCGCCTGGCCTGCCCCGATCACGACAAAATGGGTCATTTGCTATTGTGCCTTCTGCTGTCTTTCGGAAATGCCATTGCCAGTTTGCGTGCTGGTCAGGCTGTTGCCGAACCCTATATGTGGGGGAACATAAAACACAATCAGCACGGAGAGGAACACAGCATGATTTCACAAGGGGACAGCCTGCCGGAGGCAACATTGACGCGGATGGGCAAGGACGGGCCGGAGCAGGTCGCGATCAGCGATCTGACAAAGGGGCGCACGGTGGCGATCTTTGCGGTGCCGGGTGCGTTTACGCCGACCTGCCATTCCGCCCATGTGCCCAGTTTCGTGCGCAACGCCGAGGCGCTGGCGGCCAAGGGCGTGGATGAAATCATCTGCATTGCGGGCAACGATCCCTTTGTGATGCAGGCCTGGTCAGAGGCGACCGGTGCCGGTGCAGCGGGGATCACCATGCTGTCGGACGCCGAATGCGGCTTTACCGATGCGATCGGGATGCGGCTGGACGCGCCTGCGGCGGGGCTGGTCGGGCGCTCTCTGCGCTATGCGATGCTGGCCCGCGACGGCAAGGTCGAGATCATGAATGCCGAGGATTCGCCCGGCAAATGTGAGCTGTCGGCAGGCGAGGCCCTGCTGGAGGCGATGGGCTGAGCCCCTGCCCCAGACCAAGATCGGGACACCAGAAACACCAAGAGAGGCGCGGATACCCGTGCCTCTCTTGTCATTCTACCGGGGATGAAGACGGCGCCTGTCAGACAAGGCTCTCCATCTTGCGCGCCAGCTTGGCGTCCAGCGCGCTGATACCGCCGACGTCATGGGTGGTCAGGGTCACTGTAACGGTATTGTAGACATTGCTCCATTCCGGGTGGTGGTCCCATTTTTCGGCCCAGATCGCAGCCCGCGTCATCCAGCCAAAGGCATCGACGAAGCTGGCGAATTTAAAGGTCTTGGTGATGGCGTCGCGGCCCTCGACCACCTCCCATCCGGCGCTGAACAGCGGGTCCAGCAGCGGGCCACGGGTGGCTTCAGAAAGTTTCTCGGTCATTGTTGCTCCTCCACATGGGGTTTGCGGAACGGACCGTAGTCCGTCAGGATCTCGATCTCTTCCTCGATGGCGCCGCGTTCGGCGTCCAGATAGCGGGCAATTGCATCGGCAAAGCCGGGATCGCCCACCCAATGCAGGCTGTGGGTCTGCCGGGGCAGATAGCCGCGCGCCAGTTTATGTTCGCCCTGCGCGCCTGCTTCGACGGCCGTCAGGCCACGCGCAATCGCGTGTTCAATAGCCTGATAGTAGCACAGTTCGAAGTGCAGACAGGGGTGGTGTTCGGTGCACCCCCAGTAGCGACCGTAAAGCGTCTCACGGCCTAGGAAATTCAGTGCACCGGCCACCGGTATCCCGTCGCGTTCGGCAAGAATCAACAGCATGTCGTCGGCCATGGTGTCATGAGCGATGTCGAAGAACGCGCGGCTGAGATAGGGCGAGCCCCATTTGCGCGCACCGGTGTCCTGATAGAAGGTCCAGAAGGCATCCCAGTGTTCGCGGCGCAGATCGCTGCCGTGGTAACAGCGGATCTCGCCGCCGAAGCCCTGCGCCTGAGCGCGTTCCTTGCGGATGGTCTTGCGCTTGCGCGACGCTAGCGCGGCGAGGAAATCGTCAAAGCTGCGGTAGCCGTCGTTCAGCCAGTGAAACTGCTGGGTGACCCGCGCCATCAGACCCATTTCGGCGCCCATGGCGGCCTCATCCTCGGTGCAGAAGGTGACATGCAGCGAGGAGACGCGGTTATTGGCGGCAAGCTGCACGGCGCCCTGTACCAGCGCGGACTGGCCCACGCCTTCATACCCGGGCCTGACCAGAAAGCGGCGGCCTGTCGCGGGGGTAAAGGGGGCCGCGATCTGAAGTTTGGGATAGTAATGCCCGCCTGCGCGTTCATAGGCATGGGCCCAGTTGTGGTCGAAGATATATTCGCCCTGGCTGTGGGATTTCACATACATAGGGGCGCAGGCAATCAGCAGGCCGTCGCGCCGCGCGGTCAGATACTGCGGCTGCCAGCCGGTGCCCCGCCCCACCGACCCGCTGTCCTCCAGCGCCGACAGGAACCGGTAGGTGGTAAAGGGGTCGAGCGGTGGGCCGCCATCAGCGGCCTCGGGACAGGCGCAGGCGTCCCATTCCGCAGCCTCCAGCTGCGACAGCGCAGCCAGCACTTCGATTTCGATCTGCGCCTGTTCCATTCAAAGCCTCCGCGACAGACAGTATCTGTGTCCGTCGCGGACGGGTTCAACCCGGAATATCAGAAAGATAGCGCTCGAAGGTGACATTATGCGCAATTTTGCGTGCCTCGGTTTCCATCGCGGCAGAGGTCACCGTCCAGCACAGGATCGGCACACCCTGATCACGCAGCTGCGTGACGCGATCCCGGCCGAGGTCCTGCACCTCGTGACTGATGAAACTGGCTTCGACGCGGTCGAAATCGGGGATCGCGCGCAGGTGGTCGCAGGTCGGCGTGCTCAATTCGCGCCAGCTGACCGGATCATAGGCGCTGGTGGTCAGTCCGCGCGGCACCTCCGGCGCCAGCCGTGCCAGCTCTGCCACGGAATGCGGGTTGAAGGACATCAGGGCGACATCGCCCTTGTAGCCCTGCAACTGGCGCAGGGTGTCTGCCTCCAGCGCGCCGATGTTGGGGCCCATATCGCCGTCCTGATCCTTCAGCTCGATCAGCAGCGGCGCGCGGCCTGCCACCAGATCAAGGATCTCGGCCAGATCGGGGATACATTCACCGTCGCCGCCCTTGAGCGGGATCGCGCGCAGCTGATCGCGGGTGTGATCCGCCACCAGACCGGTGCCTTCGGCCAGCCGGTCCAGGGCGTAATCGTGAAACACCATGGCGCAGCCGTCCGAGGACAGCTGCAAATCCATTTCGATACCATAGCCAGCCTCGATCGCGGCGCGCATGGCGGCGCGGCTGTTTTCCGGGCGGCCATCGCGCACATCATGCAGCGCGCGATGGGTTATGGGCTGGCGCAGGAGTGCGGCAGGCAGGTCAGCTCTCATGAGATCTGGAACACGCCGTCGATTTCCACAGCGACCCCCAGCGGCAGCGAAGGAGAGCTGACGGCGGCACGGGCATGACGGCCGGCATCGCCCAGCACTTCGACCATCAGATCGGAAGCGCCGTTCACCACCTGCGGCTGGTCGGTGAAACTGTCGGTGGAATTCACAAAAGCGCCGAGTTTGACGACGCGCTTCAGGCGATTGAGATCGCCATCACAGGCGGCTTTCAGCTGCGCCAGCAGCGCGATGGCACATTGGCGGGCGGCTTTCTGACCTGCGGCCACATCCATGTCGGCGCCCAGTTTGCCGGTGATCAGCCCTTCGGGGCCGGCCGAGATCTGGCCGGAGATGTAGACCATATCGCCGACCACGACATAGGGGACGTAATTGGCAGCCGGGGCCGGTGCGCTCGGCAGCTGAATGCCCAGTTCTTTGAGTTTGGCTTCGATATCCATGGGTGCAGTCCTTTGCATCAGGTTTTGCGGAACGCTAACCGGGAAGCGGCAGGGCGGAAAGCAAAAAACCGCCCCGGGTGGGGCGGTTTTGCGACGTGTCCGCGGCTTCGCGCTGCTCGGCCCCGTCAGCTTTCCCTGAAGGCTTTGACGAAGTAGTCGGCAAGGGGTTTCACGAGATAGGCCAGCGGCGTGCGCTCGGCGGTGCGGATGTATCCTTCGACCGGCATACCGGGGATCAGCACCGTGCCCTCGGGCAGGGTTTCCAGCTGGCCGGGATCCAGTTCGATCTCGGTGCGGTAGTAGGAGAGCTTGCTCGCCTGATCCTCAAACGCATCGGCAGAGACCTGTTTCACCGTGCCGAAAAGTTCCGGCGTCAGGCGCTGATCCAGAGCCGGGAAGCGCAGGGTTACCGGCTGACCGACATAGATCTGATCGACATCGGTGGGGGCCACCTGCGCGGCAATCACCAGCGGCCGGTCCTGCGGTACCAGATAAAGCACCGGCTCCGCCGCCCGGATCACCGAGCGCGGCGTATGGACCTGCAGACCATAGACGATGCCGGAGACCGGTGCAGTGATATCGAGCCGCGCCAGACGTTCCTTCAGCGCGCGGCGGGTCTCGGCCAATTCCAGCTCCTGATAGCGCAGATCGCGCAGCCGGGTGATGGCCTGCTCGCGCTGCTGGGTGCCCAGTTTGAGGATTTCGATGTCGATTTCGGTGATGCGCCCCTCGGCTTGGGCCTCGGTGGCAATCAGCTCGCCCAGCGAACCTTGCAGGTCGGCCTCGGTCCGGCGCAGGTTCAGAACCGTTCCGGCCTGCGCCAACCCGCGATCCAGCAGCGACTGCTGGTTTGCCAGCTCCTCCTCGATCAGCTCGAGCTGGGTGCGGCGCGAGGCCTGCTGCGCCAGAACGCCTTTGATCTGATCCTGTATCTGCGAGCGTCGTTTTTCCAGCTGGTCGATTTCGCGCGCCACCGAATCCTTGCGCGCCTGAAACAGGCGGAGCTGGCCCTGCATAAGATCGGCCACCTCTGGCCGGGTTTCGGCCAGTTCGGAAAGCTCGGCGTCGAACTCAACCGTCTCGGCGCTGTCCCGCTCGGCATCAAGGCGCGCGCGGCGTGCCATCAGTTCAAACAGCTGACCTTCGGTGATGACCAGTTGCGAGTGCAGCTCCTTGGCATCCAGCCGCAGCAGCACCGCGCCCTCGGCCACGGTGTCGCCCTCTTCCACCAGAATGTCCTGCACGATGCCGCCGTCGAGGTGCTGCACAACCTGCCGGTTGCGGTCGACCTCAATCCGGCCCGAGGCCACAATGGCACCGGCGATGGAGGTGGCAACCGACCAGGTGCCAAAGCCCCCGAGCAGGATCACAACGCCGAACAGGCCGATCAGCAGCGGACGGCGGGCGGACCAGGATGTGGCCCCGGTATCGGTCTGGTTCATCGCACACCTCCTGGCGCTGCCTGTTGAATGCTCTGGTGGTTCGAAACCATTTCCCGCAGGACCTTGTCCTTGGGGCCAAAGGCGGTCTGGATCCCCTGATCAATGACCAGCAAAAGGTCACATTCCTGAATGGCCGCCGGGCGATGGGCCATGATCAGCACCGATCTGCCATCGGCCTTGAGCTGTTTGATCGCCCGGTTGAGCGCCACCGACCCGTCGTTGTCGAGGTTCGAATTCGGCTCATCCAGAATGACGATCACCGGATCGTCATAAAGCGCGCGCGCCAGGGCGACGCGCTGCATCTGACCGCCGGAGAGCCGCCCGCCTCCAGCCGTGATCCGGGTGTCATAGCCATCGGGCAGATGCACGATCATATCATGGGCCGCGGCCTTTTTCGCGGCGGCGACGACTTTTTCGGAATCCGGGTTGGACGACAGCCGGGCGATGTTCTGGGCAATGGTGCCCTCGAACAGCTGCACGCGCTGCGGCAGGTAGCCGATGTTCTGGCCCAGCACCTCGGGGGCGTATTGCTCCAGCGAGGCGCCATCCAGCCGCACCGTGCCCGCCGCCGGGCGCCAGGCGCCGGTCAGTGCCCGCGCGAGGGTGGATTTGCCGGAGCCTGAAGGACCGATCACGCCGATGGCCCGACCCGGCTGCACCCGGAAGCTGACATTGCGCAGCTGCGGACGGCTGTCCCCCGGCGGCACCACCGCCAGCGCCTGTACTTCGAGATTGGCGGAGGGTTTGGGCAATTCGGTGCGCTGCGGCTCTTCCGGGACTTTCTCCAGCAGCTCGGCGAGATTGCGCCAGCCCTTCAGCGCGCGCTGCACCATCGCCCATTGACCAAGCGCCAGTTCGATAGGCGCCAGCGCCCGGCCCATCAGGATCGAGCCTGCGATCATCGCGCCGGCGGTCACCTCGTTCTGCAGCACCAGATAGGCGCCCAGACCCAGCATCGCCGACTGCAGGAACAGGCGCAGGGTTTTGGTCAATGTGGTGAAGCCGCCGCCGACGTCGCTGGCGGCGACACTGTCCACCAGTGCGGCATCGCGGCCCGCTTTCCAGCGCTGAAACGCGGCGCGGCGCATACCCATCGACTGGATCATCTCCGCTTCGGTGCGGATTTCCTCGGACATCAGATTGGCCCGATGGCCGGAAATGCCTGCCTGCATCTGCGGGCGGCGCGACAGGAACTGGTTCAGCACCGCGATGGCGATGAGAACCGCACCACCGCCAAGCGCCAGCAGCCCGAGCCAGGGGTGGAACAGAGCGATGCCAAACAGGAAGATCGGCGTCCAGGGCAGATCGAATGCGGCACCGAGCACCGGCGAGGCGATCAGACGTTGCACTGATTCCAAATCGCTGAGACCGGTCTGCGCCACCGGATCCTGAGCCACCGCGGAACGGCGGATCATGGCATCGAACACGCGCTGGTCCAGCCCGGCCTGAAACCGCGCCCCGGCCCGCGACAGAATGCGACCGCGCGCATAATCCAGAATACCCATGGTGCCGTAGAGAAACACCACCAGCAGTGACAGCGCGATCAGCGTCGCCACCGACCGGCTGCCCAGCACCCGGTCATAGACCTGCATCATGTATAGCGGTCCCGTCAGCATCAGCATATTCACAAAGAAGCTGAAGATACCGACCGACCAATAGAGACCACGACTGCGGCGACGATGCGCCCGCAGCTCATCGAAGCCGGATTTATTAGTAGTTTTCGTCATGAGAGGTCTGCAATTCCCTGTCAATATGCCCTATGTATCAGCCACGCGCGCAGAAAACCGGACCACATATGTTCCAAATCTGCCACAACTGTGTAAACAAGCCCAGTCTCTGACTAGGCAGAGCTGAGAAACACCCTAAGTGGGTCCAACGCGCCCACAGCAGACAGATTGGACACCGAAGCGAATGACCTTCCCGCTGCGACCTTTTTTGATTATGGCCCTGGTAACTGTTACGTCGACACTGGCAGGCTGCGCAACCCAAGATAGTGTCTCGCGCGCGTCGGGTGAGGTGTTCGATCCTTACGAGAACACCAACCGGTCCATTCACAATTTCAACCGTGGTGTTGACCGCTTTGCCTTTCGCCCCGCTGCCAAGGGTTATGTCGCGATTGTGCCGCCGGATATGGTGACCAGTTTCAACAACTTTGCCGAGAACCTGTCGATGCCGGGTCAGGCGGTGAATGCGCTGTTGCAGGGCAATTTCAAGGAATCGGGCATCGCTGTATCGCGCTTTGTGATCAATACGATCTTTGGCATCGGCGGCCTTGGCGATCCGGCCTCTGACTTCAACGTGCCGCGTGTGGACACCAATTTCGGCGAGACGCTGCATGTCTGGGGTGTTGGCGAAGGCGCCTATGTCGAGCTGCCGTTCTTTGGCCCCTCCACCGCCCGCGACGGGGCTGGCATCGTGGTGGATTTCTTCACCAATCCGATCAGCTACGCTCGGCATAATCCAGCCGACAACATCGGCATCTATGCCGAGGTGGTGCGTCGTCTGGGGGATCGTGGCACATATTCCGACACCATCGACTCGATTTTGTATGAGAGCGCCGACAGCTACGCGCAGGCGCGGCTGATCTACCTTCAGAACCGCCGCTTCGAGTTGGGCGGCGATCAAAGTGAATACGAAGGGGTCTATGGCGATCCCTATTCAGATCCGTATGAGGACATCTATGCCGAGTAATTTTCTGACCCGCCGCAGTTTCCTGGCCACTGGCGTTGCCTTTCTCGGGCTGGCCGCCCTGCCCGGTAAAGTGCTTGCCCTGAGTGAAGCCGCCGCGCGCAGCCTTGTCGGCAGCGTTGTTGGCGACATCAACAAGGTCATCGCCTCCGGCAAGTCCGAAGGTGCGATGATCCGTGATTTCGAGAAGATTTTCGTGCGCTATGCGGATGTGAACATCATGGCGCGCTATGCGCTGGGTGTGGATGCCCGCCGCGCCTCGGGCGCGCAGATGAACGCTTTTGCCGATGCGTTCCAGGGCTATATCTCCCGCAAATACGGCAAGCGGTTCCGCGAGTTCATCGGCGGTTCGGTCGAGGTGCAATCCGCGCGCAAGATCAAGGCGGGTTATGAGATCAAATCGCTGGCCAAGCTGAAAGGTCAGGCGCCGTTTGAGGTGACCTTCCTCGTGTCCGATAAATCCGGTCGCGACAAATTCTACAACATGTTCATCGAAGGCGTGAACCTGCTGTTGACCGAACGCACCGAGATCGGGGCCATCCTTGACCGCAACAAGGGTGATATCAACAAGCTGATCGCCGAGCTGAAGCGGCTGAGCTGAGTTCAGCCACCGCAGCGTCAGACAGATCACGAAGAAGGGGCCCGGCGGCCCCTTTTTCTATTTCAGGATTGCAGTTTGTGCGCCGCGCCCGGTCAGCGCGCAGAAGGTCGCGCGATGATCCCCAGCGCGGTGCGACACCAAACGGGGCTACCGGCGGTCACCAAACGGAGTGACTGACCGCCGACGACCGCGCCGGAACGCTGCACGGTGACAGCGCAGAGACATGCGGGAATATGACCCATATTGGCCCGGCTTGGTCCGGCGTGATGCGCTATCGGTTGCCGAAGATGTCACGCAGCAGACCGTCCACCGCGCGCCCCAGTTCCTGCCCGACGTTGGGCCGCTGGCGACGCTGTGGCTGCGGTTGTGGCGGTGGTGCGATGGGCTGCGGTGCGATCATCGGCAGCGGTTTGGGTGTCAGACCGTCATGCACCCGCACCATGACCTCGCGCCAGATATCGGCGGGCAGACCGCCACCGGTCACGCCGGAGAGCGGCGTGTTGTCATCATAACCCATCCAGACGCCCGCGACATAATCGGCAGTGAAGCCCACAAACCAGGCATCACGGGCCGCCTGTGTCGTGCCGGTCTTGCCTGCCGCCTGCCAGCCGGGGATCTGCGCCCGCCGACCGCTGCCCTGCGACACCACCTGTTCCATCATCCAGATCAGTTCCCGCGCCGCCTTGGTCTGGATCACCCGCTCGCCCAGACCGCCGCTGGCGCCCATCAGAGGGGTGTTGTCGCCAATGATCGTCAGCTCCGTCACGCCATATGGGGTCACCGAGGAGCCACCATTGAGAATGCCCGCATAGGCTCCGGTCATATCAAGCAGCGTGCTTTCGGAGGCACCCAGCGCCAGCGCCGGGCCGGCGGCCAGTTCACTGTCCAGTCCGAAATCACCGGCCACGCGACGCACCAGATCGCGACCCACCGCCTCGGACACTTTTACAGCCGGGACGTTCAGCGAATCCCGCAGGGCCTGCGCCAGGGTGACCTCGCCATAGAATTTCCGCGTATAGTTCTTTGGGCACCACTGGCCGGACCCCGGAACATCAAGGCAATATTGCGCGTCCAGCACCCGGTCGAGCGGCGAATACCCCAGTTCAAGCGCCGTGGCATAGACAAAGGGTTTGAAGGCCGAGCCGGTCTGACGCTTGGCCTGGGTCGCGCGGTTGAACACACCGGAGACACGGGATTTGCGCCCACCCACCATTGCCCGGACCGCGCCATCCGCGCTCATCACCACAATGGCGGCCTGCGCCTTGGAGCCTTCGCGGACCTTGGTGTCAAAGACATGGTTCAGCGCATCTTCGGCTGCGCGTTGCAGGCGCTGGTCGATGGTGGTGCGGATCACCACATCCTCGGTTGTCTCATTGCCAAAGAAATCCGGGATGGTGTCCATCACCCAATCGGCGAAATAGCCACCGGCGCGGGCGGCGGCGGCCTCGCTCAGGACCGCAGGCGTATTCTGCGCCGCGCGCATTTCAGCGGTGGTCAGATACCCCTGCTCCTGCATCAGGCGCAGCACGGTGGCGGCGCGATCCTGCGAGCGTTGCAGATTATTGGTCGGTGCCAGCGTCGAAGGGGCTGTCAGCAGACCCGCCAGCATCGCCGCCTCTGCGGCATCCACCTGATTGGCGGATTTGCCGAAATAGCGCTGCGCTGCGGCCTCGGCCCCATAGGCGCCACCGCCCAGATAGGCGCGGTTCATATAGATCGAGAGGATTTCATCCTTGGTGTATTTGGCCTCCATCGCCATCGCGAAGATGGCTTCCTTGGCCTTGCGCCACAGCGACCCCTGGCGGCAGTCGCGTTCATAGGCGCGCTCGCTCTCCCATTCGGTCGGATCATAGACCACGCCGAGGCACAGCAGCTTGGCGGTCTGCTGCGTGATGGTGGAGCCGCCATGGCCGGACAGCGGGCCGCGCCCTTCGCTCAGGTTGATGCGGACAGCGCTGGCAACGCCGCGCGGCGATACACCGAAGTGGCGGTAGAACCGTTTATCCTCTGTCGCGACGATGGCGTTCTTCAGGTAGGGCGAGACGGTTTCGCTGGTGACCACGCCGCCGAATTGATCCCCCCGCCAGGCAAAGACCTCGCCGTTGCGATCGGTGAGCGTGACAGAGCCGCGCGCGCGCCCGTCCAACAGTTCAGCAACCTCGGGCAGTTTCATGTAGTGGTAGCCCACCGCCAGCGCCACCAGCGCGGTCGAGATCATGCCGATCCGCCAGGCAAATCCCCAAGCCAGCCGGAACGCCCAGCGAAATGGTGCCAGCAGCAGCGCGAGGATCTTGCCCAGCAGGGTCTTTGGTTTCTGCGGTTTGCGCGGGCCTCTTCCGCCGCCCCCGGTGCCCCCCGTTTTGCGACCGCCGCCGAACAGGCCAAGCCAGCCCGATTTACGCGGCCTTGCGGTTGATTTCGGCCGTGGTTTGGCCTTGCGCGCGGGCGCTTTGCCCTGCGTGCCGCGCCCCGCTGTCGCGTAGCGCTTGTCTGCGACCAGAGGTCGGCGCCGCGGTCCTTGTGCCATCTTCCAGATCCTGCCCGGTTTGCCCGTTTTGCGGACCATACCGCGTCTACGACGGTTTGTTGAGGGGCAGTTTCACGACATTTCCCCTCTGAAAGCCGGGTGTTTTTTAGGCGGACTGGCAAAAGATCGCCTATTTTTTAGCCGTCCTGCCGCAACCGCCCTCAAAACCTGGCCCGAAACGTTCCACCGACTCGGCTCTGCGGATTTGCTGCACCTGCAAACAGTTCAGGCGCTGTCACCACGCGCCGCCATCATCACAGGGGGTCGGGCATGAAAATGATCATAGCAACCATCAAGCCGTTCAAGCTGGAGGAGGTCCGCGAGGCGCTGACATCCATCGGCGTGTCCGGGCTGATGGTCACGGAAATCAAGGGGTTCGGCGCCCAGTCCGGCCATACGGAGATCTATCGTGGGGCGGAATATGAGGTGAATTTCGTGCCCAAGATGCGGCTGGATCTGGTGGTGCCCTCCGGGCTGGCCGATCAGGTCGTCGACACCATCACCCAGACCGCCCGCACCGGCAAGATCGGTGACGGCAAGATTTTTGTTCTCGACGTTGAGCAGGCGATCCGCGTGCGCACCGGCGAAACCAATCACGACGCGCTGTGAAAACGCGCAAAGGAAGGAAATCAGTTATGCGTAAATCAACCCTTTCCCTTGCAGCGGTGGCGACGCTGGCCCTGCCCGGCCTCGCCCTCGCCCAGGAGACCGCCGCTGCGGCCCCGGCGCCCGGAGCGGCAGCCACCGACACGGTGTTTATCCTCAACTCGCTGCTGTTTCTGGTCGGCGGCTTCCTCGTGTTCTGGATGGCGGCCGGTTTTGCCATGCTGGAAGCGGGTCTGGTGCGGTCGAAAAACGTCACCATGCAGCTGACAAAAAACGTTGCGCTGTTCTCTCTGGCGGCCATCTTCTATTACCTGATCGGCTATAACCTGATGTATCCGCTGGGCACCTGGTCGATTGAGGGCGTCCTCTCCGGTGTCTGGGGTCCAGGCGTTCTGGAGGCGGTGGGCATCACCGCCGAGCAGGCGGATGATTACTCCTATGCCTCCACCGGATCGGATTTCTTCTTCCAGCTGATGTTCTGTGCAACCACGGCCTCCATTGTCTCCGGCACCCTCGCCGAGCGCGTGAAACTCTGGCCCTTCCTCGCCTTTACCATCGTGCTGACCGCAGTGATCTACCCGCTGCAGGCCAGCTGGAAATGGGGCGGCGGCTTCCTCGACGAAATGGGGTTCCTCGACTTTGCAGGCTCCACCGTGGTGCATTCCGTTGGTGGCTGGGCGGCTCTGACCGGCGCGCTGATCCTTGGCCCGCGCATTGGCAAGTACAAGAACGGCAAGACCGTCCCGATGCCCGGATCCAACCTGGCGCTGGCCACCCTTGGGACGTTCATCCTGTGGCTGGGCTGGTTCGGCTTTAACGGTGGCTCGCAGCTGGCGATGGGCACTGTCGGGGATGTCGCGGACGTGAGCCGGATCTTTGCCAATACCAACGCAGCCGCAGCTGGCGGCGCCGTGGCCGCGCTGATCCTGACGCAGCTGCTGTTCAAGAAGCCCGATCTTACCATGATCCTGAACGGCGCGCTGGCGGGTCTGGTGTCGATCACCGCAGAACCGCTGACGCCCGGTCTGGGCATGGCAACGCTGATCGGGGCTGCTGGCGGCATCATCGTGGTCTTTGTGGTGCCACTGCTGGACAAGCTGAAAATCGACGATGTGGTCGGCGCCATCCCGGTTCACCTGGTGGCCGGTATCTGGGGCACCATCGCGGTTGTGCTGACCAACCCCGAAGCGAGCCTGATCACACAGCTGACCGGGATCGTGGTTGTCGCGCTCTTCGTCATTATCTCTTCCGCCGTGGTCTGGCTGATCCTGCGGGCGGTGACCGGTATCCGGGTTGGCGAAGAGGACGAAGTCAACGGTCTGGACATGGCGGAACTGGGTATGGAAGCCTATCCCGAATTTTCCCCCAGCTGATCCGAACCCGGCTTGAAACTGAACGCGGTTCCCGGTGCCTCCGGGGGCCGCGTTTTCATTTGGGTGCCCCACGGGCCGCAGCCAAAAGTCTTTGAAGGCTTTTGCCCAGACGAATTGAGAAAGTCTGGTGAGCCGTCGCAAAAACGCCCCGCCGAAGCGGGGCGTGATCATCGGTTCTGACAGCCTGAATCAGACAGGCGGGATCAGCTAGGCGGGATCAGACGCCAGCGTCGACAATCGCCCGGGCGAGGATCGGCACCGTCTGGGTGTTCAGACCTGCGATATTCATGCGGCTGTCGCCGACCATATAGATGCCGCTGTCGGCGCGCATCTTCTCGACCATTTCAGGCGTGGTGCCGAGCAGTGAGAACATGCCGCGATGCTGGGCCAGGAAGGCAAAGCGGTCAGACCCGGTCAGGCGCTGCAGCTCATCCGCGAGCTGCTGGCGGAGTTTCAGCATGCCAAGGCGGGTCTCTTCCAGTTCCGCCGCCCAATCGGCGCGCAGCGCGTCGTCATTCAGGATCATGGTCACCAGACGCGCGCCATGATCCGGCGGGAAGGAATAGTTCTGCCGGTTCAGGAACGCCAGCGTGCCCTGGTTCAGCCCCTGTGCGCCTGCATCCTGCGATACTGCCATCAGCAGGCCGGTGCGTTCGCGGTAGATGCCGAAGTTCTTTGAACAGCTGGCCGCGATCAGACATTCCGGCGTGTTGGCCGCCACGTAGCGAACGCCCTGCGCGTCCTCTTCCAGACCATCGCCAAAGCCCTGATAGGCAATGTCGATCATCGGAATGAGACCGCGTTCGTTCAGCAGCGCCACCACTTCCTGCCACTGCACGATGTTGAGGTTGGCACCGGTCGGGTTGTGGCAGCAGCCATGCAGCAGCACCACGTCGCCTTTGTTGGCGGTTTTCAGATCTTCAATCATGCCATCGAAATCAACGCCGCAGGTCTCGCGGTCGAAATAGCGATAGGCGACGGTTTCGATGTGCAGATAGTTCAGGATCGAGATGTGGTTTGGCCAGGTCGGGTTCGACACGAACACCCGCGCGCCCGGGTTGGCCATCTTGATCAGCTCAAACGCCTGACGCACGGCACCGGTGCCACCGGGGGTGGCGGCTGCCGCGACATTGCCCCGCTCGACGCTATCCGCAAGGATCAGCTTGATCATCGCGTCGGAATAGGCCGGATCACCGGCCAGGCCGACGTAGGATTTGGAGGTCTGCTCTTCCCACAGTTTATGTTCTGCGGCCTTGATGGCGCGCATCACCGGGGTCACCCCTTCGGCGTTCTTGTAGACGCCGACGCCAAGGTCGATCTTGTCATCGCGCGGGTCGTCGCGATACGTCTGCATCAGCATCAGGATCTTGTCCGCCGGCTGGGGTTTCAGGGTTTCGAACATCAGGTCTCTCCGGTTGCAACGGGAAGGGTTGGGAAGGCGCCCCACTCAGTCCAGGAGCCGTCATAAAGCGAATGATCGGTCTTGCCGATCCGCTCCATGGCGAGGCTGAGGACTGCGGCGGTCACGCCTGACCCACAGGTGGTGATGGCAGGCTTGCTGAGATCGACACCAGCCCGTTCAAAGGCGGCACGCAGCGCGTCCGGCGCTTTCATCGTCTGATCAGCGTTCAGCAGTTCGGTATAGGGCAGGTTCTTGGAGCCGGGGATATGACCCGACCGCAGACCTTCGCGGGGTTCGGCAACCGTGCCCTGAAACCGCGCGGCCGCACGGGCGTCGATGATCTCGTGATCGCCAAGCTTGGCGGCGGAGGACACTTGCGTCACATCACGCAGCAGATGGTTCTGCACCCGCACGGTCATATGGCGGTCGCGGATGACCGGCGGCAGATCTTCGACCGGGTTGCCCTCGGCCTGCCATTTCGGCAGACCACCGTCCAGCACCGCAACATTGGTCTGCCCCATCAGGCGGAACAGCCACCACACCCGCGCCGCCGACCGCAGGCCAGTGCCGTCATAGACCACAACCTGATGGCCGTCTCCGACCCCCATCGCGCGCAGGCGGGACATGAATTTCTCCACCGGGGGAACCATATGCGGCAGCTCGGAGCGATTGTCGGCGATATCGTCGATATCAAAGAAGCGCGCGCCGGGAATATGAGCTGCGTCATACTCCGCCTTGGCGTCTCGCCCTTCGTGCGGCATGTACCACGAGGCATCAAGGAGCCGCAGATCAGGGTCCTTCAGATGCGCAGCAAGCCAGTCTGTCGACACAAGCGTTTTAGGATCATCCAACGTTACCGCCTCCCCTCATATGTGCTGAGGCATCCGTACAACTGCGCGGACAGAGTCGCAAGGGAGGCCGGGCCTGCGGCGCAACAATCTGTCCCACCGGGCCGGATCGGAGGCGCTGCGCCGGGCATCTGCACTCCCTGTCAGCGGACAATCCGCAGCCGAGGGCGCGCGGGTTCGATGGCAGGTTGTGACCGAGGGGCCGGATCCGCCTTGCCCGCCGGGAAACGATGGGCAAAGGACAGCGCCGCGCGGATCACATGCGGGTCCATCCAGCCGCCGGTCAGATCGGCCACGGCGTCGCGGGCCGCTGGGGTGTTGTCGCGGCGCATGTGATGCAGCATCCGCAGACAGGCCGCTTCATCCGCGGTGACACTGGCTCGGGTCGAGAGGGTCAGCGCGTCATGCCCCTGATAAAGCTCGCCGCGCAGGTCATGCAGGCAGCGCACCACCTTGAACAGCGCATGCGCGACCCCCAGGCCGAAACTCTCACCCCAGCGCTCAGCCGCGCTGCAGCAGGCGTGCTGCCAGGCCTGGCTCTGCGGCTCTCGCAGGCAGGTGGTGAAATGGCGCAGCTGTGGCAGCAGCGCGACCTCAAACGGATCAAGCCCCAGTTCCGCAAGCGCGGTTTCTGCGGGCATAGTTGGCATGTCAGCGGCGGGCGCAGGGGTCAGAGGTCGCGAATCAGAAAGGGCCTCAGGCATCGGCATCATCCTTGTCACAGGGAGGAAAACAGAAGATGCCGGGCCTGACCGAGGGATGTGTCTGCTGGGTTGGGCTTATCTGACCTATTTAGTCAGTTATTGCAATGGCCACGCGTTACCCGGTGCAACTGCCGGGCAGGATAGGGTGGCCGGGAAGCGACGGTCGTAGGACCGGCGCAGGCCCGGCGGCAGATCCAGACGTGGCCCTGTCCCACCGCAGCTGCAATGCGTCGCACTCAGCTGTGGTCTTTCAGCAGGCGTTGCTTCTGGCGCGACCAATCGCGTTTGGCCTCGGTCTCGCGCTTGTCGTGGTTCTTCTTGCCCTTGGCGATGCCGATCTTCACCTTGGCCAGACCGCGATGGTTGAAATACATCACCAGCGGCACCAGGGTCATCCCCTTGCGCTGGGTTGCATTCCAAAGGTTCGACAACTCCTTGCGCGACACCAGCAGCTTGCGGCGACGACGCTCCTCATGCTTGAACATCTTCGCCTGCTCGTAAGGCGCGATATAGGAGTTCACCAACCAGAGTTCGCCATCATCCACCGTCGCGTAGCTCTCGGCGATATTGGTACCGCCCGCGCGCAGGGATTTGACCTCGGATCCTTCCAGCAGGATCCCGCATTCCAGATCGTCCTCAATCGCATAGTCAAACCGCGCGCGGCGGTTCTCTGCGATCACTTTGTAATTCGGGTCTGATTTTTGCTTGGCCATGGGCGCAGATGTAAGCTGCCGGGGGGAGAGGTGCAAGATGGTGATGCAGCGGAGGATTGGCCCCCGCCCCACCGACCGGTTTCAGGTAGGCTGACGGCGACGGCTGCGCATCAGGGTAAAGCCGCCACTGATCACGATGACCGCGCTGCCCATCAGGGTCCAGAGGTCGGGGCGCTCGTGGAAGACCACCACCCCAAGCACCATGGCAAACACCAGCCGGGTGTAGCGGAAGGGAGCGATGACCGAAATCTCGCCGCTCCGCATGGCGCCGGTCAGGGCGTGATAGGCCACCACCCCCACCACGGTTGCAGCCACCAGACCGGCCCCGGTGGCGAGATCCGGCATCACCATCGGCGCGCCAAAGGGCTGCGCCAAGACCCCCGCGACGATCAGCATGGCAAATCCGACCAGCCCGAGATGCGCGTTCGACAGCCCGGCCGGAGCCGCGCGGGTGGCCAGATCGCGGCCTGCAAAGCCAAGCGTTCCCGCCACCGCAAAGAGCGAGGCCAGCTCAAACCCGCTGGCCCCCGGGCGCAGGATCATCAAGACGCCGACAAAACCCGCCGCAATCGCCAGCCAGCGGCGCAGGCCCACATGCTCGTTAAAGAAGACCACCGCGCCGGCAGCAACCACCAGCGGCGTCGCCTGCAGGATTGCGGAGGCCGAAGAAAGCGGCGTCAGCGCAATTGCCAGCGTGTAGCACAGCCGCCCTGCAACCTCGGCGACAGAGCGCAGCACAAGCGCGCGCGTGCAGAACACCGGGGTCCACAGGCGGTGCCCCTGTGCACGCGCCATGATGGCAAAGATCACCATGCCCCCGGCCCCGAACAGGATCAGGATCTGCCCGACCGGCAGGCTTCGGGCCGCGGATTTGATGAACATATCCTCCAGCGCAAAGGCGGCCATAGCGAGCACCATCAGGAGACTGCCGCGCAGAGTGTCCATGGATCAGATCGCTTTCGTAATAAGGCCGGTGGAAAACTCTCCGGCAATAGGTCAATGGAAACAGGGGCAAGACGCGCGCACCCCGGAGGGTCTGGCGCCTCGTCATCAATGCCACCAGCATTAGGCATCCTCTGCCCCGGCGACAAGCCGCGCCGCTGCGGCCAATTGATCCGGCTGCCGCTAGCCGCGAGAGGCCACGCGGCGGTAGTGGTGCATGTTCAAGAACGCAGCACCGCTGTCGCCACAGCGATAGCCATGTGGCTGATCCGCCGCAAAGCGCAGCCCCTGCCCGGTATCCAGCGCCACCCAATCGTCGCCCCGCAACACCTCCATCGCGCCCTCCAGCACGAAGACCTCTTCAGTCACGCCGCTGTCGTGGGGCTGGGACAGGTGGCATTGGCCGGGACGCAGGCTCACGTGAAAGGTCTCGGCCGCAAGCGCGGGATCAAAGGGAAACACCATCTTCACCGCGATCGAACCGGGAAACTGGACCGAGCGGAACACCCGCTCGCCGCTGGCGGCCAGATCCGGGGCTGCCGCCTCGCCGATCAGCGCGCTGAGCGGCAGATGAAACCCCTTGGCAATTTTCCACAGGGTGGCAATCGTCGGGCTTGATTCGCCGCGCTCGATCTGGCCCAGCATCGCCTTGCTGACGCCGGTGACCTCGGCAGCCCGTGACAGGCTTAGCCCTGCGCCCTGGCGAATGTCCCGCAAATTCAGAGTGATGCTATCTTCGCTCATGCCTGCTGCCCGTTGCTGGTCCGCCCGATGCGGATTGGTTCATGCCGCGCTTCAAAAACCTCTTGTGCGTTATAACGCACAAACGCTACTGTGCGCTATAACGCACAGCCCTGCGATCTCTAGCGGATCCGCCAGCTCAGGAAAACCCGGATGCTCAGCCCTTTGAAACTGTCGCATAGTGTTGCCGGCGCTGTTGCCGTGCTGCTGGGCTACACCGGATCTGTCGTGATCATCGCTCAGGCCAGCGGCGCCCCCGGCGCCAATCTGGCGCAGGCCGACAGCTGGATTCTGGTCTTGGTTATGGGCATGGGTGTGGGCATGGGGCTCAACAGCCTCGGCCTGTCGCTGATGTCCCGGATGCCGATCCTGACCGCCCGGTTCGCCACTCCGCCCCGCCAAAGCCTGCGAAAACCGGCAGAAACCACCAGATAATTACCGAAGACCGCCCCGACATGTTGCCTTTGTTGCGCAAATCGTGTCCCTGAGGGCAAAGACAAGGGAACCAGCCAGATGCCAATGTACCGATCCAGAACTTCCACCCATGGCCGCAATATGGCGGGCGCACGCGGATTGTGGCGCGCCACAGGGATGAAGGACGATGATTTCGGCAAGCCGATCATCGCCATCGTCAACTCCTTTACCCAGTTCGTACCCGGCCACGTCCACCTCAAGGATCTGGGCCAGATGGTCGCCCGCGAGGTCGAGGCGGCCGGCGGCGTCGCCAAGGAGTTCAACACCATCGCGGTGGATGACGGTATCGCCATGGGCCATGACGGGATGCTCTACTCGCTGCCCTCGCGCGAGGTGATCGCGGATTCCGTCGAATATATGGTCAACGCCCATTGCGCCGACGCCATGGTCTGCATCTCCAACTGCGACAAGATCACTCCCGGCATGCTGATGGCAGCGATGCGGCTGAATATCCCGGCGATCTTCGTTTCCGGTGGACCGATGGAAGCGGGCAAGATCGACATTGCCGATCTCGACGCCAAGAAGATCGACCTCGTCGATGCGATGGTTGCGGCGGCCAACGAGAACCTCACCGATGAGCAGGTGCAGCATATCGAGGAAAACGCCTGCCCCACCTGCGGCTCCTGCTCCGGGATGTTCACCGCCAACTCGATGAACTGTCTGGCCGAGGCGCTGGGTCTGGCGCTGCCGGGCAATGGCTCGACACTGGCCACCCACGCCGACCGCAAACACCTGTTCCTTGAGGCGGGCCGCAAGATCGTCGACATCACCAAGCGCCACTACGTGGGCGAGGAGAAAGGCCTGCTGCCGCGCGAAATCGCCACCTTTGATGCGTTTGAAAACGCCATGAGCCTCGATATCGCCATGGGCGGGTCGACCAATACGGTGCTGCACCTCCTGGCCATCGCCAATGAAGGCAAGGTCGATTTCACCATGACCGATATGGACCGCCTGTCGCGCAAGGTGCCGTGCCTGTGCAAGGTCGCACCGAACACCGAAAACGTTCATATGGAAGACGTCCACCGCGCCGGTGGCATCTTCTCCATCCTGGGTGAGCTCAGCCGCGCGGGACTGTTGCATGACCATTGCGCCACCGTCCACTCCAGCTCCATGGGCGAGGCAATCGCCAAATGGGACATCAAGGTTGCCAACAACCCCGAGGCCGAAGAGCTGTTCAAGGCCGCCCCCGGCGGCGTGCGCACCACCGAAGCGTTTTCGCAGTCCAACCGCTACAAGGAGCTGGACACCGACCGTGCAGGCGGGGTGATCCGCTCCAAGGAACATGCCTTCAGCCAGGACGGCGGTCTGGCGGTGCTGTTTGGCAATATCGCCCGCGACGGCTGCATCGTGAAAACCGCAGGGGTGGATGAAAACATCCTGAAATTCACCGGTTCGGCCTATGTCTGCGAAAGCCAGGATCAGGCGGTGAACGACATCCTGACCGGCAAGGTCAAGGAGGGTGACGTGGTGGTGATCCGCTATGAAGGCCCGCGCGGCGGTCCGGGGATGCAGGAAATGCTCTACCCGACCTCCTATCTGAAATCAAAAGGGCTGGGCAAAGCCTGCGCGCTTCTGACCGACGGGCGTTTTTCCGGCGGCACCTCCGGGCTGTCGATCGGCCATGTCTCGCCTGAGGCAGCTGAAGGCGGCACCATCGGCCTGGTGCACCAGGGCGACACCATCGAGATCGACATCCCCAACCGCACCATCCACCTGGCGGTCTCCGACGAGGAGCTGGCGACACGGCGCGCCGCCCAGGACGCAGCAGGCTGGAAACCGGTGAAGCCGCGCAAGCGCAAGGTCTCCACCGCGCTCAAAGCCTATGCCCTGCTGGCCACCTCCGCCGCAAAAGGCGCCGTGCGCGCCCTGCCCGACGACGAATAATCAGCGCTGTCAGTTAGTCCGCTTTTGAAGACCCCGGCATCTTGGATGTCGGGGCTTTTTCTTTCATAGAGATCCAGCCCTACTCGACCCAACGCGGCACCGCAGGAGATCCGACATGACCATTTGGCGCCCGGCCCAGTCCATTCGCGTGAAAACCATTGGTCTGCCCTGGCGCGATGGCCGTTTCCTCGCGGCGGAGGTGCCCGATGACAGCGGCCGGACCAAAGGCGTCCGTCCCTTGGGTGGTACCGTTGAATTTGGCGAAACCTGGCAACAGGCGCTGCGACGGGAGTTTCAGGAAGAGCTCGCTGTGGAAATCACCATCATCGGCGCGCCGGTGGTGCTGGAAAACATCTATCGGCACGAAGGCCAGACCGGCCATGAAATCATCTTCGCCGCGCAGGTCACCTGGCCAGAGACCCCGCATCTGGCAGGCGATACGATTGAGTTCTACGAAGACAACGGCCTGAAATCTATTGCCAGATGGGTGCATCCTGATGCGCTGGAGACTGGCGGGATTGAGTTGTTTCCAACCGGATTGCAAGCCCAGCTGCAAGAACTGGGGTCCCCGGCCCGCGCATAAGGCACAAAACCCCTCACCTTTCCCGAAATACTCCCGCCGGAGGCGCGCCGCGCCAGCGGCGCCACGCCCAACCGGGACAAGATCATGTCAATGATTGCAGCTCGGGCGGGAGCTGATGGTCGGGTGTGACCTACTCGCCCAGTTTGGCATGCACCTCATCGAGGTCGATCTCGCCGATGGGCATCTTGTTGGCGGGGTTTTCAAAATCGTATTTGAACACCTCGAAATCGCGCTTGTAGATCTCATAGACCAGGTGCATCGACAGATCGTCAAAGTACTCCTCGACCGGATGCGCCCGCTTGGGACCGTGACCTTCGCTTTCGTTGAAGCGCGGGATCTGCGCCAGATCGACCCGATGCGGCGTCTCGATGGCGTCCAGTACATCCTGCATGCCCTCATTGAAGGCTTCGGTCCAGATCACCTTGTCGTAGCGCCCGCCGTTGCAGATGAAGGTGGAAACATGGCCCGAGGTTGCGGACCAGTGGATATCGGGATCCATCGGGCGGCGAAACTTCACCGTGTCGCGGACAAACAGCAGGAAACGGCGAAAGCTCTTGATCTGGTCAAAGGGCTGCTTGCCATCGTCACCGCCCACTTCTATCCCGTAGTCATAGGTGAGCCGCGGCACCAGATTGCCCCGGTAGCGTTTGCCATTGCGCTGGATGCCGCAAATCTTGTCGAAGAAGGAACTCAGCACGCGCGTGTAAGGGTTGCGCACGCAGGTGAACGCATAGGATTTCTGCGACTGCACATTGCCGGTAATCAGCGGCTGGCTGTCCGGCAGAGCCCATTTATGCAGCCCGCTGGTGGCATCATGGATATCGCCATCGAAGAACCGGCCATGATCTGAGTAATACATGATCTGACCAATGGTCGAGCAGGCACATTTGGGCACCACGCGGTAGACCACGCTTTCGCTCTCTGTCATCCAAGTGCCCGGAAATCCCATTCTTGCTCTCCCAGTCCGATGCGCTGCAATAGGCGCCATCTGCCAGCCTAGTCGTTAAAAGCTAAATAATGCGGTTTATTCAGTGAGAATTCGTCAGTATCAAGGAAACAATCAATCAAAATAAGACCCCGGGGCGTCGTCATGGCAAAAATCGCATATGTTCTGCTGTGCCATAAGGACCCAGAGGCGATTATCCAGCAGGCAGAGCAACTGACTGCCGCCGGGGATTACATGGCGATCCACTTCGATGGCCGGTCTCCGACGCGTGATTTCCAGCAAATCCGAGCCGCGCTGAAGGACAACCCGAATGTCTGCTTTGCCCGCAAGCGGGTCAAATGCGGCTGGGGCGAATGGTCTTTGGTTCAGGCGACGCTCCACGCGCTTGAAAGCGCCGTCGCCACCTTCCCTCGGGCGACGCATTTCTACATGGTGTCCGGCGACTGCATGGCGATCAAGACGGCCGAATACGCGCGCCAGCTGCTGGACGCGCAGGATTGCGATTACATCGAGAGCTTCGATTTTTTTGAAAGCGACTGGATCAAGACCGGCATGAAGGAAGACCGGCTGATCTATCGCCATATCTTCAACGAACGCAGGAACAAACGCCTCTTTGATCTGAGCCACATGGTGCAGAAACGGCTGGGCCTGACGCGCGTCCTGCCCGAGGATATGCAGATCCAGATCGGCAGCCAGTGGTGGTGCCTGCGCCGCCGCACCGTGGAATGGATCCTGGCGTTCCTGAAGGACCGCCGCGATGTGCTGCGGTTCTTTCGCACCACCTGGATCCCGGATGAGACCTTCTTTCAGACATTGGTGCGCCATCTGGTTCCCGCCAGGGAGATCGAGAGCCGCACGCTGACATTGCTGATGTTCTCTGACTACGGAATGCCGGTCCAGTTCTACAACGACCATTACGACATGCTGATGGGGCAGGATTTTCTCTTTGCCCGCAAGATCAGCCCCGAGGCACAGGAGCTGAAATCCCGGCTCGGCGCGCTTTATGCCGCACAGGGGGTTGAGTTTCAGATCTCCAACGAGGGTCGTAAGCTCTATGAGTTTCTGACCAAACGCGGACGCAACGGGCTGCGCTTTGCCCCCCGTTTCTGGGAAACCGAAAGCACGCTCGGGCGCAACCGCGAATTGCTGATCATCACCTGCAAGAAATGGCATGTGGCCAAACGTCTGATCGAGCGGCTGCGTGAGGTCAGCAACATCCCGGCGCTCGCCTATCTGTTTGACGAAGAAGGCACCGAGATGCCCGACCTCGGCGGTATCGAGGCGACGTTATGGAAACGCACCCGCCACCGCCGCGCGCTGGTTCGGATGCTGTTTGACTATTATGAGACCGACCGGCTGGTGATCTGCCTTGACCCTTCGGCGTTGGAGCTGATGCAGGATTTCTGCGCGGACCGGGCGGTGACACGTCTGCTACAGATCGAATGCTACCTGAGCGACGATTATCTCACCGGTCATGCCGAACGCATTGGTCTGGCCGGTCAACAAACCTCAGCCGCCGCACTGGAGCGGCTGCTGCCGACGATCCGCAACGATATCCAGCATGAATCCGACCGCATCCGCGATGTGGGATTTGATCACCTCAGCCTGATCCGCGAAAGCGACAGTGACGAGCAGATCGCCGAACAGCTGATGCCGTTTCTGGCGCTGGACCATGACGCCGCATTGAGCCTTGCCCGGACCGAGCATCTGTTCTCTGACTAGGGGGCCATCTGGGGCTGCGCAGTCGGCAGCCCCGCTTGTCCTGCGCTATTTCTGCTTCCAGCTGTCCAGCCAGCGGCGCAACCGGCCACGGCGTTCCGACAGCGCATCGCCGGCAGCATAGAGACTGTCTTCGACATTCTCGACCATCGGGTCGATGCGCGCCCGGCGGAAACGGCGCCAGCGCACATATATCGCCCAGACCACTGCTGCCAGCAGCGTGAGGAAGATGATGTTGAACCAGTTCAACTGGGTATGATCCGGGCCGTCAACCGGTTTGACCGCAACCGCGTTGGGAAAGATCGACAGGAATTCATTGCGCCAGCCATAGTGGCGGACCAGCACCCACTGCGGGTCTGATTTGGTGGACGCGAGATCGGTCAGCTCGGCCTGAAGATTGGAGCTGTCCAGCTTGAAATACGGCGGCCAGCCCCAGCCGGTGTCCTCGTTGCGATAGACGATGGGGCGACCATTGGGAAAGAAAGCCTCGACAAAGCGCACGTCGCGGTTGACGCTGGTCGCGCTTTCCTGCGCGGTATCCTGCTGTGCCCAGAAGATCGAGTTTTCACCAAAATCGACCCGGCGCACCTCGGTCTTGACCACGCGCACCACGTCGTTCTGCGGCAGCGTGTAATGCAGAAAGGCCCCCGCCAGCAGCCAGAAGGTGAGAATGAATACCCATTTTACGTAACGCATCAGCGACCTCACATGAAATTCATGACATAAACCAGAAGCGCAATGGCCCCCAGCGGCACGATATAGACCAGCAGGATCAGCCTGCGCCGCAGCGAGCGGTCATATTGGTGCAGCCCGCGCTGGATGAAGGCGGAACGGTCTCCGGTCAACCCCTTCTCGGTCCAGCGGCGTTTCAGCTTGGCCCGACGTACCTCGCGCGAGTAGAGCGACACCAGCGCATAGATGACCGTCAGCACCACAAGAAGGATCGCCATCAGGCGAATGAAGGCAAACATCAGCGCCGCCCCCGCGTATTGCCCCGGCGACCTACCGCCCCCCAGGGGCCGACCCGCTCGACCAGACGATCCGGGGAAGGCGCCTGCTCGCCCCCCCGACGGCGGGCCTCGACCGCAGGGCTGCGACCGCTCATATCCGGCTCATGGCCAAAGAGAGCAGCCCGCGCGCCGGCCTTGTCCACGGCATATTCCCGCGCAAGGAAGGTCACGACGTGATCCTTCTTGTTCTCTGGCCAGCCGCGATACTGCTTATAGAACGCCTCCTTGTGGCAGATGAATAGCTGGCGGAAATCCAGCGGGGTCAGCTCTGCCAGCAGCATGTTGACCAGATCGCGATCCGGCGTATTGGTTGCCCGCAGGCAATAGAAATAGGCGGGATGGTCCGATTTGATCTGGGGCCATGCGCCGCCGCTATCTGCCCAGCGGACCATGGCCGCCATGCCCTCGAACTCCGCAGGCAGATCACTGGCGTGACGCGCTGCCAGCCGCCGCAGATCGCTGCGCGACAGGCCGGAGAGGTCCATGCCCTTATCCGCCAGAACACTGATCGCCAGAAATCCCATCTTCTGGCGCAGGATGGCCGCGCCATCGACGCCGCGTGCGCGGATGATCGGCTCCACCAGCCCGTTCAGCTCCAGAAACTTGGCAATGGCGTTCTTCTGGCCAAGGTCGAACACATGGTCCAGCGGCACGCCCTCGGGCTTGGCGCCGCTGGCGATCACCGCCGGGTGCTCCACCCTCTGAAACACGTAAAGCCCGCCGAAATGCGCGGTCCAGAAATTCTGCTGCTCAAACACCTCATGCTTCAGCCGCACCGGGTTGCGGGTAACATCGCCGGTTTTTTCCGCCGTCTCGATCATCTCGGCGATCAGCGCGTCATCGAACCAGCCGTCTTCCTCACTCTTGAACCGCTCCACCAGCTCCGCCAGCCGATCCGCCTGCCGCAGCGTGGCCCGCGTGGTGTCGGCCTCGATCCGCACCTGACGGATATCGAACAATTTGGCCGGGGTCGTGACCTCGAAGACCGAATTCACCAGCTCGCCCGCCACTGCATCCGTGGCTGTCAGTGCAAAAAGCTGGCTTTCATTGGCGGCAATGAACCGGCGCAGAATGTCCCGGCTGGTGGAGAATTTCACATTCAGGAGCGGGCAGCGTTTCTGTTCAGTGCTGAGCAGGATGAACTGCCGGTTCACGCCCGCATGGTTCAGATAGTGATCATCCCCCAGCTCATCGCCCACCTCCGGCGAGTAGCCGGAGATATCGACGTGGAAATCGGTGAGGCTCGTGGTCTTGCCCGTCAGATGCTTCAGCGCGCGATTATACCGCTCCACCAGCGCGGGCGAGGCCACATGGAAAAGATTGCCGAACATCAGACCGTTTTGGATGAGGCGTTTCAATCAACCAATCCTTTCGAGAAAATTCGCTGGGTTCATTGGGTCGCTTGCATCATCGGACCAGATATTGTCATCGACAAACCTGTTAATGGCATGGTGCAAATCAGTGAAGCCAATGCTACTAAGTCTCGCGAGCTGATCTTCGGGCAAAGCGTCCCACAAGTTACTGATCTGCTGGGTAAGGCCAGCTATTTTGAGATAAGGCGCGATGGATCCTCTAAGGAGTGACTGACCGCCAAGATCCAGATCTTCATTCCTGATGTAAAAGTCTGTCACAGCATCCTTATTTCGAAAGATATGGATATCGATGTCCTCTGCGGCACGTCGCTCAAATAGCTTCTCGTTATGCGCATCATTCATCCCAAACAGGTCGCCTGCACGGCTTTCTAAATCGAGCAAGTCAGACAAAGATTTTAGCTGTACATTCAGCAGCTTTCGCGAGCGCTCACCTTGTCTGTCCTCTAACTCTGCAGCAAAGACAGCGGCTTGTTTTTGCAGAAGCTTCACCTGTTCACTTTGCGCGTCAGCCATCCGCTCAAACTCTTCTCGCTGCTCGCGGAGTTCGGTAGCTTGCAACAACACAGTCGCAATAAGCCAAACGAAAGCTAACACACCGGCCAAACCTGCGAGCGTATCACCAACTTCATTTGGAGGAGCCACCAGCAGGTGCCTCCATTTCGGAGGGCAGTCGCCTTTTGGAAAAAGAATCTCATTGCATGTACTTGCTAGTCCGAACCAAAGAATGAGACAGACAAAAGCTAGCGTCACCAAACATGCCCACATGATTGGGTTTTGCAGTCTCCAAAAGGCACGCGGGCTTTTCTCAGCCATTTAAGCCTCCCCGCCCGAGGCGCTTGCGGTTCGGGTAGCGCCCGTCCGCCCCCATGGGCGGGCGCCATGCTTCCGCCCGCGGGCGGACTCTGCCCTTCTGTGGAGAAGAATGCTCACCCCTTCCCCTCCAGATACCGCCGCTTGGCCTCTTCCTGCCGCCCGAAATCGCGCACCATGTTCTCAATCGCCACCTCATCCGACTTGTCGGCATAGCGGAATTCGCTGTCGGCGTAGCGGTTTATCTCCTGCACCACCATGTCGACGGTGATCGGCACCCGCAGTTCGGCAATCATCGCAGATTTGATCTCGTAATCCTTGAACAGGAACAGCTCCGGATTCTCCATCCAGTCATCCGGCAGCTCGAAATCCATCGCGCGGACCTTGACCGCATCGGTGATGTTCTTGATGGCACGGCCGGTAAACCGATCATCCGCCTGCTGGATTGCCTTCAGATAGGTGCCCAGCTTGGTAAGGCTGTCCAATTCGCCGATCTGGTCATGCACCCGGCCAAAGACCTCCATCAGCCCCGGCTCCTGCGGGCGGTTGTGCGCCTCGAACGACCGTGCAACGGCCTGTTTGATCTCCTGCGCACCGTAAAGGTCATGGTCGCCCAGCGGAATGCTGTGGTTCTTGCCCATCAGGAGGGTCAGGATGTCGATGTAATCCTCCCGCGTCTGCGGCCCGTCCACCAGGAACCGCGCGCCGGCCCGCTGCCGCAGGGCGTCGTCCACATTTTCCGGGTAGTTGGAGAACATGCCAAAGGTGCAGTTGCCGCGCACCACGGTATTGGCGCCGGCAAAGGCCTCCATGAACACCGCCGTCACCTCCTGCTGGCCCGCGCTGGACTGTCGGTCGCCGCGTTTCCCTGCGATCTGGTCGATGTCGTCGATGGTGCCAAAGCCGATGACATGCGGGTCGATCACATTCTGGATGAAGGATTTGGCGTTCTGGCCCGACTTGCCCTGATAGCTGTCGATATTGTCGATGCCGAAATTCTGGTAGCGGAAGGCATAGCCTGCGTTCTGGCAATAATCATGGATGAGGCCGGCCATCATCTGAATGAGCGTCGTCTTACCCGTCCCGGGCTTGCCATCCCCCATGAAGGTGAAGATGAAGCCGCCCATCTCGGCAAACGGGTTCAAACGGCGGTCGAAATCATAGGCCATCAGCATCTTGGAGAGTCTTAAGGCCTGGTACTTGGCGATATGGTTGCCGACCACCTCATGCGGCTTCTTGAACGCCATGGTGAGCGTTGTGGACTTTGCCTTCGCCGCCGGTTCAAAGCCGCTGATGGTCAGGTCATCCGCCTCCACCCGCCAGTCCGCAGCGGTGAACGCTTCCAGCCGCGGCGCGTTCTGGGCGCGCAAGGCCGCCTTTTCCATCAGCTGCTCGGCATAGGCGGCCGTGGCCGCGATCAGATGCGCATCATCGGGGGCATGCAGCGCCAGTTTCTGGTCCAGCTCCCACAGTGCCCCGTGCAGGGCCAGCGGCGCGTTATCCGTCAACAGCTCCTCCGCCTCGCCCACCTCGGCCTGTGCCTCGGACCCGTGCGGTGCCAGCAGATAGGCCGCGGCATTGGCAAAGACATGCGCCGCAATCAGCGCCTCGGCGGCCAGCAGTTCGGTGAACTCCCCCTTGCGCGCCGCGTCCAGCGACCCCGCCAGATTGGCCCGCTTCAGATCCGCCAATCCGGACACATCCGCATAGGCCTCCCCCATCGCCAGGGAGACCGCCAGAGCCCGGCGCAAGGCATGCTGCAAGGTCGCCTGCAGCGGCGAGGTCAGCGGATCATCGTCATCCGCCGCCTCGATGCGGGCAATCAGATGCACGCCCTCAGGGCGCGCGGTGGAGCGTGTGACCAGCCCCGGCGTGGTAGAGCGGAAGCGCCGCCGCGTGCCAATCCCGGCTGAGCGCTCCGGCGCCTTGCCCTCTGCCTGCGGTTTGGCAATGCGCGGGGTGTGATCAAACCCCTCCAGCATCGCTGCCGCAGCCGCGTAATGCTTGCGGATATCCTCTTCCCGCAGTTCCATCTGGTTGCCTGAAATGCTCATCTCACCCTCTCAATCCGTCGCTTGCGGGCCTAAAATCCAACCCGCGCTTCTTCTGGCCATAAAATATCCCCGCCGGAGGCTCCCGCACTCACGGCTCGCGCAGCCGCTCAATACCGCAGCACCTGCCCCGCCTCGCTCACTACGAACTTCTGCACGTCGGAAAATCCCGGCGGGTCCAGCTCTGCCAGCACCTGGAACGGGCGCTGCGGCAGGATGATGGCGCGCTGGGTGCGGGTCGCGCCGGTATCCGCGCCGCGGCCGCCAAAGGGGTCAAGCGCAAAGATCTCACGTTCTACCGTGCCGAACCAGCCCGCGCGCTCCTCGCGCACGTCTTCGCTCTCCAGCTCCTCCAGCGTCCAGGCCAAGGCCCAGTCCTGGCCCGCGGGCGCCTCCGCCTCCTCCAGCACCCGGTGCAGCGGGCCGGACTGATCGGTATAGGCGGAGGAATACATCGGCCCCACATGGTAGCGGCGCAGATGCTTGGGGTGGAGGTCGTCGAAATCCTCGTCAAACCCCTTGGCAATGGTCACCAGCTTCAGCCCCGCCAAGGCCTGCGCCATCAGATGCGCCTGCACCTCGGGCCAGCGCCGTTCGTCCTTCGGCAGGGCCACCTTGCCGCTGTCCTCCAGCTCCATCAGGTAGATCACCGGCAGGTTCACCTGGCTGTCGTAGGCTGCCCAATGCAAGAGGAAGCGCCGACGGCGCGGGCCAAGGTTTTCCAGCCATTCGCAGACCGGATCATTTTGGGTCCAGAACAGCTGCCCCTTCATGAGCTCCTGATAATAAAGCCGTTGCGACAGAGCGAATTGCAGTTTTGATGGCGTTGTGCGCTCCGAGATGATGGTGCGCACCATATCGTCCTTCAGCTGCGCCTCACTGGCCATATTGGCCAGGTGCCGCTCCGCCTGCTGGGCGTCATTTGCCATGGTCATCAGCTCGGCGGCGACGGGAAATCCGCTGTCGCGCTTGTCCATCGCCAGGCTACCAAAAAAGCGGCCCGTGTCGCGCCCCGCCATCAGGTATTTCATCGACAGCGCGCGGAAGGTGAAGTTCAGCCGCATCAGGTAGGCGGTCAGCACCTTCACATCGGATTTCGACAGCCGCCCCTCCGCCTGCATCGCCGCCGCCACCCGGGTTAGGTGCCGGATGATGGTCTCGAACTTCTTGAAATACCGGCGTGAGGCGAAGGTATCGCTGAGGCCGGCGTGATCATGCGAGGGATCGGTCATGACAACCCTCCGGGATGCACAGCAGCCCGGATTGCGCCCGACCCGCCCCCCAGAGCGGGCGCGGAGTACGCCCACCCTCGGGCCGGGCGTGACCCTCTGTTGAATTTTCTGAACATCTCAATTCCAATACTGAGTGACACCAAGTGCCTAGCCATCCCGCTCCTTACGCAGATCCCAGGCAAATGCCGCAAACATCCCAGCCACTGCAACTAAAACCCAGCCCGCATAAGGGCCGCCAACAGCGAAGTAGAGAACAGCCAAAGTCCCAAAAATGACCGCCAGCACGCTCCACCAGAACCAATTCGGCGGCCACGGGACATTCAGGAACTCCAGCCAGTCCAAGCTCACCCCCCATACAGGTTCTTATCGTGCTTCTCGACAATCGCCGCGAACCGGCGGGCAAAGCGTTCATCGGCCTTGGCCTTCTTCTCCAGCACGTCGCGGGCAAACACCATGTTGTCCTCGTGGCTTTCCAGCATGTCGGCCATCTTCTGGTTGGTCGCGGTGCCGATCGCAGCCATTGCAGTCTGGGCTTCCTTGTCGGTCTGCACGCCAATCTCGTTGATCCGATGCGCCACATCCTGCTGCTGTGCGGTCTTCAGCGATTTGGTCAGCGCGTCATACAGCACCACCCGTTGCTGGGTGTCCGTCTGCAGCTTGTTGATCAGCACCATCTGCGTCGCCGCCTGGTTTTGCAGGGAGTCGACCCAGGTCTTGCCCTTCTCGATATAGCGCTCCAGCGTCTGGGATTTCGCCAGTTTTACCTGCTCGTCCTGCACCATCGCGTTGTATTTTGCGTTGATCTCCGCCAGCTCTGTCTCCAGCTTGGTGCGCGCGGCGGCGTCCTGCTCGACCGAGATCTTGTTTTCCAGCTCGATGATCTGGGGGTCCAGCGCCACGATCCGGGCGCGCACGCCTTCCAGCTCCTGCACCGTCAACTCGCGGTCGTCCAGAGTGGCCGAGAGGTTCACCTGTACCTTCTCGCGCTGCTCTTCCAGAGTGGCCAGCTGGCCCTCCAAGAGTTTCACGATGACGTCGGATTTGGCGATCAGATCCTGAAGCTTGTCGTCGATACTGGCGGTGCGCATCCGCTCCTGGCGCATCGAGTCCGATTTGCCCTTGGAGAAGAAGCCGACAAAGCTCTCCCAGCCGGTTTTCGAGCGCATCTCGTCGAAATCTCTGGAGAAGGCTGTTGTCACATCGTCGAGGCCCATGATCAGCTCGGCGATATTGGCGTTCATCACCTCGGTGTGGGCGTGAACATCCTCCAGCGTCGCGTTTTCGATGTCGATGCTGGCATCCTCGCCCGCCTCGATCTTGCTACGCGCCACCTCGATGCGCGAGGTCAGCGCCTCGATCTTGGATTGCGACTCACGCACCTTGTCCTGGGAGGCGCGTACCATCTCGTCAAATTGTGATTGGCTCATAAAGTGCCCTTTCTGCAATGTCTTATGTGTCATATGGGGAATGTGAACATAATTTACATCCCCCGGATAAAGAAAACCCGACTGCCATGCCGTCATCAGGCACCAGACATCAGGCCGGTTGGCGATAGTTTTGCAGAGCCACCCCGCAATGAAAAGACCGACCGGCTCCCCGATCGGTCTTTGACGTCAGATGACGCCCCTACCGTGCGGCATAGCAACTCAGACGGACTGAATTTTGGACAGCACCAGAAACGTCATCAGGCCAAAGGGCGGCAAGGGCTGATGATGCTCCACGGACAGATGATCTTCACCGAGGATCGTGTCGAGTTCAAAATCCGAATGCCAGCCCAGCACATTGGCAAAGGGCGCCGAAACCCGTTCAATGAAGGCCAGCACCCCCTGTTCGCGCAGAAAATGATTGGTGATGACAACCTTGCCCCCGGGCTTGAGGACACGGGCAATCTCGCCCATCACCTTCTCTGGATCGGGCACAACCGACAGGACATGCATGGCAGAAACGGTGTCGAAGGTGGCATCGGGGAAATCGAGCGCGCGCGCATCCATCTGGCGCAGTGCCTCGACATGATGCAGCTTGTTTTCGGCGACACGTTTTTTCGCCTTGCGCAGCATGTCTTCGCTGAAGTCGATACCGGTGACTTTCAGGTGGGATTTGTAGAGCGGCAGAGAGAGGCCGGTGCCAACGCCCACCTCCAGAACCCGACCGCTGCGATGTTCGTTGACGTACCCAACAGCGCGGCGGCGGCCGACATTGGTGATCGCCCCGAAGGTCTTGTCATAAACGGGCGCCCAACGGGCATACGACGTTTCAACAGCCTTTATATCCAATTCTCCACCCTTACTCTTTTATGCGCCGGTCTCCGGCGTTTTCCTCTTAACCAATCCCCAGGCCACCATCGCGGCATACCCAAGGCACAGGATCACCAACGTAATCCATGCGTAAATCAGGACGGCTGCCCCCGCAAAGGCAAAACCGACCAAGAAGTACTTCACGTTTTCGCGCGAAATTTTGACAGCCTTCAGCGACCAGGTTGGCACATGGCTGATCATAAGCAATCCAATGACAACCATGTGAAGGCAAATCAGAATGTCCGGGACCACCGGCGCGTCGGCGAAGGCAAATGAGATGAACATCGGCAGCATGGCCAGGAGCGCCCCCGCCGGAGATGGGACGCCTTCGAAATAGACGCTTTTTGCGGTGACTTTCTGCTCGGACTTGGTGGAGACATTAAAGCGCGCCAGACGCACCACGCAGCAGACCGAGAACACCAGCACCGCGAGCCAGCCGAGGCCGCGCATATCCTGCAATGCCCAATAGTAGATCACCAGCGGTGAGGCGACGCCGAAGTTGAGGAAATCCGCCAGCGAATCGAGCTCAGCGCCCATCTTGCTGTCGCTGCGCAGGATACGCGCCAGACGCCCGTCAAACCCGTCAAGGATCGCAGCCGCCAGGATCAGCTGAACCGCCAGCGTGTAATTGCCCTGCACCCCAAAGCGGATCGCAGACAGCCCCGCACAGATGGCCGCGATGGTCATCATGTTCGGCAACAGCTGGATCAGCGCATATTCGGATTTTCGCTTCTCCGGGGGGTGGTGCATGGCTGTGATATGTCCTTGTTCACGACCGGGATCCACCGCAGCCCCGCATAAGCCGGGAACCGGGCGTGATCGCTGGATCAGATGTCGCCTTAGCGCACATATGCCTCATGCCGGACGCCAGCGCAATCTTTGCGACACACCTGTCCGGTCTGACGGCAGGATCATCCGCCACCCGCAGCGAAGACGCGCGGCACCCCGCCGCTCGCAGATCGGGGGAGACCTTCGGAAGTGCGATGTGGCACCGTGCCTTGCACGGTGCCACGCCCAACTGGGACGGCCTCCCTTCGGGAGGCGGGGAGCAGGCGGGAGCACTCGCCTGCCGACAATATTTCAGCCCATCCAGCGCCTGGGTCAGCCGACGACGTTGAACTCCGGCCCATAGGGGTATTTGGTGATGTTCTCGTTGCCATCCTCGTGGATGATCAGGATGTCATGCTCACGGTAGCCGCCGGCGCCGGGCTGGCCGTCGGCAATGGTCAGCATCGGCTCCATAGAAATCACCATGCCCGGCTCCAGCACCGTGTCGATGTCCTCGCGCAGCTCCAGCCCGGCCTCGCGGCCATAGTAGTGCGACAGGACGCCGAACGAGTGACCATAGCCGAAGGTGCGGTATCGCAGCAGGTCCTGTTCCTCAAAGAAGGCATTGATCTGATGAGTGATCTCCGCACAGCTTGTCCCCGGTTTCAAGAGCGAGATGCCCAGCTCATGAGCCGCCACATTGGCCTCCCAGATGCGCAGCGAGTCGGCATCCACCTCCTTTACAAACATGGTCCGCTCCAGCGCGGTGTAATATCCTGAAATCATCGGGAAAGTATTCAGAGAAAGGATATCTCCGCGCTGCAGGGTGCGACCGGTCACCGGGTTATGGGCGCCATCGGTGTTGATGCCGGACTGGAACCAGACCCAGGTATCGCGGTATTCGGCATCCGGGAAACGCTTGGCAATCTCCAGCTCCATCGCGTCACGGCCCGCCATCGCCACGTCAATCTCCCGCGCACCTTCCCTGACCGCGTCGCGGATGGCAAAGCCGCCGACGTCCGCCACCGCAGCACCGGCCCGGATCATCTCCAGTTCTGCAGCGGATTTGCCCATCCGCTGGCGCATGGTCGGCTCATAAAGGTCCACCAGCTGCGACGGCTTCAGGAACCCTTCCAGCTTGGCCTTCTGCAGCAGGGTCAGGTGGTCGCTCTCATAGCCGACCACCACGCCCTCGCCGCTTACCGACTTGATGGCACGCCAGAAATTGTCACGCTGCCAGTCGGTATAGGTGATGTTGTCGCAGAACGAACGGCGCCAGGGCTGGCCCGCGTCGATACCTGCCGAGATGGTTACGGCTTCGCTTGCGGTCACCACCAGACCGTAGGGGCGGCCAAAGGCGCAATAGGTGAAGCCCGAATAATAAGAGATGTTGTGCATCGAGGTGAAGACCGCGGCGGACACACCGGTGTCTGCCATGATCTTGCGCAGGCCTGCGATCCGCGTCTCATATTCGGAAACGGCAAATTGCAGCGGCGCCTTCTCACCATTGTGAAAACGATACATTTCAGGACGTGAAGTCATAGTCGACCCTTCCATCTTACAAGAAAGGTCCCGGCGTTCAGGACGTGTTTTTTGAGATCAATCATGGGCAATATGCTGTGCATGCGGCGACGCCATCGCCTTACCCGTGACACCACGATAGGCCGAGCGCCACCACGGCGCTGGTTCGAAATCACCAGCTATCGCCCAAAAGCGACCTCGACACGGGCTGCCGAAACGCCCCCTGGAAAGATAAGGGCCGCAAATTTCTGCGGCCCGGTTATCGC
This sequence comes from Phaeobacter sp. JH20_02, assembly GCF_048056915.1. Classification (NCBI taxonomy): domain Bacteria; kingdom Pseudomonadati; phylum Pseudomonadota; class Alphaproteobacteria; order Rhodobacterales; family Roseobacteraceae; genus Phaeobacter; species Phaeobacter sp. JH20_02. The sequence goes on along the minus strand of NZ_JAYMVP010000029.1, from coordinate 173,600 downwards.
GATCTTTCGGATCGGCTACCTGGTCAGCAGCTTCACCAGATCGCTTTCAGGATCGGCCAGCGGTTCGACCACGTTGAAATGGTGCTTGCCAAAGGCGATCACGTGATCTGCGTCCCAGGCTTCGGTGAGCCAGACCGCCTGGTCCAGAAACGCCGGGCGTTCTTCACCGCCAACCCAGACGGTGACCTCCGCCCGATAGCGGTCCTGCATATCCACCGGGCTTTCCGCCGCCGCACTGGCTGCCTCCATCTTGAACTTGTCGTTCATTGAGGTCCGCAGAAGCGGTCTCAGATCCGCAAGAGGCGAAATCGGCACAACCGTCTGGATGCGCTCCCCCACCTCGGCGGGCAGCAGCGCCCTGTCCAGCATCCGCGCCACCAGATGCCCTCCGGCCGAATGCCCGGCCAGCGAGATCGGGCCGGGCACCTCTGCTGCAATGGCCGTCACCGCCGCCGCAATCTGGCGGGTGATATCGGCAATGCGCACCTCGGGGCAGAGGTCATAAGAGGGCATGGCGACAGCGTAGCCATGGGCCAGCGCCCCGACCGCAAGATGGGACCAGCTGGATTTGTCAAAGGCGAGCCAATAGCCGCCATGGACAAAGACAAGGAGACCCCTGCTCTCTCCTTTCGGGAAGAACAGGTCATATTTCTGGCGTTCGCTGTCCCCATAGGAGACGTCAACACGCGACCGCTCCCGCATGGCGTTGCGGAAATCCTCGGCCGAGGCCGCCCAGCGTGGTGGATAGCTTTCAGCGTTCTCAATATAGGCCCCGTTGGAATATGCGTCGTCCAGTTCCATGCCGGACCTCCCCTTTTTTGGTATTTGCCCTACCTGACTACCTTGGGTCGGACATGTCAAACGGCCCACGGCAACCGGCGGCGCAATAGCGAGCCACATACCGCCGGTATATTTGATCAAATTCTGGACTCATCACTCTTTCTGGACATATCAAGTGACAGCTGATTTCCATTGCCAGCAAACGACATCCGGGAGGCAAGCCATGCTTGACGCGACTACAGATCTGAAATCCCTGCTCAAAGACCCCAGCCTGCTGGAAAGCCGGGCCTATATCGGCGGCCAGTTCGTTGATGGCGACGACGGCACCTTTGACGTGATCAACCCGGCCCGTGGCGATGTGATCGCGCAGGTGGCCGATGTCAGCCGCAGCCAGGTGGCAGGCGCCATCGCCCAGGCAGAGGCGGCGCAGAAGGACTGGGCCAAATGGACCGGCAAGGAGCGCGCGGGCGTGCTGCGCAAATGGTTCGACCTGATGATGGCAAACCAGGAGGATCTGGCGGTGATCCTGACCGCCGAGATGGGCAAGCCTCTGGCGGAATCGCGCGGCGAAATCGCCTATGGCGCATCGTTCATCGAGTTTTTCGCCGAGGAAGCCAAACGTATCTATGGCGAGACTATTCCGGGCCACCAGCGTGACAAGCGCATCACCGTTCTGAAACAGCCGATCGGCGTTGCAGCCTCGATCACGCCGTGGAATTTTCCCAATGCGATGATTACCCGCAAGGCGGGCCCGGCGCTGGCGGCTGGCTGCGCCTTTGTCTCCCGCCCCGCCGAGCTGACCCCGCTGTCGGCGACCGCTCTGGCGGTTCTGGCGGAGCGCGCCGGCATTCCTGCTGGTGTGTTCAATGTCGTCCCCTCCTCCAATGCGTCTGAGACCGGCAAGGAGTTCTGCGAGAACAAAGCCGTGCGCAAGCTGACCTTTACCGGCTCCACCGAGGTTGGTCGTATCCTGATGCGGCAGGCGGCAGATACCGTCATGAAATGTTCGATGGAACTGGGCGGCAACGCGCCATTTATCGTGTTTGACGACGCCGATCTCGACGCGGCTGTCGAAGGCGCGATCATGTGCAAATTCCGCAACAACGGCCAGACCTGTGTCTGTGCCAACCGGATCTACGTGCAGGCCGGTGTCTATGACGCCTTTGCTGCCAAGCTGAAGGAGGCCGTGGCCAAGATGACGGTTGGTGATGGCCTGAGTGAGGGCACACAGTTCGGGCCGCTGATCAACCAGAAAGCTGTTGAAAAAGTGCAGGCACATATTGCCGATGCCAAGGAAAAAGGCGCAGAGGTGATCCTGGGCGGCAATCCTTCTGAGCTGGGCGGCACCTTCTTTGAGCCGACGATCATCACCGGCGCCACACAGGATATGGTGTTCTCTCAGGACGAAACCTTTGGCCCGATGGCACCTCTGTTCAAATTCGAGACCGAGGACGACGTGATCGAGATGGCCAATGATACCATCTTTGGCCTTGCCTCCTATTTCTATGCCAAGGATCTGAGCCGGGTCTACAAGGTGGCCGAAGCGCTCGAATACGGGATTGTCGGCGTTAACACCGGCATCATCTCGACCGAGGTGGCGCCGTTTGGCGGCGTCAAGCAATCGGGACTGGGCCGAGAGGGCAGCCACCACGGCATCGAGGACTATCTGGAGATGAAATACATCTGCATGTCGGTCTGATCCGCAACATAGGGCCCCGGCAGATCGCTGTCGGGGCCTTCTTGCATCATCAAAACTACATCGAACCGTCACATTCCCGTTAGGCAGAACGGGCAGGAGCATGGGCAGTCAATTGTCCAATTCTCGGAGTAGCCGATGTTTCCGCGTCTCATGTGCCTGACTTCTGTGCTGGCCCTCACCGCTGGTGTCGCCCAGGCAGAGAAATCCTTTAACCGCGTCGCCGCCTTTCCCGTCGTCCAGAATATGGCCGCCGGTGAGGATCAGACGCGCGAGACCTCGCCCGAGATCATCGACGCCACAGCGGATGGCATGACGCTGGTCTATACCGACAGCCCGCTGGGCGCGCTGGGGCTGATTGATATCACCGACCCGGCCAATCCGTCCCCCATGGGCAATATCGCCCTGCCTGGTGAGCCGACATCGGTCGCGGTTGTTGGCAGCACGGCCTATGTGGGCGTGAACACCTCTGAGAGCTACACGCAGCCCTCGGGTCTGCTGACATCCTTTGACACGGAAACAGGCGCTGAAACCGGATCCTGCGACCTGGGTGGTCAGCCGGATTCACTCGCCAAGTCCAAGGATGGCGCCTTCCTCGCCGTGGCAATCGAAAACGAGCGGGACGAGGATCTAAATGATGGCATGCTGCCGCAGATGCCTGCGGGCAATCTGGTACTGGTGAATACCACCGAGGGAGGCCTTGATTGCGCGTCGATGAAGATGGTGAGCCTGACAGGCCTTGCTGACATCGCAGGCGAGGACCCGGAACCAGAGTATGTCTCTGTGAATGGGCTGGGGGAAACCGTCGTCACCCTTCAGGAGAACAATCATCTGGTGATCGTCTCCAGGGACGGCGAGATCGTGAACCATTTCTCGGCAGGGGCTGTCGATCTGGAGGGTATCGACGCCACGGACGAACGCGGTGCACTGATCTTTGAAGAGAACCAGAAGGGTCGCCTGCGCGAACCGGATGCGGTGACCTGGATTGATGACGCCCATTTCGCCACCGCAAACGAAGGCGACTATCAGGGCGGATCGCGCGGCTGGACGATCTTTAACAAGGACGGCACCGTCGTCTATGACAGTGGCACTTCCTTCGAACATGCAATCGTGCAGATCGGCCACTACCCTGACAAACGCTCTGACGCCAAAGGAGTGGAACCCGAAAGCGTGATCTTCGCGGAGTTCGACGGCACACCCTATGTATTTGTCGGGGCTGAGCGGGCGTCTGTTGTCGGCGTCTACGATGTCAGCGATATGGCCAACCCGGTGCTGACACAGCTCTTGCCCTCGGGCGTCGGCCCGGAAGGCTACGCTGTACTGCCTGAGCGCAATCTGCTGGTCTCCGCCAATGAAAAGGACCTGATCGACGACAAGGGCCCCCGCGCCCACGTGATGATGTACGCGCTACAGGATGGCGCGCCGGTCTATCCGCATCTGACCTCTGCCGGGGCGGATGAACTGATCGGCTGGGGCGCGCTATCGGGCATGGTCGCGGATGCCGATGGCATGATCTACGCGGTCAACGACAGTTTCTATGGCTTCCAGCCCTCGATCTTCAAGATTGACCCCAGCCAGACACCGGCCCGCATCGTCGATGTGATCCGCATCCATCGGCAGGACGGCAACCCCGCCCAGAAACTGGATCTGGAAGGCATTACGCTTGACGGCGCAGGCGGCTTTTACGTGGCCTCCGAAGGCCGCAGCGATCGCGTCATCCCGCACGCGATCTATCACGTTTCCAAGGATGGTCTGATAAAGGCAAAGACGGGTGAAATCGGTCTGCCCGCCGAACTGATGGCGGTTGAAAAACGCTTTGGCTTTGAAGGCATCACCAGGATCGGCGAGACGCTCTGGATGGCGGTTCAGCGCGAGTGGAAAGACGATCCCAAGAACCACGTCAAACTTGTGGCCTACAATCTGGAAACCAAGGAATGGGGGGCGGTCCATTATCCCAAGGCTGAGCCGCAGACCGGCTGGACCGGCCTGTCGGAGATCGTGGCGCATGGCGATTATGTCTATGTGATCGAACGCGACAACCAGCATGATTTCCGCGCCATCACCAAGAAGATCTACCGCATTCCGCTGGCTGAGATGCAGCCTGCACCGCTGGGCGGCGATCTGCCGGTTGTCAGCAAGGAGCTGGTCCGCGATCTGCTGCCCGATCTGACCGCAACCGGTGGCTACGTGCTGGACAAGGTCGAAGGCCTCGCGATCACTGCCGAGGGAGAAGGCTTTGTCGTGACGGACAACGACGGCGTCGATGATGCCTCCGGCGAGACGATGTTCTTCTCCATCGGGATGGTCAGCCAGCTCAAGGTGAACTGAGCCGACTCCCGACACAAAATCAAACAGCCCCCCGGCGGATCCGGGGGGCTGTTGTGTTTCTGGATTGACCGAACTCAGCGATCAGCGCGGATCAGTTGACCGGTTTGGCGTCCAATTCGCGGGTCTTGTTTGAGGTGATCTCGATCCGGCGCGGCTTCAGCGCCTCGGGCACCTCGCGCTGCAGGTCGATATGCAGCATCCCGTCGGAATGGCTGGCGCCGGTGACGCGCACGTGGTCGGCCAAGGTGAACCGGCGCTCAAACGCGCGGGTCGCGATACCGCGATGCAGGTAGGTGCGGTCGCTGTCATCCTCGGATTTCTTGGCCGAAACGACGAGCGCGTTTTCCTTCACCTCGACACCCAGATCGGCTTCGGAGAAGCCCGCAACGGCAATCGAGATCCGATAGGCATCAGCGGCGGTTTTTTCGATATTGTAAGGGGGATAGCTCGGCTGCGCGACATCAGAGCTGAGTGCACGATCCATCAGGTCGGCGATCTGGTCAAAGCCAATGGTGGCCCGGTGCAGCGGTGCAAAATCAAAACTACGCATGTGTCATCCTCATCAGTGAGCGATTTCAACCTGCCCTCCCAATCGGGACGGGCGTCTGAAGCGTCGGACCCCGTTCATCGGCGATCCGAACAGCACTGAGATAAGGACTGGAATTGCCGGTTCAAGAGGGCGTCCACCCTCTGGGGCGCACAAATTTCTCAGCTTTCATCCGGTTGCCGACAGCCGCCGAAATGCGCCTGAACCGCCGATCTACCGACCGGCTGCGGCCAGCGGCGCGAAATCTCATTGCTTGATGAACTTGGCCCCTGAGGTCGTACCCCGTTCGCCCACAGTTACACGCCCGACACCGGGCGGCATCTGGCCACCGATCCGGCTTCCGGCCAGCTGCGCGCGCAACAGCGCCAGTTCCTCAGCCAGGGCGGCCCCGAGTGCAACCTGCTGGCCTGAGACCTCGGCCTTGGCAGAGACGACCGACACAATCTTGGGCCGACCGGCATCAAAGGAAAACACCGGCGCACCGGAGGAGCCGTAGTCCACATCGCAGGACATCACCAGCACCCCCTCCTGCCGGGCCATGACGGCACAGACATCCTGAAGCGACGGCGCCTCCGATCGGTCATGCGCATAAGAGACAACGCCAATCCGGGCGCCTTTCTCCGGGCGCTGGTCGGTTTCAAACGGGGTCACTGTGGTGTTGCGGATCGGTCGTTGCAGCTGCAGGAGTGCGATATCGTTGCGCACCCTGTCGGTCGACACCTTGCCATCGTAGATGTAGCTTGGATGGATCACCGCCTGACGCACGCTGCGGTAGGCCGAGGCCCGACCATTGCGCCACCCGGCGAGAAATTCGATGGTCTGTGGCTCGATCCGGGTGCGGCTGTCGCGATCATATAGGCAATGCGCTGCCGTCAGCACCAGATCCGGCGCGATCAGCGCACCGGTACAGAACCCTTCGCCATTGACGTCCAGCCGACCAACCGCCTGCCAGTCACGGCCCGCCTCTGTGGTTTCGAGGCGCTGGAGACGGCTGTCATCGGCAAGCGTTGCCGAGGGCACAGCAACGCCCGACAGCGCAGCTGCCAGCGACAGCACCAGCTGCCTGATCCGTATTCCCGCGCTCATCATTTCGCCGCCCCATGTCCCAATCGCTCGCCTCCGAGGGTAAGCACTGCTTGGGGCAAAATTACGGCAAGCGGACTTGGAATGCACCCGGGCAGTTTGGCGCCTGCGGCGGCTTCTTGCCGACCGCGTCAGCGCAAGATCGGGATCTCACCGGCCCGTGTGTCAGTGACGCTACCGCCCAGCTGGAGCGCGCGCGGCTTGGGCCCGCCTGTCGCCCAGTCCAACAGCTCAACAGTGTGCACGATAGGCAGCTCAGTACCCGATCCGATCTGCATCATGCAGCCAATATTCCCGGCCGCGATGAGATCCGGTTTCTTCGCCTCAAGCGTCTTGACCTTGCGCGCCTTCAGCTCTGCCGAAATTTCCGGCTGCATCAGATTGTAAGTTCCGGCCGACCCGCAGCACAGATGTGGATCCGCAGGTTCAACAATAGAGAAACCTGCCCGTTTCAGAAGGGTCTTGGGGTGGGTTTTGATCTGCTGGCCATGTTGCAGTGAACAGGCCGCGTGATAGGCCACGGTCAGCTGCTTGTCCTCACCTTCTGGCAGTTCCAGCTGCATCAGCAGTTCCGATATGTCCATGGCAATGGCCGACACCCGCGCCGCATCTGCCGCCAGAGGATCATTTCGGAACATATGCCCGTAGTCCTTCACCGTCGTGCCGCAACCGGAGGTGTTGATCACAATCGCATCGAGGCCCTTCCAGTCCATCTCTGTGCACCAGGCGCGGATGTTCTTGGCAGCGGTGGCATGGCTTTCGTCTTCGCGACCCATGTGATGTGTCAGCGCCCCGCAGCACCCCGCCCCTTCGGCGACGACAACCTCGCAGCCGAGACGGCGTAACAGGCGTATCGTGGCATCATTGATATCGGTGTTGAGCGCCTTCTGCGCGCACCCGGTCATCAGGGCCACGCGTTTCTTGCGCGGTCCAATTGGTGCAAATCGCTGCGGATCATCGTTGCGGCTGACCGGCGGAATGCGCTTCGGCGCCATGTCCAGCATCGCCCGCAATCGCGCGTCGGGCACCAATGCACGAAACGGCCGTGCCAGCTTCGCCCCGACGAGCGCCAGCCGGAAGCGGCCGGGATAGGGCAGGATCCGCGCCAGCAGCCAGCGCAGGGCACGATCGCTCCAGGGCCGGTCATAGTGTTTTTCGATATAGGCACGGGCGTGATCGACGAGATGCATGTAATGCACACCCGACGGGCAGGTCGACATGCAGGCGAGGCAGGACAGGCAGCGGTCGATGTGCTTCACCGTCTTGGCGTCGGGCTTGCGCTCGTTCTCCAGCATGTCCTTGATCAGATAGATCCGTCCGCGCGGGCTGTCCAACTCATCGCCGAGAACCTGATAGGTCGGGCAGGTCGCCGTGCAAAAGCCGCAGTGCACACAGGTCCGCAGAATCTCATTGGCCCGCTGGGTGCCGGGATCGCGCAGTTGCTCTTCGGTAAACGTGGTTTGCATGATCTACCCCATCAGTCCCGGATTAAGAATGCCGCGCGGATCGAACTGCTGGCGCAGCCCCGCAGATATCGCACCAAGCGTGGCAGGTTGCGGATGAAATTGTCCCAGCTGCTGCCGGGTTTGAGCAGACGCCCGCACCAGCGTTGCATGGCCCGGCACGCCGATCCGCGCCCGCAGGTCAGTCCCCTCGGGCACCAGCGCCCAGATCAGCCCGCCGCCCCAGTCAAACTGCAAAGCCTCCGCCCGCAGCGCGGGCGCCAGCGCCACCGCGTCGGAGGGTTTCACCGAAATACGCCAGACATCGCCCGGTTTGTCGTGGAAAGCTGCCACATCGCGAACCCCCTCCCACAATGCGGTGCTCTCACCAAGAGAGATCTCCGGGGCGCCAAATCCAGCCAACTCCTTCGCCAGGGCTTCGGCACGGTAGGCAACGGAGGCCTCAAACCCCTCAAGCCGGATATAGGCCCTTCGCGCATCCGGATCATAGGCGGCCCCGGTCACATCATAAGGAGAGCCCAGCGCAACCGACATGGCCGCCACTGCTGTTGCCAGATCGACGACGTCAACCGCCACGGTTCCGCAGGCTTCAGCCTTGGGCAAGACTTTCAACGACAGCTCACTCAACACACCCAGGGTACCATGGGCACCGGCCATCAGCTTGACCAGATCATAGCCGGTGACATTCTTCATGACCCGGCCACCGTTGCTCAGCACGTCACCGCGGCCGTCCACAAACCGCACCCCCAACAGGAAATCGCGCGCCGCACCACATTGGATGCGGCGGGGACCGGAGATATTGGCGGCAAACACACCACCCATAGTGGGCGCGCCATCGGTTCCAAGCAGTCCGCGATGGTCCATCGGCTCAAAGGCGAGGCGCTGGTTTTCACCTGCCAGGATCTGCTTCACCTCCCCAACCGGTGTGCCCGCCTGCACAACAAGCGTCAACGCTCCCGGCTCGTAAAGGGTGACACCGCTCAACCCCGCGACCGACAGCGGCGCGCCGTTGTCGGCGATACCGCGGGTGCCGCCGCCTCGGATACTCAAAGGCCCCTTGGCCCCCGCAATAATCTCGGCCAGTTCGGCCTCACTCTGAGGTGTCATGATTTCACCTTTTCAAAAATACTCTGGGGGTGTGGGGGCAAGGCCCCCGCAACAGGCCCGCATCGGGGCCTATCGACTACCATCTGTTACTGAGCCGCGATTGCGGGCGCGCGTCTGCTTTGCGTTGTGGACAGCGGGAACACTTTCGCCGGGTTGAGCAGCCATTTCGGATCGAACACATCTTTCACCCGCAGCTGCGCCTCGATATCGGCGGGCCGGTATTGATGCAGCATCAGATCGCGCTTTTCGATCCCCACGCCATGCTCTCCGGTGAGGCATCCGCCCACCTCCACACAGAGCTTCAGGATTTCGGCGCCAAAGGCTTCGCAGGTCTCCAGATCGCCGGGCTTGTTGGCATCGAACAGGATCAGCGGGTGCATATTGCCATCGCCCGCATGGAACACATTGGCGACGTCCAGTCCGAACTCCCGGCTCATTTCCCCAATGCGGCGCAGGACAAGCGGCAGCGCGGTGACAGGGATCGTGCCATCCAGACACATATAGTCGTTGATCTGCCCCATCGCCCCGAAGGCCGATTTTCGGCCCAGCCAAATCCGAGCGGCCTCGTCGCTGTCACGCGCCTCGCGCAGCTCCACCGGATTGTGCGAACGGGCTATCTCGGTGATCAGGCTCAGCTGGAGGTCAATTTCCGCATCGCTGCCTTCGACCTCGATGATCAACAGCGCCTCGCACATCGGGTAACCCGCCTTGGCAAAGGCCTCGCAGGCCTCGATGCAGGGCCGGTCCATGAATTCGATCGCAACCGGCAGAACCCCTGCCCTGATGATATCGCTGACGCAGGCCCCCGCCACCTCGTTGCTGTCATAACCGATCAGCACCGGGCGCGCGCCTTCGGGTTTGCGCAGGATCCGCAGGGTCGCCTCGGTCACCACGCCCAGCTGCCCTTCACTGCCGCAGATCACCCCCAGCAGATCCAGCCCGCCCGCATCCAGATGGGCGCCGCCGATCTCGACCACCGTGCCATCCATCATCACCATGGTGACACCCATGAGGTTGTTGGTGGTCACACCGTATTTGAGACAATGCGCGCCACCGGAGTTCATCGCGATATTGCCGGCGATGGCGCAGGCCAGCTGCGAGGACGGATCAGGAGCATAGAAGAAATCCTGTTCCTCCACCGCGCCCGAAACACTCAGGTTGGTGCGGCCGGTTTGCACCCGGATAATGCGGTTGTCGTAATCCGTTTCCAGCACCGCGTTCATCCGCGCGACGCCCAGAAGGACACAATCGGCCGTTGGCAGCGCCCCGCCGGCCAGCGACGTCCCGGCCCCGCGCGGGACCACCGGCACGCCTGCCTCGTGGCAGATCCGCAGCACATCCGAGACCTCTTGCGTGCTCCGCGGCAGCACCACCAGCATCGGCGGGCATTTGTAGGCGGTCAGCGCATCACATTCGTAGGCCCGCGTCTCTGCGGGATCTTCGACCAGCGCATCCGCAGGCAACACAGCAGAAAGACGCGAAACAAGTTCAGCCTTGCGCGACAGGACGGTCTGATCCGGGGCTGGCATCTCCATGGGGCTCTCCTGTGGATTGCTAAATTTGGTAAACTAATATTACCAATTATCCGATCTGGCAAGCCCCGAGTTCCGGAGGTAGGGTCGAGCCATGACACTGCTTGACCGTATCGCCCTGTTTTCGCCCCTAGATCTGGCGGCCTGCCTGTTGTTGATGCTCTGCTGGATCGGCATCGGCTGGCGCATTGAACACGCCACTTCGGAGCATCCCTCGGTCTCTGGCCTGATGGCCGAGTTCCGCCATGCCTGGATGATTCAGATGGTGCAGCGTGATCCCCGCATCTTCGACGCCCAGCTGATCGCAAATCTGCGACAAGGCAGCGCGTTCTTTGCCTCTGCCTCGATGATCGCCATCGGCGGAGGGCTGGCACTGATCGGCAATACCGATCAACTGGCCGGTGTGGCGCAGGATCTCAGTCTGGAGAGCGCGCCTGCCTTTGTCTGGGATGTCAAAATCCTGTTGGTGCTGTTGCTGTTGTCCAATGCGTTCCTGAAATATGTCTGGGCGCATCGGCTGTTCGGCTATTGTTTTGTGCTGATGGCCGCTGTGCCCAATACCGACGCCGACCCCCGTGCCTATCCCCGCGCGCGTCAGGCAGCAGACCTGAGCATCACGGCCGCGCGCAGTTTCAACCGCGCCATGCGGTCCACCTATTTCGCGCTCGCCGCCGTCGCATGGCTGATCGGACCATGGGCGCTGGTTGCGGCGACAATCGTGACCTTTGCGGTGCTTTATCGGCGGGAGTTTGCCTCGCAGTCCCGCCAGATTCTGCAGCGGGTCCCAGCAAACGCGACCCCACCCTTAAACGAACCCTCAGGATCCGCTGCCAACACAGAGTTGTGACATTACCGCGGCAGGCTTCGGACCTATACTCGCGCCATGACAAAACTCTTCGCCTTGCTCGTGGCGGTAAGCCTGCCTGCGGCGGCGCTGGCCGATGATCCGCAAATAACTGATGCTGTCGCGCAGCAGACAGCTGGCAGCTGGCGCATCAGCGTCACCCTGCGCCACCCCGATACCGGCTGGGGTCACTATGCCGACGGCTGGCGGGTGCTCGATATAGACGGGAATGTGCTTGGCCTGAGGGAACTGGCGCATCCGCATGTCAACGAACAGCCATTCACCAGATCACTGGCCGGTGTGGCGATACCAGACGGGCTGGACAGCGTCCTCATTCAGGCGCGCTGCAATGTCGACGGCTGGGCTGAGACAACATATACGCTCCGCCTGACCTGCACCTCATGCTGAACACCGCGCGGTGGCCGGTGCCTGCGCACCAGACGGGATGCGCCTGCTAAACCCGGTGATAGGGGCTGCCCGCCAGTATGGTTGCGGCACGATAGACCTGTTCTGCCAGCAGCACCCGCACCAGCATATGCGGCCAGACCATCTTGCCCAATGAAATTGAAAAATCGGCTTCGGCGCGCAGGCTCGGATCAATGCCGTCCGCCCCGCCGATCACAAAAGCAACATCCTGACGGCCGGTATCGCGCCAATCAGACAGACGTTTGGAGAAATCCGGCGAGCTGAGCAGCTTGCCACGCTCGTCCAACACGCAGATGACAGCCCCCTTGGGGATTGCCTTGCGCAGCAGTTCCGCCTCAGCGGCCATGGCTGCGTTTTTCTTGTCCTCAACTTCGACGATCCGGCAGGGACCCAGACCCAGCGCACGACCGGTACGGTCAAAACGCTCGATATAATCGTCGATCAGCTGCTTTTCCGGGCTGGCCCTGAGGCGCCCGACCACACAGAAATGGAGTCGCATGAGGAACTTTCGATACGGGTCCGCGCCAGACGCAAAGGACGAGCTGCGCGGACCGATCTCTTGGAACCGGATCCCGTCGCTGGATCAGTTCTCGCTCTGGGCTGGTGACGTGCCTGCGGGCAACCACATTTTTTCGAGCTGATAGAATTCGCGCACTTCCGGGCGGAACAGATGGACGATGATATCGCCGGTATCGATCAGCACCCAGTCGCCGGTGTCCTTGCCTTCGACCTTGCAGACCATGCCATAGTCTTGCTTCAGGCGGTCGGCCAGCTTTTCAGCCATCGACGCCACCTGACGGGTCGAGCGACCCGAGGCGATGACCATATGGTCGCCAATAGCCGTTTTGCCGCGCAGGTCGATCTGCACAACATCTTCGGCCTTGTCGTCATTCAGCGAGGAAAGAACACGCGCCAGCAGCTCGTCGCTGGTTGGCTGTGATGTGGTAGCCATTACGGCCACTCCGCGACCAGCATCTGGGGCCGCCTGAGGTTCGGGTGACAGGACATTGTCCTCCTTGTAGCGCGCCGCCGGTCCCCCGGCGCTGGGGTTGAGTTAATGTAGCAAGCTACAAGCGGTTTTTCAATGAAGCTTGATGGTCGGCGGCTATGCGTCTTGTGCAGGCGTGAAAGCAGCGCGAAACGCATAGTCGGGCGGCCGGGTGATGTCAGTCCTGAATTGGCCGCGCGGCGGCTTCTGGGCCTGCCCCCGAACCATCCACTGTGCCGCCGCCCCGCCGTGCCTCCGTATCCTGCATTGCGACCGGCAGTGCGTCGTTCAGGACGCGCACTTCCCGTTGTGGGAAAGGTATGGAGATTCCGGCGCCTTTAAAGGCGTCCCAGAGCGCCAGATAGACATTGCCGCGAATATTCGTCAGACCGCCGGTCGGATCGCTGATCCAGAAACGCAGGACGTAATCCACGCTGCTGTCGCCAAAGCCGACGATGTGGCAGACGGGGGCACGCTTGCCACCGCTGAGCACCCGACCCACCGTTTTTGTGGCCTCGATGGCGACGCGGCGCACCTCATGCGGGTCATCATTGTAACCGGTGCCAAAATTCAGATCGAGCCGTACGAATCGGTCCGAATGGGACCAGTTGACCACCTGGCTGGTGATAAAATCCTCGTTCGGGATCAGATATTCACGCCCGTCGCGGGTCACCACGGATACGTAACGGGCGCCAAGCGCATTGATCCAGCCAAAGGTCTCGCCCAGCGAAATCACATCACCCGGTTTGATCGACCGGTCCATCAGGATGATGATTCCCGAGACCAGGTTCGACACCACTTTTTGCAGGCCGAACCCGATACCGACACCGATCGCGCCAGACAGGACTGCAAGCCCGGTAAGATCGAATCCGATGGCGCGAATGCTGAACAGCAAAGCCAAACCATAGAGCACAACCTGCACAGCCTTGCCCATCAGGACCTGCATCGACGGCGAGATATCCTCGTTCCGGCGCAAGCCACCGGCTGCGGCCTGCGTCCCGAGCCGCGCCATCGTCAGCAGCACCGCCCCCAGAACACAGGCTTTCAGGACCGCAAGCAACGACAGGTGCATGGACCCGATATCCAGCGCGACCCCATCGAGGAACTGCGCCACGTCATCGACAAGGTTGAGCGCGACCAGCGTGGCGTAGATCCACAGCGACCATGTCACCAGACGGCGCAATGTCCGGTTATGCACGAATCGGGCCAGAAACCCGATCATCAGCCAGGCCACCCCCAGCGTTGCCGCAACACCGATCAGGTAACTTCGCGAAGGCCAGGTCATCTGCTGCATGACGACATAGGTGCCCCAGCAAAGAATAACGAAGTAAATCAGGGTGATGCGCCGCAGTACCTGCACCAGAACCCGCAAGCGCCACTTGGGCCAGCCGCTTCTGGATCTGGCCCAGCGGTCCCAGCCCGGCTGCGTCACGAGCCTCAGAACATAGGCGACGATGAAGAGACATATGATGATGGCGATCTGATACTGCCGCCAGCCGGGCGTCAGCCCCAACTCCACGACATGCAGGATCTGATCCCAAAGCGTGACCACCGTTGCTGGCAGTTCCAGTTCTTCCATGACGCGCCTCCTGCTTCTCAGGATGCCGATAGAGACCTGCCAAAAGCAAGGGGTCGCGGCCAGGCCTGTCAAAGATTTGGTTGTTTTTGCAACGCGGTAGGTCCGCCCACCCGGCGACAGTAGCTTCATTGACCGCCATTGGCACGACGCGCGCCGGGCGAATGGCGCGGTCATGACGGGCTGACCGCTCAGAACGAATCTTGATTGCCGTGGCGTAGCGCGGTATCCCAGCGCTCATGACGCTCGTTTTGGCCCATCATATCGAACTGCAAGACCGCGCGCGCCTGCGCGAACGGTTCTTTGGCGCCGCCCGCACGGTTCTGGCGCGGCTATAAGGCTGCCGCCAAGCCCTTTTGCCAGCTACATTCCAAAAACTACGGGAGAGGACTCATGTCCCCCAAGACGCTCTACGATAAAATCTGGGATGCGCATGTCGCGCATGAAGCAGAGGATGGCACCTGCCTGCTCTATATCGACCGCCACCTGGTTCACGAAGTGACCAGCCCGCAGGCGTTCGAAGGCCTGCGCATGGCGGGTCGCAAGGTGCACGCGCCCGAGAAGACCATCGCGGTGCCGGACCACAACGTGCCGACCACGCTCGACCGCGCCAAAGGCATCGAGAACGAGGAAAGCCGCATCCAGGTCGAGGCGCTCGACAAGAACGCCCGCGAATTCGGCGTGCATTACTACCCGGTGGATGACATTCGCCAGGGCATCGTGCATATCGTTGGCCCGGAACAGGGTTGGACCCTGCCCGGCATGACCGTGGTCTGCGGCGACAGCCACACCGCCACCCACGGTGCCTTCGGCGCGTTGGCACATGGCATCGGCACCTCCGAGGTGGAGCATGTGCTGGCCACCCAGACGCTGATCCAGAAAAAGTCCAAGAACATGAAGGTGGAGATCACCGGCAAGCTGAAGCCGGGTGTGACTGCCAAGGACATCACCCTGGCGGTGATCGGCGAGACCGGCACCGCCGGCGGCACCGGCTATGTCATCGAATACTGCGGTGAAGCGATCCGCGACCTGTCGATGGAAGGCCGCATGACCGTCTGCAACATGGCAATCGAAGGCGGCGCTCGCGCAGGCCTCATCGCACCGGACGAGACCACCTTTGACTATGTCAAAGGTCGCCCGCACGCCCCGAAGGGCGCCCAGTGGGAAGCGGCGCTGAACTGGTGGAAGACGCTTTACACCGACGAGGGCGCTCATTTCGACAAGGTCGTCACCCTGAAGGGCGAAGATATCGAGCCGGTTGTGACCTGGGGCACCAGCCCTGAGGACGTGCTGCCGATCACCGGCGTGGTGCCGAACCCCGAGGATTTCGAGGGCGGCAAGGTTGAAGCCGCGCGCCGCTCGATCGAATACATGGGGCTGACCCCCGGCCAGAAGCTCACTGACATCGAAATCGACACCGTGTTCATCGGCTCCTGCACCAACGGCCGCATCGAAGATCTGCGCGCTGTTGCCGAGGTGGTGAAGGGCAAGAAGATCAAGGAAGGCATGCGTGCGATGATCGTACCGGGGTCCGGTCTGGTCCGCGCTCAGGCCGAGGAGGAAGGCCTGGCCGAGATCTTTGCCGAGGCCGGGTTTGAATGGCGCCTTGCGGGTTGTTCCATGTGTCTGGCGATGAACCCCGATCAGCTGTCCGAGGGCGAGCGTTGCGCCGCCACTTCGAACCGCAACTTCGAGGGGCGCCAGGGCTACAAGGGCCGCACCCATCTGGTGTCGCCTGCCATGGCTGCCGCTGCCGCGCTGACCGGCAAGCTGACCGATATTCGCGAGCTGATGTAAGGAATACGCCCAATGGATAAGTTTCAAAAACTCACCGGCGTCGCCGCACCGATGCCGCTCGTCAATATCGACACCGACATGATCATCCCGAAGGTGTTTCTGAAGTCCATTCAGCGCACCGGGTTTGGCAAGAATCTGTTCGATGAGATGCGCTACAATCGCGATGGGTCTGAGATTGCGGATTTCGTGCTGAACAAGCCGCAGTATCGCAACGCCGAGATTCTGGTTGCAGGCGACAACTTTGGATGTGGTTCCTCGCGCGAACATGCGCCCTGGGCGATCAAGGATTTCGGTATCAAATGCGTGATCTCGACCTCCTTTGCGGACATCTTCTACAACAACTGCTTCAAAAACGGGATCCTGCCCATCGTATTGCCGCAGGAGCAGGTTGATCTGCTGATGAAGGACGCGGAGAAGGGTGAGAATGCCCGTATGACCGTGGATCTGGAAGCACAGGAAATCACCACCTCCGACGGCGAAGTCGTCGCATTTGAAGTCGACGGTCACCGCAAGCACTGTCTGCTGAACGGGCTGGATGATATCGGCCTGACCTTGGAAAAATCCGCGTCCATCGCCAGCTTTGAAGACAAGGCCGCGCAGGAGCGCCCCTGGGTCTGACCCGACGGTTCAAACCGACTATGCACAGAAAAGCCGCCCCGCATGGGCGGCTTTTTCCATGAGGCGGATCGCGGGCGAAAATCGGCAGACTCGAGGTTTCAACGATTTTCTGGCAGCCACTCGATCACCTGGCCATGCGGGCCGGTCCAGGCCAGCGGATGGCCATTCTGCGTCAGCAGAAACATATTGTCCCGCACCGGTCCCGCCCGGTCCGCAAACTGCGGGAAGACCCGCGTACCCTCGTTGCTGATCCAGATCGCCCCGCTGTTCAACATCATTTCCGCGAAGGCGTCGCGCTGGCCCTGATCGGCAACATAAGTCACCACCGCTGTATGAAAGACGACAACCGTCGCCTCGGAAGGTGCCTTGGCAATTAGAGCAGGCAGATCCTGGGTCAGATCCCCGGCGACAATCGACGGAGGAGCCTTCCTGGCAACGACGATAGCGGCGCGCAGCCTGTCGAGGCGCGACTGATGTTCGGGCCATATCAGGTATTCGAGCCAGCGGACATCCGCCTCGCAATTGACATCAAGCGGGTTCAGATCCAGCCCCGCGCGCCAGATGATTTCGGGATGCGCCCGCGGCAAAGGTGTACCGGGTGACGCATTGCAGATCATCACAGGGGCACGAACCCCGATTTGCTGCGACGGCGGCAGCTGATAACGTTCCCAATCATAGCCATAGTAGTCCGGCAACAGACAAAGCCCTGCGGATGCTCCGACCTCAATCAGGGCAATCGGTCCCGTGATCTGGGCCAATACGGGCAACAGGACCGCACCGCGTCCCGGCTCGTTCGTCTGGGTTGTCCGGCACAGCATCACGGCTGCGATATCATCCCCCTGCTCGTGGATTGCCCTATCCAGCCGGTCATCGCATGGGATATCGCCTGTAACCGAACGCAGTGCCGCGAACAGCAGATTCGGTTGCTGGCGATCCGCAGGGAGCGCTGACAGGAACGCCAGACAGCGCGGAGAGCGGGCCACCTGCAATGCAAGCCGTTCGTAAATCAGCGACCGACCTGCCGCCTCCACCTGCGCGAATCTGGTGTAACGTGCGGCAATCTCGCTGGTCATGGCTCCCCCGGTCAGATCGGTGCGGCGGTTGTCAGTGCGCTGACTGGACTGAGCTGCGTCCCCTCGTCCCGTGAAACGATTCTGCTAGCCCTTTACGGCTGACATTCCACAATATCTTGTGAAGAAGTCGATAAGCCATTGTTTTCATTGCAACTCAAGATATGCAACTGATGCAAACCGGCACCAGTCTGCAACCCAAAGTACACGGAAGGATCCCAAATCACGTCATCAAACTTGAGCAAATTCCCGCTGACAGGCAGAAATAAGGCAGAAATGAGGCAGCGCTCGGCAACAACGTTTCACCAAGAAACGACTCCGAGCATCAAGTTGGAACAACGGCACGGCAATGCACCGGCCAGTCCAGTTTGAAGGGATCGAAGCGTGATTGCACGGATTACAGGCGCGGCCATCCGCGGCATCTTTGTTGCATTGCTGATCGCAATGCCATCGCTGTTGTTGCCGGATACGGCAACCAGATCACCGGAGGTGATTGCCCTTCTTGCGATCCTCGCAGCGGCGCTGACTTTTGCCGAATATTTCTCAAGCTACCCCAGTTTCGTCGAGTTTCGCGAAGCCCCGCCGCTGAACCGAATGCGGTTTATCGCCTTGGCGCTGATTGTCATTCTGGTCAGTCTGCTGGCGCGCCACCCGATCGAGGCAACAGCCCTGACGTCGCTGGTGCATGGGCTGGCGTCCTGGTTAGGAACTACGCTGGATTTTGCCTTTTCCCCCGTCCAGCTTATCGGGTTGATGATGCCAGCGCATGTGGAGCCTGAACTGGTGACCCGGGTGATGGCAGCGGCAGCGCTGACCTATATCGTTGCACTGCTTGCGATCACTGGTTTTGCTTTGGCGATCCGGCTTTATGACTGGCCGCTCGGTAATGGGCCCTTCAACGTCTGGACAAATCTGCCGCTCTTCGACCCGACAACCGGCGGCGATGTGGTCGAACGACTGCAACGGGATGCGCGCATCAATATTGTTGGCGGGGTGCTTTTTCCCTTTGCGCTTCCGGCCGTTGTGAAACTGGCCTCGGGCCTGGTCGATCCCGGTCTTTTGTCCGCCCCGCAGACGCTGGTCTGGGTCGTCGCCGCCTGGGCGTTTGTGCCTGCCTCCATGGTGATGCGCGGTCTTGCCATGCTGCGCGTCTCCGACCTGATCGCACAGAAGCGCCGCGCCGCTTACGCCAGTTCCGAGGCGTTGCAGACCGCATGAGAGCGCTGGCCACCCTGCTGCTGGCCGCCCTCTTTCCGCTGATTTGTCATGCCCAGCCCCAGGTCAAGCCACTGATCCGTATCGCCAGTTTCAACACCGAGCTGTCGCGCAAGGGGCCGGGTTTATTGCTGCGCGATCTACGCCGCGGCGAAGATCCACAAATCACCGCCATTCTGGACAGCCTAAGTGCGGCAGAGGCTGATATCCTGCTGTTGCAGGGCATTGATTGGGATCACGATGGTCACGCCATCGCCGAGCTGCGCGATCAGCTGGACAAACGCCTGCCCCGCTATGATCACATCTATGCCCCACGTCCCAATAGCGGGTTGCACACCGGGCTGGACATGGACGGAGACGGGGAGCCTTCGACCGCCCGGGATGCGCAGGGCTATGGCCGGTTCACCGGACAGGGCGGGCTTGCGTTGCTGTCGCGGTTTCCGATCCTGCATGCCAAGGCGCGCGATCTCTCCGATCTGCTGTGGTGGGATCTTCCCGGAGCCATCCTTCCTGCCCACCCCGATGGTCGTCCGTTTCCCAGCCCACAGGCGCTAGCGATCCAGCGCCTGCCAAGCACCGGCCATTGGATCGTCCCGATCCTGTTGCCCGATGGTTCTGAACTGTCTGTCCTGACCTTTCAGGCGACACCGCCGCTGTTTGACGGCCCTGAGGGTCGTAACGCGTTGCGCAACCGGGATGAGATCCGGCTCTGGCAGGTATTGCTGGATGGCCGGCTTGGCCCCGTTCCCGCCGAACCCTGGGTTATCGCTGGCGGTGCGAACCTTGATCCCGACCGGGGGGCTGGCTATCGGCAGGCCATTGCAGATCTGCTCCGCGACCCAAGGCTACAGGACCCGCGCCCGGTGGATCAGACCGGAGGCGCGGAAACCGTAAACTGGGGCAGATCCCGCCGTATGCGCGTAGACTACATCCTCCCGTCACAGTCTGCGCAGGTCGTCGCCTCGGGACTGATATGGGCCGAAGACATCGCGGATCGCTATAGCGGTTCTGAGCGCCCTGCCAGCCGTCACGCTCTGGTCTGGACAGATTTGCAAATCCAGAACTAAGGTCACGGCAACAAGATGGCGCAGGAACCGCCCTCTCAGCCATAAAAACAAAGCGATGGCGCGCTATATGCGCCCGGAACATTGACCCACGGGCGATGTGCCGTTACCCCCGGCTGCAAGCTTTCAAGGAGTATCCCTATGTCCAACCCATCGATTCTGATTCTGCCCGGCGACGGGATCGGCCCCGAAGTCATGGCCGAGGTCCGCAAGGTCATTACCTGGTATGGCGAAAAGCGCGATCTACAGTTCGATGTGAGCGAGGATCTGGTCGGTGGTGCCGCCTATGACGTGCACGGCAAACCGCTGGCGGATGAGACCATGGCAAAGGCGCAAGAGGTCGACGCTGTCCTGCTGGGCGCCGTGGGTGGCCCGAAATACGACGATCTCGACTTCTCTGTGAAGCCGGAGCGTGGGCTGCTGCGCCTGCGCAAGGAGATGGATCTCTACTCCAACCTGCGCCCGGCGCAGTGCTTTGACGCGCTGGCGGATTTCTCCTCTCTGAAGAAGGATATCGTCGCGGGTCTCGATATCATGATCGTGCGCGAACTGACCTCCGGCGTCTATTTCGGCGAGCCGCGCGGCATCTTCGAAGAGGGCAACGAGCGCGTCGGCATCAATACCCAGCGCTATACGGAGTCGGAGATCGAGCGCGCCGCCCGCTCTGCGTTCGAACTGGCGATGCGCCGGAACAAGAAACTCTGCTCGATGGAAAAAGCCAACGTGATGGAATCCGGCATCCTGTGGCGCGAGGTGGTGACCCGCGTTGCTGCGGACTATCCCGAGGTCGAGCTGTCCCACATGTATGCCGATAATGGCGCCATGCAGCTGGTGCGCGCACCCAAGCAGTTTGACGTGATCCTGACCGATAACCTGTTCGGTGACATCCTGTCCGACTGTGCTGCTATGCTGACCGGCAGCCTGGGCATGTTGCCCTCTGCGTCCCTTGGCGCACCGATGGCCAATGGCCGTCCAAAAGCGCTTTATGAGCCGGTTCATGGCTCCGCCCCGGATATCGCGGGCCAGGGCAAGGCCAACCCGATCGCCTGTATCCTCAGCTTTGCCATGACGCTGCGCTACAGCTTTGATCAGGGCGCCGAGGCTGATCGTCTTGAAGCGGCGGTCGAAAAAGTTCTCGCTGATGGCCACCGCACCGCCGACCTGCTGGGCGAAGAAGGCGTATCGCCGATCAGCACCTCGGACATGGGCGATGCGATCATCGGCGCCCTCGACGCGAGCCTGTAAGGTTTCGATCCATTGATCAGCGCGAGGGCCATATCGGGCCCTCGCAGCACCGTAGCCAGCCCTCGCCGGACCTTCATATCCGCGGTGCAGGAGGCCGGCGAACCAAGAGCGTGCGGCTCCATGCGCGCGAACGGGTTTTAGTATTTTCCTGATAATGTTAGCGCTATAGTGCAAAAGCTCCCCCGCCCTGTTGCGCTTAGTCGGATTGTCCCATGAACATAAAAGCCGCCCTGCTTGCTCTTTTGGCCTATGCGATATTTTCAACCCACGACGTGGTGGTAAAGGTGCTTGGCGCAGATGTGTCGCCGATTCAGCTGGTGTTCTTCAGCAGTCTTCTGTCATTTCCGCTGCTGGTACTGATGCTGGTCAAGGATGCAACCCAAGGCCACCTGCGACCGGTCCACCCCTGGTGGATGACGGCACGGTCGGCGACGATGGCGGTGATTCCGGCCAGCGCCTTTTATGCGTTTTCAGAGCTGCCGCTCGCCGAGACCTATGCCCTGCTATTTGCCACGCCGCTTCTGATTACACTGCTGTCGATCCCGATTCTGGGCGAACGTGTCGGCTTGCCACGGCTGGCGGCCGTTGTGGTCGGGTTCATCGGCGTAATGGTGGTTTTGCGCCCCGGTGCGACCAGCTTTGGCCTCGGTCATGCGGCGGCGCTCTTCGCCGCACTCTGTGCGGCCTTCCAATCGGTTGTACTGCGTAAAATCAGCGCCGACGAACGCCGGGTGGTATTGATGATCTACCCGATGCTGATGACCTTTGCGGTTATGGGCCTGGCTCTGCCGCTGGTCTACGTCCCCATGGATGGCGTGACCTTCAGCGGGATCGCGGTCGTCGCTCTGTTCGGGTTTTGCGCGACCCTGCTGACGGTCAGCGCCTATACCATTGGCGAGGCGGCGATTGTCGCCCCCATGCAATATTCACAGATCATCTGGGCAACGATATTCAGCGTGGTTCTGTTCAATGAAAAGGTCGACCTGATGACACTGGTCGGTGCCGCGATAATTATTGCCAGCGGCATTTTCATCGTGTTGCGCGAAGCGTTTGGCGGGCGTTCGCATAACACCCCGGTCCTGCGCACCCGGACCCGTGGATACACGGCTGGCGGCACCAATGTGTCGCTCATGCTGAAACGGCAAAGCCCGGAGAAACCGGCGGAATAGGGCTTGCATATCCAGCCGCTGCCGTGTAATTCCGCGCCACGGTCGGAGCGTAGCTCAGCCTGGTAGAGCACTGTCTTCGGGAGGCAGGGGCCGGAGGTTCGAATCCTCTCGCTCCGACCAAATATAAAGGCGCCCTGGGGCGCCTTTTATGTTTTTCGGGCTTGGTCTGAACAGGTCAGCCGCCGTTTGTCGCAAAACACATAAAGAGGCCGGCTCCTCCGGTCATCGCAAGCGCCTCCATCGAGCAGCCGCGCGAGTCATGCGCCGCATTCCAAGATGTATTGCCGCCACCATGCCGGTCATGATGCCCAACCGTTGCACTGCCCTCGCCGGAGCTGGTCCAGTTGCTGCAAGTTTTGTCGCCTTCCATCCACGGGAAATAGGCCGTGCCGTCAGCCATGGTCCCTGTCAGCAGGTCATGAACATTTGGCTTGTCACCACGCCCGTTCACCAGATTGCCGTTTTCATCCAGCCCTGTGGATTTGACGATATTCGGATTGAGGTGCAGCTCATCAAGGTTGGCGGCAATCTGCACCCCTTTGGCGTTATGCCAGGGGCCGCTTCCGATCCGGTCACGTGCAGAGATACCACGCTTGCCCTCTTCCTGGGTACTGAGATAGGCGCGCCAAGTTTTGCCAGTGACGCCTGCCGCCTCGGCGAGATTGGTGCAATGGGCGTCGGCACCCTCAAGCCCACCCAGATCGCCGCCTTTTCCCGAACCGACGCTGGTCACGAAGAAGCTCATGCTTGTGTCCTGGGCGAGTGCCGCCGGGCTGGCAGCTAATAGCAGCGGAATAGCGGTGAGTGCCGCTTTGGCAGCGGCTTTGGTTGATATCATATCGGTCTCTCCCTGTTGATCGGACCAAGAGAGGCGAGATGCACAATACTGAGATCACGCAAACAGGCCCTCGCCCCCCGTGCCCAAGGTATTCAGGTAGAGGCCGACAGAAGATTTTCAAATGAGCGGTTGGCGGCGCCGCTCGCGGGAGATGCACATCTGCGTGATCCAATGGCGCGCAAGCCGTCGCGCCGCCGGTAAACGATCCTAACCGAACCCCCACCACAAAAGAACAGAGAGGCCGCCACGGGGTGCGCGGGCGGCCTCTCGAAGGCATGTGCAGACATGTGGCTCTAACCCGCCCGATAGGCCCGCCGACGTTGGCGTGCCGCAATCAACCGTGCAGACGTTTCAGAAGCTCGCTCAGAGACGCTTTTTCACCAGCGCTGTATTTCGCCACGCGGCTGCGCCAAAGTGTTGCCTGCGACCGCAGGATCAGCCCGTCGGACATCAGCTTCAGATGGTTTGCCCGCAGGGTCTCCCCCGTTGATGTGATATCTGCGACCATTTCGGCGGTCTCGTTCTTGACGGTCCCTTCGGTCGCGCCCTGGCTATCAACCAGCTGATAGTCCGCGACACCGGCATCCATCAGGAATTCCCGTACCAGGCGATGGTATTTCGTGGCGATCCGCAACCGATGGCCGTGTTTGGCCCGAAACGCCGCTGCGACCGCGTCCAGATCGTCGATGGTCTCAACATCCACCCAGATCTGCGGCACAGCAAGGATCAGGTCAGCGTGACCAAAGCCGAGGCCTGCAATCTCTTCAACCTGCTGTTCCCAGAGCGGTAGTTTTTCCTGCACCAGATCAGTACCGGTGACGCCCAGGTGAATCCGCCCCGCTGCGAGTTCGCGCGGCATCTCACCGGCAGACAGCAGCACCAGATCGATGCCGTCGATCCCATCAACCGCACCGGCATATTCACGATCTGACCCGGTACGCGACAGGATGATGCCGCGTTTGGCAAACCATTCGAAGGTCTTTTCCATCAGCCGTCCCTTGGACGGCACACCAAGCTTCAGGCTCATGATTGTGCCCCTTCCAAGAGCAGCATCAGATCAGGACGAACGACGCCGCCGACGGCGGGGATCTCTGCTCCCTGCCCCAGCTGCCGTGTCAGCGCGTCATAGCGACCGCCGCTGGCAATCACCGGCAGATCGGGTCGCGCGTCGGCGTAAAACCCGAACACGAAACCATCGTAATACTCCATTGATGTCCGCCCGTAGGAGGCTTCGAAGTCAAGGCTGTCCACATCGATGCCTCGGGCTTTCATCGCGGCTGTCCGGGCGTCCAGCCGGTCAAGCGCCGGGTTGATCGCTGGCAGATCCACGGCGATATCGCGCAGCTGTTCCGAGGCATAGGGGATAGTCTCCCGCACCGCCATCAGCGCCTCAAGCGCGGCCAGCTCGTTCTCTGCAATCGGCGGGGCGGCTGCATCCGCACGCAATGCATCGACGCGCGCATCCACCTCCGCCGAGCGGCGTTTGCCAATCGCAGGCACTTGCCCGGTCAGAACGCCTTCGGTCGACAACAGCTTGCGACGGCTTTCGGCGACAGGCACGCGGCCAGCAAACTGGTCAAGCATCGCCCGGAACCGGCGCGGCCGCCAGATGTGGCGCATGAGCGCAGCCTTGCGCAGCCTGGTGGTGTTGAGCCCCTCCACCGCAGCCATCAGGATACCGATATCTCCGGTAGCCGCACGCACCGGCAAATCACGAAGCTGGAGCGCAATCAGCGCAAAAACTTCAGCATCAGAACCGGCGGCATCGTTGCGTTCGAAGACCTCATAGCCAACCTGAAGATATTCATTGGCGCGATCCTCGTCATGTTCCTGACGGCGGAACACATCGCCCGCATAGGTGTAACGCGCCGGTTCGGCGCCATGGCTCATGTGCATCTGCACCACCGGCACGGTGAAATCGGGGCGCAGCATCTGTTCCCCGCGCAGCGCATCGGAGGTCACATAGGCACGGGCGCGAATGTCCTCGCCATATAGGTCCAGCAGCGTTTCGGCAGGCTGTAGAAACGGCGGCTCGACCACCCTTGCCCCGGCGGCCTCGAAACTCATGCGCAGCCGCGCGGCCAGCGACAGAGCGCTCAGACGATCACCCATCGTTCAGCCCTGCCCTGCAAGGATTTCGCGCACCTTGGCGACCAGATCACCGCGTGGCACCTCAAACTGGCTCGGACGCTCTTTCCACTCTTCGAGGGTGGCGTTCTCGGCAATCTGCGCGCCGAGGATCAAATCCTTGATCTGCACCACACCGCGATCTTTTTCCTCACCGCCTTCGATCACCGCTATGGGCGAGTTCCGCTTGTCCGCGTATTTCAGCTGATTGCCGAAGTTCTTGGGATTGCCAAGATAGACCTCAGCCCGGATGCCTGCATTGCGCAGCTCGGCCACCATGGTCTGGTAATCCGCCATACGCGCCTTATCCATCACCGTCACCACAACGGGGCCGGTGGTCTTTGCCTCGATCCGGCCTTTCTCGCGCAGCGCGGCCAAGAGCCGGTCAACACCGATGGAGACGCCGGTCGCCGGGACTTCCTGACCCGTGAAGCGCTTCACCAGATCGTCGTAACGCCCACCGCCCGAAACCGAGCCGAACTGCCGTTTACGGCCCTTCTCATCCAGAATCTCGAAGGTGAGTTCGGCCTCGTAAACCGGGCCGGTATAATAGCCGAGGCCCCGCACGACCGAAGGGTCGATATCGATGCGGTCGGCGCCATACCCACCAGCGGCCAGCAGATCGCCGATCTGCTCCAGCTCGGCGACCCCCTCCGCGCCAATCGCACTACCCCCAATGGCGGCGCGCAGGTTGGCAAGGGTCTTGGCGGCGTCAGCGCCCTTGGAGCTCAGGAACGCCAGCACCGGCGCCGCTTGGTCATCCGACAGGCCAACCCCGTCAATGAAGGCGCCGGAGGCATCAAGACGCCCCTTGGTCAGCAGCTCGCGGACACCAGCCTCGCCCACCTTGTCGAATTTGTCGATGGTGCGCAGCACGTCGTCACGTTTGGCATCGCCCGCCTCAAGGCCCATCGCCTCAAGCACGCCATTCAACACCTTGCGGTTATTCACCCGCACCAGATAGTCACCGCGCGGAATGCCGACGGTTTCCAGCGTGTCGGACAACATCGCGCAGATCTCGGCATCGGCGGCCATGGAGGCGGTTCCAACGGTATCCGCGTCGCACTGGTAGAACTGGCGATAGCGGCCCGGACCCGGTTTCTCGTTGCGCCAGACCGGCCCCATCGCATAGCGGCGGTAAGGCGTCGGCAGATCATTGCGGTGCTGGGCATAGACCCGTGCCAGCGGAGCGGTCAGGTCGTAGCGCAGCGCCATCCAGTCGCCGTTGCCGCTTTCGTCATATTCCTGCCAGGCAAAGACACCCTCATTCGGGCGGTCAACATCGGGCAGAAACTTGCCCAGTGCCTCGACTGTTTCCACCGCCGAAGACTCCAGCGCATCAAACCCGTAATGATGATAGACACCCGCAATGGCCCGCAACATCTCGCTGCGCTGGCTCACCTCTTCGCCGAAATAGTCACGGAAGCCCTTCGGCGTGATCGCCTTGGGGCGGGGCTGTTTCTTGACTTTGGCCATCTTGGCCTCCTCGGGGTGTCAAATGGGTCAGATACTCGCCCGGCGGTCTAGCCCAAGGGCGGCCCAACAGCAAGGCGGCAGAGCGCGCAGGCCCTATGGCCGTGCCGTTGTTGCCTGATCTCCATGCAACCCAAAGCGGCGGCGTTGGCACAACCGAGCATGGACCCTGCACGCAACTGCCCCTATGACAGCGGCAGACCCGAAGGGAGAAACCGATGCAACATCTCGAAGAACAGATCGCCCACCTGACGCGCACCGTCGATGAGCTGAGCGATGTGGTCAACCGGCAGCAATCCGAGATTGACCGGCTGACCCATCGTGTCGCCATGCTGTTTCAGCGGGAAGCTTCACGCGAGCAGGACGGTGGCGGCGGGGTTGTCATTGGCGACGAACGTCCTCCGCATTATTAATCTCTCCCTCAGTCGGCGCCTGTCGCCCACGCCTGTGCTTAGCGCTCCTTCGACGTTGGCGAGGGTCTGAAAGACAGCAGCCGCAGCGCATTAAGCGTCACCAGGACCGTGGCGCCAGTGTCGGCCAGAATCGCGATCCACAGGCCCGTGATCCCCAGAACCGATGTCGCGAGAAACACGCCTTTCAGCCCCAGTGCCACGGCAACGTTCTGGCGAATATTCGTCAAAGTGGCGCGCGACAGGCGGATAATGCCGATCACATCGCTGACCCGGTTGCGCAAGATCGCGGCATCTGCGGTCTCAAGGGCCACATCGGTGCCAGACCCCATTGCGACACCAACCTGCGCTGTCGCAAGCGCGGGCGCATCATTGATGCCATCGCCGACCATCATGACCTGACCACGCTGTGTCAGCTCTTGCAGGGCCGCTACCTTGTCCTGCGGCATCAGCTCTGCACGGTGATCAATCCCCAGCTGGCCGGCGATGGCGGCTGCCGTGCGGGCATTGTCCCCTGTCAGCATCGTTGCGGTGATCCCCATCTGTCGGAGCGCGCGCATCGCTTCCACCGCATCTTCGCGCGGCTCGTCCCTGAGCGCGATCAATCCATATAGAACCTCGTCGCTGAACAGGGCGACAACGGTTTTCCCCTCGGCTTCAAGCTCGGCAGCCTGCACCATGGAAGCCTGCGCCATCACACCTGTTTCTGCGGCAAAGCGCGGCGATCCGACGGTGATGACAACCGACCCGAGCTTGGCAGAGGCCCCCTTCCCCGGCACCGCGTGGGCTTCCTGCACCGACGGAATATCTACCCCGGCTTCGACAGCCCGAGCATAGATCGCCTCGGCCAGAGGGTGGCTCGACTCCCGCTCGACCGCTGCGGCGAGTTGCAGAACGCTGCCCTCACTGCCCTGAACCACAACGATATCGGTGACCTGAGGTCGCCCACAGGTCAGCGTGCCTGTCTTGTCGAATGCAACATCGGTGGTGCGGGCGGCGGCCTCGATCACTGCGCCCCCTTTCAGAAGCAGCCCATGGCGCGCACCGGACGACAGCGCCGAAGCGATGGCAGCGGGTACGCTGATCACCAGGGCACAGGGACACCCGATCAACAACAGGGCAAGGGCGCGGTAGATCCATGTGTCCCAATCCATCGCGAAGACCAGCGGCGGCACCAATGCGACCAGCAGCGCGATACCCACGATGATCGGCATATAGATCCGGCTGAAGCGGTCGATGAAACGCTCTGTCGGCGCACGAGCGCTTTCTGCCTCTTCCACCAGCCGGATAATCCGCGAAATGGTGTTGTTGGCTGCGGAGCGGGTCACCCGCACCCGCAGCACCGCCTGGGTGTTGATTGATCCGGCAAAGACTTCGGATCCCGGTTCCTTGAGGCTGGGCACGCTCTCGCCCGTCACCGGACTTTCGTCGACGCCCGAGATACCGTTGATCACTTCGCCATCCGCAGGCACGCGGTCACCTGGGCGCACCACGACAATCTGCCCCTCCCGCAGGCGATCTGCGGCGATCTCCTCCAGGGTGTCACCACCTTCAAGCAGCGCCGTCTTTGGCACCAAATCCGCAAGCGCCCGGATACCATCCCGCGCCTTGTTGGCAGCCAGGCCTTCGAGTATCTCACCCACGGCAAAGAGAAACACCACCAGTGCTGCCTCTTCGGCAGCACCGATAAACAGGGCGCCAATCGCTGCGATCGACATCAGCATTTCAATGGTAAAGGGCATCCCCGCCCGCAGCATCGCAAAGGCACGCCGCGCCACAGGAGCCACTCCGATCAGGGTCGCCAGCATGAACGCCCAGAGACCAACCGTAGGCGATGCCAGCAGCTTAATGCTCCAGGCCAGCGCCAGCAGCAGCCCCGTCACCAGCAGTAATTGCCCCTTGGCACTGTGATACCAAGGCGGGGCCACTGCATCGGCGGCATCGGCGTGCTGTACGCCGCAACAGCAGGGCGCAGAGGTGCCAGCTGGTGCAGTGCTGCTTGCCGTGACACCAAACCCCAGCCCGCGCACCGCCTTCTCGACAGCCATCACCGAGCCTTGGCGTGGATCAAGCTCCAGGCGCAGCCGCTCCGACATCATGGCGACCTCGACGCCGCTGACACCCGGCAGTCGCTCAACCGCGCCACGCACCTTGGTCGCGCAGGACCCACAGTCCATTCCGGTTACCCGCCACTCCAGCTGCTCAATCGCATCCCTAGCCATTCCAATGTCACCTTTTTTGTCATCACATCGTGTCGGCTGCTTATGTAATTGCTACAGCAGCTGGAGCTTCAAGCGCTTTCTTCAGAAAAATCTGATCCGAAAACAGCAGTATTCGGGATGTGCCGCAACGGTCTTCTTGGGGCCGGGCAGAAAGCCGCTAGGCTGACAGCAAGGTCGCGACATCATCCGACATTACCCGACAGGAGGCCCGCCATGCTGAAAGGAATTCGTGTAATCGAGATCGAAGGGCTGGGCCCTGCGCCCTTCGCCGCGATGATGCTGGCGGATCTTGGCGCGGATGTCATATGCGTTCACCGCAAAGGCGAGGGCGCGGGTTTGATGCCTGCACATCCGATCATTGATCGCGGCAAACGCTCCATCACGCTGGATCTGAAATCGCCGGCTGACGTCGAAACGCTGCTGCATCTCGTCGAGAATGCCGATGCGCTGGTCGAGGGCTTTCGACCCGGTGTTATGGAGCGGCTGGGGCTGGGGCCGATCACATGTCACGCCCGCAACCCCGACCTCATTTATGGGCGTATGACCGGATGGGGGCAGGATAGCGCCTTGGCCGAAACCGCCGGTCACGACCTGAACTATATCGCGCTGTCCGGGGCGCTTTGGTATGATGCAACGCCCGGCACCCCTCCCCAGCCACCGGCGACTTTGGTGGGCGATATCGGCGGTGGCGCGCTTTATCTGGTCGCGGGTATTCTGGCAGCGCTGGTAAGGCGCGAAACCCGTCACGGCGACACGCCAGCCGGATGCGTCGTCGATGCCGCGATCTACGATGGCTCGGCCCATATGATGAACCTGTTGATGACGTTGCAGCAGGCCGGACAGTTCAGCAGCCAGCGTGGGAGAAGCCTGCTGGATGGGCCGCATTGGAGCCGCTGTTATGTCTGCGCCGATGGCGGGTACATCAGCGTGCAATGTCTGGAACCACAGTTTTACGCCGAGTTTCTGTCGCGCCTCGATCTGAGCGAGGATGCCCAATTCGCCCGGCAGCACGACAAAAGCCTCTGGCCGGTGCTGGGCGCAAGGCTGGCCGGTATCTTTGCCGCGCAGCCGCGCGACCACTGGGACAGGCTATTCAAGGGCAGCGACGCCTGCGTGGCACCGGTATTGTCACCCATCGAGGCAGAGGCACATCCGATGAACCAGCGCAGGACCTGGGTAACAGCTGAGAATGGCCTCCAGGCCGCTGCGGCGCCACGGTTCTCTGGTCAGGACAGCTGGGAGGTCCCACCGGCCCCGGCACGTGGCCAGCACAATTCCGAGATACTGGCGGAGCTGAGGCAACGGCAGCGCTAGGATCAGCTGTCTTTCTTGGCCTTCTCCGCCGCTGCTTTCATCCGCGCCAGGAGTTCGGCTTTGGTTTCGCGCGCACCATAGGGGTTCTTGGCGCTGCCCTTGGCATTATGCTCCTGATGACGCGGGCTGTTTTTGCCCATTCTGGGGGCTCCAGATTTCTTGTAATCCATCGACTTGCCCTTTCGGCGTGAGTGGAAAACGCGCTGATGCCGCAATTGGCCTCAGCGCGCAAGACGAACATGATCGCCGGACAGCTCTGTTCGGCCCGGTCAGCTGCCGCGCACCGCGTCGATCATCCGTTGCACATTGTCCGGATCGGCATCCGGGGTGATCCCGTGGCCGAGGTTAAAGATATGCGGCCCCTTGCCGAAAGCTTTGACGATACGGTGGGTGTCATCAATCAGCTCCTGCCCCCCCGTCACCATATGGCGCGAGGCAAGATTGCCCTGAACACAGCCGTCAACCTGCACATTGGCCGCCGCCCATTCGGGGTCAACGGAGTTATCAAGCGCCACACAATCGACACCCGTCGCCCTGGCAAAACCGACATATTTTTCCCCCGCCTCACGCGGGAAACCGATCACAGGAATTTCGGGATGGCGCTGTTTCAGCGCGGCAGTGATCTGGCGGCAGGGAGCCAATGCGTATTTCTCAAACGCCTCGCCACTCAGCGATCCTGCCCAGCTGTCAAAGATCTTGACCACTTCGGCACCGGCTTTGATCTGCATCGAGAGATATTCGATCGTCGCCTCAGTGATACGGTTCAGCAGCGCTTCAAACAGCGGATTTTTTTCCTGACGCAGCAGATGCGCAGGCCCCTGATCCGGCGTGCCGCGTCCCGCGATCATATAGGTCGCGACGGTCCAGGGCGCTCCGGCAAAGCCGATCAGCGTGGTTTCGCGGGGCAAGGCAGCCGAGAGCAGCCGCACGGTTTCATAAATCGGGTTCAGCGTCTCATGGATGTCGCTGACCGGTCCCAACTTGGCAAAATCGCTCTCCGTTGTGACCGTCGACAGGCGCGGCCCCTCGCCGGTCACGAACCAAAGATCAGCCCCGAGTGCCTGCGGCACCAAGAGGATATCGGCAAACAGAATCGCTGCATCGAAACCGTAGCGACGGATCGGCTGCAGCGTCACCTCAGTCGCCAGTTCCGGATTATAGCAGAGCGACAGAAAGTCGCCGGCCTCAGCCCTGGTGGCGCGGTACTCGGGCAAATAGCGGCCCGCCTGGCGCATCATCCAGATCGGCGGCACATCCTGTGTCTCGCCCGCCAATGCGCGCAGCAGCTTCTTCTGTTCGGCCATGATCACCCTCATATCTGTGTTGCATCTGAGGTCTAGCCTTGGCGGCAAATTGTCAAGGGCAGCAGGACCGGTGCTTGTCATGGCATTATGTCGCTATTAAGGGTCGATATATGACACAGATCGATCTGCCCTCCCCCGCTTCGCCCCTGAAAATCGGCACCCGCGGTTCGCCTTTGGCGCTGGCCCAGGCCCATGAAACCCGCGCCCGGCTCATGGCCGCCTTCGATCTGCCACAGGACGCATTCGACATTGTCGTGATCAAGACCAGCGGTGACAATCAGGCGCTGATCGCGGCAGATAAACCGCTGAAGACATTGGGTGGCAAGGGGCTGTTCACGAAGGAGATCGAAGAGGACCTGCTGTCCGGTGCCATCGACATTGCAGTGCATTCCATGAAGGACATGCCCGTAGCGCAGCCTGCGGGGTTGCTGCTGGACACCTATCTGCCGCGTGAAGACGTGCGTGATGCTTTCATCTGCGCCAATGTCTCATCCATCGCGGAGCTGCGCGAAGGCGCCGTTGTCGGCACCTCCTCACTGCGGCGGCGCGCACAGCTTCTGCATCGGCGTCCCGATCTCAAGGTTGTGGAATTTCGTGGCAATGTGCAGACACGGCTGACCAAACTGCGCGATGGTGTGGCCGAATGCACCTTTCTGGCGATGGCCGGGCTCAACCGTCTTGGCGCCGATCAGGTTCCTGCAACCGCCATCCCCCCAGAAGACATGCTACCCGCCGTCGCCCAGGGTGCCATTGGCATTGAGCGCCGACAGGGCGATAGCCGTATCGGTGATATGCTGGCGGCTCTGCATGACCGCGAGACCGGGCTGCGCCTGACCGCCGAGCGCGCATTTCTTGCCGCGCTGGATGGCTCTTGCGAGACCCCGATCGCTGGTCTTGCGACGTTGGAGGGCAACAGCCTGAGGCTGCGCGGCGAAGTCCTGCGCCCTGACGGATCGGAAGCGATCAATGACGATCAGACCTGTGCGCTCGAAGACGGTGCGGAGCTGGGCCGCGAGATGGCCGCGAAACTTCTGGCGCAGGCCGGAGCGGGCTTTTTCGACTGGAAGCACCAGGATCGGCAGTAGAATGCGAGGCGCTGCCTCGCGCTCCGGGATATTTTGAGCCAGAAGATGGCCCGGCCGGTGCAGCTCAGATCTGCCCCGACCAGCGCAGCCAACGCTCTGGCCCGCCGCCAAAGACGTTGAGGTCGACGTTGCCAGTGATCCCGGGCACGCGTCCGGTGCCGGTATATTGCCAGAACCGCCAGAGCGCACCGGGATAGGTGACATGCGGGTGATCCGCGACCGAGCGCAACCAGAACTCAGTATCCCGCAGGCGGCCGATGCTGGTCTCACGGTAGAAATCCACCGTCGTGTAGAGCACAGGCCGCTGGCCATAATGCGCTTCCAGAAGGTCCAGAAACCGCTTTGCCTCCGCCCGCACCCTGGCGCCGGAGGGACGTTTGGTGCAGGTGCGAGAATGCGGCGTCCACTCCATGTCCAGCACATGCGGCAGGGCCGCGCTGTCGCGGGGGACATGACGGATGAACCAGCGCGCCTGTTCCGCGGCCGGGCGGCAGAAGTAGAAGTAATGATAGGCGCCGCGTTTGACGCCCGCCTGTCGTGCGGCACGCCAGTGATCGCGGAATTTCGGATCGGTGAGATCACCGCCTTCTGTTGCCTTCAGATAGGCAAAGCTGATGCCTGCAGCCCGAACCCGGCGCCAGTCGATGTCCCCCTGCCAGCGTGAGACGTCGATGCCATGGATGGGGTACGACCATGGCGTGCGCCCGTCCCAAGGGTGCGGATCGCTGTCGGCGAATTTAGGGTGGGTGATCAGCCGCGCCCGCGCCGCGGCAAGGCTGGCGGTGGTTTCTCCGGGCTGCACCGGCTGGCCTATTGGCGGTGTCGGTGGCGCAACCGGTGTTGTTCGGCCGCTACAAGCGGCAAGGACCATCATCCCTGCAAGCACCCACCAAAATCTGCTCATCCCGACCTGCCCGATCTCTGCGATTTTCGCTTTGGTTCAGTAAAGCCCGCCAGCCCGTTCAGAGCAATGATCAAGACAGCGCGCCCGCGCCATCAGCAGGAGATCGCGCGCCCTGATCAGACCCATTTCGCCATCGGCGGCAGGCTCATCAGGACCGCATTGGCGTCATGGCCGGTTTCCAGGCCGAATTTGGTGCCGCGGTCATAGACCAGATTATACTCGGCATAGAGGCCGCGATGGACCAGCTGGACGTCTTTCTCCGCTGCGCCAAATGCCATCGGCCTGCGTTTTTCGACCAACGGCAGATAGGCAGGAAGGAAGGCGCGGCCAATATCCTGCGTCAGGGCGAAATCCGCCTCCCAGTCGCCGCTGTTGCGGTCATCCATGAAGATGCCGCCAACCCCGCGCGCCCTCTGCCGGTGAGGGATGTAGAAATACTCATCCGCCCAGACCTTGAGCTGGGGATACAGCCCGGCGCCATGGGCCGCCAGGTGCTGTTCCTGCATGCGGTGGAAATGGGCGGTGTCCTCATCGTATTCGATACATGGATTCAGGTCAGACCCCCCGCCAAACCACCAGGCATGCGGGGTCCAGAACATCCGCGTGTTCATATGGACCGCGGGGGCATGGGGGTTCTGCATATGTGCCACAAGAGAGATGCCAGAGGCCCAGAAGCGCGGATCGTCCTTCATCCCCGGAATGCCCTTGCGCGCCGCCATGGCATTCTGCGCGCGCTCACCCAATGTGCCGTAGACCTCAGAGATATTCACGCCGACCTTTTCAAAGACGCGACCGCCGCGCATCACGCTCATCAGGCCACCACCGGCATCACTGCCATCCTCGGCAGAGCGCGTGGTTTCGCTGACCTCGAAACGGCCGGCAGGCTGATCACTGAAAGGGCCGCTGGCATGGCTGTCTTCCAGCGCCTCGAAGGCGGCCACAATCGTATCACGCAAGGATCTGAACCAAGCTGCCGCTCGGGCTTTTTCGTCGATCATTTCAATGCTCATCTGGTCGCCTATATGCGCAAAGGTGAAAGCCGCTTAATGGACCGGCACCGCGACAGTGTCCAGCAGCGTGCGGCCACCGTCCAGGGTAACGATCTGGCCGGTCATAAAAGCCGCCGCGTCAGAGGCCAGGAACTGCGCCGCCTCGGTAAGTTCACTGGGAGAGGCAATACGCCCCAAGGGGGTATGGCGTTCGATATCCTGCCGATAGGCGCGATTATCCTTGAGCGTCGCCTGCATCGACGCGCTCATTACAGAGCCGAACGCAATGGAGTTGACCCGGATCCTATGAGGGGCCAGCGAAACCGACAGCGACCGGGTCAACTGATCAAGCGCAGCCGAAGCCACACAATAGGCCAGCAGTTCCGGGTGCGAGCGGCGCGCGGCGATGGATGACAGGTTGATGATGGCGCCATTGGGCCCGCCATTGTCGCGTTGCTCACCCTGTTTGATCATCCGCCGTGCGACCTGTTGCGACAGGCGCATGGTCGGCAACAGCGTCTCGTTGAGCAGCAGCTCCATCGACTTGTCTTCCGGGTCGAGCGGATCGGTCGGCACCACCTGCCGTGCGCCATTGACCAGGATGTCGATATCGTCGAAGGCATCAATGGTTGCCGACAAAAGATTGGCAATGGTCAGCCGTTCCCGAAGGTCCCCGGCAAAGTACCGGATATTGCTTTCATCCGCTTGCGTGCCAAGCTCGCTCAGCAGCGCCGCCTCATCGGTATCGGCAAACATGACATTGGCACCGGCTGCTGCGAATTGCTTGCCAATGGCAAGACCGATGCCGCTGGCCGAACCGGTGACGATGGCCGTTTTGCCGGAAATGGAAAAAGACATGAATGATCTCCGTCAGGATCCGGGGGGCGCCACGGCACCACCCCGTTTTTCAGCAACCTAGACTGCCGACAGAAACAAAGGAACCACCCTTTGTGTTTGGTCGTTGTCAGCGACGGTGACGACGCGGTCGGCTGGCCCGCAGAACCTTGAACCGATTGTCCCCGGCGACCTCATCGACTGTTACGAACTGCTCGGCAAGCGTCGCCTCATAGGGCAGATGCCGGTTTGCAACAATCCAGAGCGACCCTGACGGTGCCAGCATACCGGACGCCGCAGTGATAAACGCCTGTCCGAGCGACGGTTCTGCCGTGCGCCCGGTGTGGAACGGCGGATTGGAGATGACGCAATCAACCCGTTCTGGCGCAGACCAGCTGCGGGCATCGGCCCAGTGGAAGTGGGCGCGGGGATCGCTGACGTTCTTTCGCGCACAGCTGAGGGCATTATGATCGGCCTCAATCAGATGCAGCGCCGTCACGCCCTCGCGTTGCAGGATCGCAGCGGCGAGATAGCCCCACCCGGCCCCAAGATCGACCACATTGCGGCCCAGCTTCTCCGGCAGTGCGGCGACCAGCAGAGCCGAAGCCGGATCAATGCCATCGGCGGAGAACACACCGGGAGCCGTCTGAAAACCACCCTCGACCTGGGCAGCTGCGCCCTGCCAGTCCGCCAGATCGGAGTGCGTCGCGTCGAACCAGAACGCCTTGCCGTGTGCCTTTGATATCGGGGCCGACACTTCGGTGCGGGCACGCAGCGCCTTCAGCACCGAATCGATCCCATCGGTCTTGCCACCATCGACAAGCACGGGGCCGTCGCAGACCTCGGCGGCCTTGGCCAGCAGCGCGCGCGCCAGAGCCTTCGCCCGTGGCAAGAGAACAACCGCTGCCGCGAATCGCTCGTCCGCAGGCAGTTCGGGCACGCAATCGTAGCCTTGGCCCGCCAGCGCAATATGATCGGGCGCAAAGGGTTGTACGATCAGCAGCCGCTCTTTTGGCAGCGCCGACAGGTCAAGGTCGGACAGCGGGTGAAACACAACGATGCGGCCGGAGTCGGGCACGGAAAATCCGCCCGTCTCGACGGCCAGGGACAGGCGAACAGACATCTAAAAGCCTCTTTTTATTCTTCTTTTTCCATCGTGCATTGCAACGGATGCTGATGGCGGTGGGCAAAATCCATCACTTGCCCCACTTTTGTCTCGGCGATCTCATGGCTGAAAACGCCGACCACCGCGACGCCTTTCTTGTGAACGGTGAGCATCACTTCGAAGGCCTCGGCATGGGTCATGCTGAAGAACCGTTCCAGCACCATGACCACGAACTCCATCGGAGTGTAATCGTCATTCAGCAACAGCACCTTGTAGCGCGGCGGACGCTGCGTTTTGGGTCGGGTCTTGGTCAGGACACCGAGATCGGTATCGTCATCTGAATGATCCGACATCATAACTGGCGTATGCAGCATTGGCACAGACTTCCGATCGTGGATGGATTTTGATGTCCCGCTTATATAGCCTTTCTGATGGATAGGAAAAGAGATTGAGAGTGTCGGATTGACTCGAAAATTGACAACAATTGGCTTCGATGCCGATGATACCCTTTGGCATAATGAACGATTTTTCCGCATCACCCAGGACCGCTTTGCCGAATTGCTGATGGATCACGTTCCCGATGATCTCGATTCGCAGGCTTTGGGGGAGCGGCTGCTGGCAGCGGAAAAACAGAACCTCGGGCGTTATGGATATGGCGTTAAGGGGTTCACCCTGTCGATGATTGAAACCGCCATTGACGTGACAGAGGCCCAAGTGCCTGCCTGCGTCATACAGGAGCTGATCACCGCCGGGCAGATGATGCTATCCTACCCTATCGAGTTGCTGGAGAACGCGCGGACAGCGGTTGAAGCTCTGGCCGACAGCCACCGGGTGGTGCTGGTCACAAAAGGCGACCTGCTGGATCAGGAGCGCAAGCTGGCGCAATCCGGGCTGGGTGATCTGTTCGACGGGGTCGAAATCGTCTCGGAGAAGACGCCGCAGATCTATGCCGATATTTTCCTGCGCCACGGCGATGGCGCGGAGCGGGCGATGATGGTTGGCAATTCCATGCGTTCGGACGTGGTCCCGGCAATCGAGGCAGGCGGCTGGGGCACATATGTGCCGCATGGATTGATCTGGGAGGTCGAGTTTGCTCCGGCGCCGACCCATAGCCCTCGATACACCGAAATCGCGGATCTGGGCGCACTGCCCGCGCTGGTGGCTGAGATCGGCTGATCCGCGCTATCGCGACTCTCGCCTTCACCACTCAACAAACGGACACACCAATGCCCCACGCCGAAATCAAATACAGCAGCGATCTGGATCTCGACATCCCCGCGATCCTGGCAGAAATCGAACAGGTCATCCTATCCCACGACGATGGGGCCGGTGATTGCAAGGGACGCGGCTATCCGACCGACGCCTATCATCACAGCCATGTTGTGGTGAAGGTCTCCGTTCTGGTTAAACCCCATCGCGATGCCGCATTTTCCAACAGGCTGCTTGCGGCGTTGAAAACCGCAATCACAGCACGAATCTCCACCCCCTGCGCCTTCTCTCTGGAGCTGGCCTACACGGGGCCTTTCTACACGACAGGACCGCATCACCCCTGACAGACTCGCTGATTCAGCCCGTCATGCCCTGCTGGAATCGCTCAATGGGCGGCGTGTCGGCCGTGCCTTGTTGCAGCAGGGCACCAGACGCAGGCGTGCAACCGCCAATAGCACGCGCCGCAGCAATTTTTTTCGCTAACACTTCCTTAACCAACCGCCGATCTAGTGGTCATCATTGCAGCGCACCACTAGATGTCGAAGAGCAAACTCTGAACTCGATTTTTCCTTAAAAACCGGGCTGTTTATTCCAAAGTGACCCTGTGCTACGCTTTTTTAATACAGGCAAAAACGTCAGTCGGAAAACCGGCGACAAGAGGCAAAAATGGCAGATATCGTGCAGGTCAGGCGGACTCCGCTGATCCGCGCTTTGCGGGTGTATTCCCGTTTGGGGCGTTGGGTCTTGGGACTGGTTATTTTCCTATCGATGGTCGCAACTGCGCCGCCCAGTGCGATGGCAGCCCCCTATGCCGCGATGGTCATCGACGCCCGGACGGGCGAAGTCCTGCACTCCCGAAATGCAGACACCCGGCTGCACCCGGCCTCTCTGACCAAGATGATGACGCTCTATATTGCGTTTGAAGCCATTCGCAACGGCGAGATTAGCCTCGATACAGAGGTGAAGATCAGCCGTAACGCCGCATCCGAGCAACCGTCGAAACTGGGTTTGAAGGCCGGACAGCGCATCGCCTTTCGCTACCTAATTCGGGCCGCTGCCGTAAAATCCGCCAATGATGCCGCCACTGCCATTGGCGAGACACTCGCCGGATCGGAAGCCGCCTTCGCCCGCCGCATGACCCGCACGGCCAAGGCGCTTGGGATGTCTCGCACCACCTTCAAGAACGCCCATGGCCTCACCCAGAACGGGCATCTGTCCACCGCGCGTGACATGACCACGCTCGGGCGGCATCTGCTCTATGATTATCCCGAGTATTACAATCTGTTCTCGCGCCGTTCGGCGGATGCCGGTGTGCGCAACGTGCCCAACACCAACCGTCGTCTTCTTGCGGCCTATCGCGGTGCCGACGGGATCAAGACCGGCTACACCCGGGCCGCAGGTTTCAATCTCGTCGCCTCCGCAGAACGTGGCAACGAAAGGATCATTGCCACTGTTTTTGGCGGCAAATCATCAACCTCTCGTAATGCCAAAGTCGCTGAACTCCTCGATCTTGGGTTTCGCCGCGCGCCAAGCAGCGCCAAATTGCGGCGGCCGGCGCGCCCGCCCTATCAGGGCAATCGTGGTCTTGGCACCCAGCTGGCCAGCGCTGACGAACCGGCTGCCGACGGGGCGGCGGGCAAGACCATTCGCGTCTCGGGTCTGGTGAAAACCAGCCTGCGCCCCAAACGCCGTCCAGGCGCCGCTGAACCTGAGGCCGCAACGGTGCTGGCTGAGGCTCAGACCGAGGCTGAGACTGAGACGACCACCAGCGAAATCCCAGCAGCAGAGGCACCGCCGAAGCTGGATCGCGATGTTCTACAGGCCAGCATCACGGCGGCCATCGCCGAGGCAGAAATCGTAGCGGCCGTAGCCGAACAAACGGCTGCTCCGATTGCCAGACCACGCCCCTTTGTAGGTCTGCGCCCCATGGCCCGTCCGGCACGGCTGGCCACGAACCAGACCGCAGCCGAGCCGGAACCCGTGGTTGTCACCCGGCTCTCGACCTCGGGCGGGCGCTACTGGGGTATCAACGTGGGCCGCTACGGCAGCCGCTATCAGGCCGAAAAAGTGCTGCTGCGCACGGCACTTGCCGAAATGGCAACCCTCGATGGCAGCCTGCGCAAAGTTGTTAAGACACCTCGTGGCTTTGATGCCAATTTTCTTGGCATGACCAAGGAGAGTGCGGCCCTCGCCTGCCGCCGCCTCTCTGCCCGCAACATCACCTGCGAAACGGTCGGCCCCTCCTGAAGCGGGCCACAAAGCCAATAGGAAAAGGCGCCAGAAGGCGCCTTTTCTTTTGCAGGTCCGTGCCATCACGCGAGCGTTCAATCACGGCTTGGGGTGATCATCCCATTCGTCGCTGAGAATCCTGCGCGCATCACCTTCTGGATCGTCATATTGGTTCGAGCGCACAGTATAGAGAAAACCGACAAGTCCCACGCCCCCCAGGAAAAGGGAGATCGGTATCAGATAGGTAAGTACGCTCATCTTGGCTCTCTTGAATTGGGCTGCCGGTCGCCTGCGGTCATCATCAGCGCAGGCGCAACGCGTTCAGGGATACTGTAATCGACGATGTCGACATCGCCAAGGCAGCCACAAGAGGGGTCGCAAGCCCTGCCACAGCCAAGGGAACCGCGATCACGTTGTAGAGTGTCGCAATGCGAAAGTTCTCGCGAATGCGTCGGGTTGCCTTCTGCGCGACATTGCAGGCCTCGGCTATGGGGGCCAGATCCTGTCCCAGCAGAACGATATCCGACGCAACCCGCGCTGCATCCAGCGCCGAAGCGGGCGAAATGGACACATGTGCTGTCGCCAACGCAGCAGTGTCATTCAAACCATCACCGACCATCAGCACCCGGTGGCCCGCGCTGGACAAGGCCGAGACCTGATCGCATTTATCCTGCGGCAAGGCGGAGGCCATCCAGTTCTGGATCCCGAGGTGGCCTGCAAGTTCGCTCACCGCTCCTTCAGTGTCACCCGAAATCAGCCAGACGTCCTTCCCCGCCGCCTGCAACGCTTCTACCGCCGCAGCGGCGCCGGGACGCAGACTATCCGAAAACGTCAAAGCCTGTGGCGCACCATCACCGCGATCAAGATAGGCGGCGGTCTTCTGCCCCGGCGCCGCGCCAACCCATGCCGCGCGCCCCAGACGCACCCGCTGCCCCCCGTGCTGCCCCTCGGTGCCAAATCCCGGCACCTCTTCCTGCCTTGTCAGCAACGCAGGCTCAATCCCGGCCTGTTCCGCAGCACGGCAGATTGCAACCGACAGCGGATGATCAGACCCCTGTGCCAGCGCATAGGTCAACCGCTGATCTGGCAGAGACAGCTGGTCGAAGTCATCACATTGAGGGTTGCCATTGGTCAGCGTGCCGGTCTTATCGAACACTACGATATCGACCTCAGCGAGACGTTCCAGCGCAGTTGCGTGTTTGATCAACATGCCTTTCTTGAACAGCCGCCCCGAGGCCGCAGTTGTCACCGCAGGGACCGCCAGCCCCAGCGCGCAGGGACAGGTGATGATAAGCACTGCAGCGGCAATATTCAGCGCCACTCGCATGTCGAAGGTAAAGAGATACCAGCCAAGGAAGGCCAGCGCGGACAGGATATGAACCCCGGGCGCATATAGCTTCGCCGCGCGATCCGCCAGCGACGTATAGCGTGACCGCCCGGACTCTGCGATGGCGACCAGATCGGCAAGCTGATGCAGGGAGCTCTCGGCCCCGACGGCGGTCGCGCGCACAACCAAGGGTCCGGTCAGATTGACCTCACCCGCCGAAACAAGGCTCCCAACTTCGGCAAAAACCGGCAGCGTTTCACCGGTGAGCAAAGAGCGATCCAGTTCCGACTGCCCGTCCAGGACGACACCATCCACAGGCATCCGACCGCCCGGGCGTACCAGAATACGATCGTCAATGGCCAGATCGGCAACGGCAACCTCCGCCGGTTGCCCGGCCTCATCCAGCCGCAGGGCGCGCGGGACCTCCAGTGCCGCCAGTTCCTCGGCAGCAGAACGCGCCACGGCGCGGGTACGATGGTCCAGATAGCGACCGGCCAGCAGGAAGAACGTCAATGTCAGCGCCGCGTCGAAATAGGCGTGTTCACCAGAGAGCGAGGTCTCCCACAGAGAGGTCACCAGCGCCAGGACGATTGCCAGAACAATCGGCACATCCATATTGAGCCGCCCCACCCGCAAAGCCTGCCAGGCGTTGCGAAAAAAAGGCTGCCCGGCGAAGATGATCGCCGGGAAGGTGATCGCCGCAGAGATCCAGTGGAACATGTCACGGGTTGCATCGCTTGCCCCTGACCAGACCGAGACTGACAGCAGCATCACATTCATCGACGCGAAGAAGGCCACCGCCAGACGCATCAGCAGCTCACGTCCCGCCTGATCGGTCTCGGTCGCGCCCAACGCCGACAGGTCAAGCTCGTGCGCCTCGAACCCAAGCTGTTCCAATACTGGCACCAGATCAAGCGCACGCACCTCGGGATCGGCCTCAATCAGCGCGCGTTTCAGAGTGAGATTGACCCGAGCGCTCCGCACGCCCGGCACCGCATTCAGACCCCGCTCCACCGTGGAGATGCAGGCCTGACAATGAATACTGGGCAGCGACAGGGCCAGACGTGCCTCGGTCGGCGCCTGCTCAACCGCGCCGTTTGGCGCTGCGACGCAGCCGGGGCATGCGGCCAGTTGGGGGCCAAAGGCGGTGCTCATGGCCAGTTACCGCGCCACATGCAGGATGACCCGCTGCGTGAATTCGGTGCCATCCTCGGCCCGGGCCACCATTCGGATGTTCCAATTGCCCGCGCTCAGCTGCGCAGCTGCGACATAGGCCGTACCGTCAAAGCGAAAATCAGGTGTCTGATCATCCTTCACATGGGTGGCACGGCCGAGTGTCGCTGCCAAATGTGCCACCTCAACCGGTGCGCCATTGGCATCGGTGATCTCCAGTTTCACCTGATCCCCGGCGGCCGAGGCATAGACTGACCAGCCCAGAGCCTGCTGCGCATCGCGACGGGCATCGAAGCTCTGGCTTGCGACATAGCTGTTCTTGACCTCCAGCCCGGGAAACGTCCGCACCGCATTGACCGCCAGCGCGATATTGACAGCGATAATCACGGTGAAGGCGCCGCCGAAGATCATAAGCGCGTGCCAGCCGGTGAACTGTCGTGTCGGTTTGCCCTCGGTCATTGGCTGCTCCCGTTCCCGTTAAAGCTGGTATCCTTATACGCACGTTCGCCATTGTCGATATCTGCAACCCAGATCCGCACCGGCGTGCTGCGCGCTGCGGCGGCATCGGCGGATTTCGGTGCCACGATATAAACGCGCTGAAGCAGGCTGGTATCGGCAGGCACCGTGACGATCGAGCCATCAATGCCTTCCAGCGTGAGCTGCATGCCTGGCGCTCCCTTGATCGAAAGTTCAAACGGGCGTGGCTCTCCAGTCTTGTTCCGCAACCGCACATCATAAGTGTTTCGGATCGAGCCGTCCGAGAGCGTCACAAAGGTCGGGTTGCGCACCGGGGCCACCGTCAACTCGATGTCCGAACGGATGAACAGGGCAAACAGGAGCGCCAGACCAACGCCCCCCCAGAGTGCCGTATACATCAGCGTGCGCGGGCGCAGGATATGCTTCCAGATGTTCTTGGGCGGATGACCAGCGCGCTCATTCGCCTCGTCACTGAGCGCCATATAATCGATCAGCCCGCGCGGCTTACCGATCCGTTCCATCACATCATCGCAGGCGTCTATGCAAAGCGCACAGGTGATACATTCCATCTGCTGACCATCGCGGATGTCGATCCCCATCGGGCAGACGTTGACGCAGGCCATACAGTCGATGCAATCGCCGTGGA
This sequence comes from Phaeobacter sp. JH20_02, assembly GCF_048056915.1. Classification (NCBI taxonomy): domain Bacteria; kingdom Pseudomonadati; phylum Pseudomonadota; class Alphaproteobacteria; order Rhodobacterales; family Roseobacteraceae; genus Phaeobacter; species Phaeobacter sp. JH20_02. Next base: position 129,386 of record NZ_JAYMVP010000029.1, on the reverse strand, counting down.
CCAGCCCCGGCTCATCGGTCTTGCGCGGTTTGCCGCGCGGCTCTCCCCGCCATTCGCGGTAGCCGACGGTCAGCGTATCCTCGTCCATCATCGCCGCCTGAATGCGTGGCCAGGGGCAGGCGTAGATACAGATCTGCTCACGCGCAAAACCACCGAACAGGAAAGTGGTCCCGGTCAGGATGGCAATAGTGGTATAAGCGACCGGGTGCGCATTCCCGGTGACAAGATCATGCAGCAGCGTCGGTGCATCTGCAAAATAGAAGACCCAGGCCCCCCCGGTTGCGAGACCAATCAACAGCCAGAGCACCCACTTGGTGATCCGCAGACGCGCCTTGCGAAAATCCAGCTTCTGTTGGCGGTGCAGGCGAAGGCGCGCGTTCCGATCCCCCTCGACCCAGCGCTCGACCAGGATGAACAGATCCGTCCAGACCGTCTGCGGGCAGGCATAGCCGCACCAGACACGCCCCAGCGCCGAGGTGAACAGAAACAACCCCAGCCCTGCCATGATCAGCAAGCCCGCAACGAAATAGAACTCATGCGGCCAGATTTCGATCCAGAAGAAGTAAAACCGCCGATTGGCCAGATCCAGCAACACCGCCTGATCGGGCAGCGCCGGACCACGGTCCCAGCGGATCCAAGGCGTCAGGTAGTAGATCCCCAGCGTTACCGCCATGATATACCACTTCAGGTTACGAAACGCGCCGGACACGCGGCGGGGGAAAATCGGCTCTCTGGCGGCATATAGGCTGGGGGCGGGATCGGAATCGCTCACGGACTCACTCCAAATCTTGCATTGTTGCAGCGGTTGTCCCAGATGCGCCCCGGACGAACCTTGACGTGGATCAAACGCGTATGCGGAACACATCTTTGCCGTCGCGACGACATCGTCAACCGGGCGCGGCATTCCGTCCGAAACCACGGCGCGCCCAATAAATCCATAAAGTAGAGGCCTTTGCGCTCCTCTCCCCGCGGTCGGCCGCGTCGCCACGTCGCAGATGTGACACCAGGGCGCAGCCGCGAAATGTCACCGGTCCCGCGCTCCGGGAACAAGCCTAGCGTGATTGTGGCCAGCGGGATAGAACCCAATCGGCTGAGCAACCGGCACCGCATATGGAGATGAACGCTTGGGATAGCGAGAGCGTCGGCTTTTCAGGAAACGCGCGAACAGATCGAAAAGCCGACGCTGGGTCCGTTTCCCTGCAAGACAGGTGGCGGACTGGACGGCCACCGGCGCTGGAAAGGGCACATCGGTGGCACTGTCTGATGAGGCAAGACTATCCGGCATCCCGTCCATTGTATTTGACCGGGATCAAAGACCGGCCAAAATCTACTCTCCCTCTGTTGAATACGGGCCGGTGTCCGCGGCAAGAAGCGGACTGGAGAACTGCGGCTCCAATGTACTGCTCCCACCTGGCAGTACCGGCACCTGCCCGCGACGGATCCCGGCGACCCGATGGTTCATCCAATGACGAATGGCATTCCGATAGAGCCAACCGCGTATGCCGCGCAGGTCCTGCCGGTGGCGGGCGTAGAAGGCATCCGGGCTATCGAACACACCAAGATCTGCATTGATCCCGGTTTTCTGAATATAGGTGTCGCGCCCTTGCCATGCGACCATCGGCGCTTGCAGGCAATCGGTGCCAGCGCCATAGCCACATAGCGTGTCGCGCCCCGGAAATGCCGCCTGCAAAGCCCCGAGCACGCCCTGATCCAGGATGAAACCCTCCAGGTTGATCCATTGGCCGTCCAACTGAACCTCAACCCAGGAATGCAGGATATTGCGCGGAGCCATCCAATACACCAGTTCGGGTACAACACCGCGCTGGAGGCTCTTATCAATGGTGAAGCCATGCAGACGACACGGAATGCCAAGCGCCCGCAGCAGCGCCATCAGCAAGGTTGCCTTGGTATTGCATTGGCCGTAGCCGTCCGCCAGAACCTGCGATGCTGTCCGCGTATCAGCGATGTTATAGCCAAACAGAATATCATTGCGGACGTAGGTATAGGCGGCGCCGATCCGGTCAGCGGGTGCGAGCTGCTGCCAGCCACGCTCTGAAATCAAAGCAGAAATTGCTGGCGCGGTGATATCCAGCATAGAGGTTGCGGTAAGGAAGCGGGTATCTGACATGGGGTCACCTATCTGGTTGCCCCACCCTGCTAAACTCTACAGCAACTGTAGCTTCAAGCAAAAAATCCGCCACCACTCACCTTATCAAAACACAGATGGGGCCGCCCGAAGGCAGCCCCAGAGATTATATCTAGCGACACGAAACAGGCAGAGCTATTCGCCGCCACCCAACTGGTGCACATAAGCCGAAACCGCGCGGATCTGCGCCTCGGTCAGACGCGTGTTCCAATTTGGCATGACCCCGTAACGTGAATTGTGGACGGTCTCTGTCAGGGTTGCGTAATCCCCGCCATAGAGCCAGATGGCATCGGCCAGGTTCGGAGCGCCCTGCGAACGGTCACCGGTACCGTCCTCCATGTGGCAGGAGGCGCAATTGTCGGCAAAGACCACCGCGCCCGCCTCCACCTTCGTCGCATCCTGAGGATCGCCCGAAAGCGACATCACGAAGTTCACGACCTGATCAATCTGTTCCTTCTCCAGCAACTCATCGCGACCAAAGGCCGGCATCTCCGAATAACGCGCCTCGTCGCTTTCTTCGTTGCGGATCCCATGGGCGATCGTCGCGTGGATATCCTCGATCGATCCGCCCCAAAGCCAATCGTCATCCAACAGGTTCGGATACCCTTTGGCCCCGGCGGCACCGGCACCGTGACACTGGGCGCACCAGGTCTTGAACACCGCAGAACCAGCCGAGACCGCGTAGCCGTTCAGCTCGGGATCGGTGGAAATCGACGCAAGCTCAATCTCCTCAAGGCGGCTGTTGATCGGGGCATTCGCCTCGTTCACCGCGGCGATTTCTTCTGCCACCAGCGCCCGCGAGTTCCAGCCCAACACACCGGCAGTCGCAGACTGGATGCCCGGCCAGGCCGGATAGGCGATGGTATAGCCAATGCCCCAGATAATGGTCGCGTAAAAGGTCCAGAGCCACCAACGTGGCATCGGGTTGTCGAACTCCTCGATCCCGTCCCAGCTGTGGCCGGTGGTATTCGGATCGTCCTCGAACTTCTTCACTTTCTTGCTCATGACCGCGCCTCCTTGGCTTTACCCATTTCTGGGGCGGGTTTGTCTTCATGCCGGAAGGGGATGTTGGCGGTGTCCTTGTAGACCTTGCTGCTGCCGGGGCGGAACGCCCAGATCACAACAGCCAGGAAGAACACGAACAGAAAGAGCAACATCCAGCTGTCCGCAAATTCCCGAAGCAGAGTGTAGATATCCATGCCTGCCTCCAATCAGCGGTTGGCTGCGGGGGTGAAGGTTGAGAAATCAACCAAAGTCCCCAGCATTTGCAGATAAGCGATCAGCGCGTCGGCCTCGGAGATCCCCGGCTGACCGTCGAAATTGCGGACGCTGACCTTCTCGCCATAGCGCTCCAGAAGCCCGTCATAATCGGCGTCGGGATTGCTCTGGGCGCGGAAGTCGGCCTCTGCATTTTCCAGCATCTCGTCGGAATAGGGCACACCGACAAAAGCGTTCGCCGCCATCACATCGCCGATGTATTCGCCGTCAATCCGGTTGTTCTCAAGGAAGCCATATTTGGGCATCACCGATTCCGGGACAACCGACTGCGGGTCGCGCAGGTGATCCACGTGCCATTCGTCAGAATAGCGGCCACCCACACGGGCCAGATCCGGGCCGGTCCGTTTGGACCCCCACTGGAAGGGATGGTCATACATCGACTCCGCTGCCAGCGAATAAGGACCGTAACGTTCCACTTCGTCCCGCATGGGGCGGATCATCTGGCTGTGGCAGACATAGCAGCCTTCGCGGATATAGATGTCACGCCCGGCCAGCTCCAGCGGGGTGTAGGGGCGCATGCCTTCCACCTCTTCGATGGTGTTTTCCAACCAGAACAGCGGTGCGATCTGGACCAGCCCACCGATGGTGACAACCAGAAAGCTGCACACCAGAAGGAGGGTCGCATTGGTCTCGAGGATTTTATGTTTGTCGAGAATTGCCATTGTCCGGCCCTCCTTATTCAGCCGGAACCGCAACGGTCAGGCTTGCCTCTTTGGCCGGCGCCCGTCGTACGGTCATCCAGAGATTGTAGCACATGATCAGAGCACCAGCGAGGAACAGGACCCCGCCGAGGGCGCGCACCACATACATCGGGAACTTTGCAGCCACGGTGTCGGCAAAGGAGTTCACAAGGAACCCGTTGGCATCCACTTCACGCCACATCAGGCCTTCCATAATGCCGGTCACCCACATCGACGCCGCGTAGAGAATGATGCCGATTGTCGCCAGCCAGAAGTGCCAGGACACCAGGCTGAGCGAATAGAGGCGCTCACGTTTCCACAGGACCGGCACCAAAAAGTAGAGGGCACCAAAGGTGATCATGCCGTTCCAGCCAAGCGCACCGGAGTGAACGTGACCAATGGTCCAGTCGGTGTAATGTGACAGCGAGTTCACCGCGCGGATCGACATCATCGGACCTTCAAAGGTGGACATGCCATAAAAGCCGATCGAGATCACCATCATACGGATCACCGGGTCGGTGCGCAGCTTGTCCCAGGCACCCGACAGTGTCATCAGGCCGTTGATCATGCCGCCCCAGCTGGGCATCCACAGCACGATGGAGAACACCATGCCAAGGGTCGACGCCCAATCCGGCAGCGCGGTGTAATGCAGATGGTGGGGACCCGCCCAGATATAAAGGAAGATCAACGCCCAGAAGTGGATGATCGACAGCTTGTATGAAAACACCGGTCGTTCCGCCTGCTTGGGCACGAAATAATACATCATGCCAAGGAAGCCCGCAGTCAGGAAAAATCCGACGGCATTGTGGCCATACCACCACTGCACCATCGCATCCTGCACACCGGACCAAAGGATCACGGATTTGGATCCCCAGATGCTGACCGGAATGGTCATGTTGTTGACCAGATGCAGCATCGCCACGGTGACGATAAAGGCGAGGTAGAACCAGTTGGCCACATAGATATGCGGCTCCTTGCGCTTGATAACGGTGCCCAGGAACACCGCGAGATAGGCAACCCAGACGATGGTCAGCCACAGGTCAACGTGCCACTCCGGCTCGGCATATTCCTTCGACTGGGTCGAGCCGAAGAGATATCCGGTCGCCGCCAGCACGATGAAGAGCTGATAGCCCCAGAACACAAACCACGCCAGATTGCCCCCCCAGAGACGGGCGGCGGAGGTACGCTGCACCACATAAAAAGATGTCGCAATCAGCGCGTTACCGCCAAAGGCGAAAATCACCGCCGAGGTATGCAATGGACGGAGCCGCCCAAAGTTCGCCAGCCCCTGCGCCCATTCGAAGTTCAGGACCGGAAAGGCCAACTGGAAGGCGATGAACACCCCGACCAGAAACCCGACCACACCCCAGAACGCGGTTGCGACCACACCGGCGCGTACAACACTGTCAAAGTACTCGCCCTGTAACGATCCCGTTGCAGTCACAGGCTCATCGGTGTGTTGTAGGGTGTATAGAAACAGCCCACCAGCCACGATCATGATGATGATCGCATGAACCTGATAGGCCAAATCCCGCGCGTAATTGGTCGCGATCATCGCAAAGAGCGTGACCAAACCAAGCGCGATCAGCTTGATATAATTAGACATCTTGCGTCCCTTTTCCTTGCCCGACACGATTCTCTGGGTCGCGTCAGACAGATTTTTTCTGAGCCTTAAATGCAAAACTGCGCCGGACAACGCCTTGATCTGTATCAAGACGGTTTGCCGCAGAATGTGAGAAGCACCTTCACAATGGCGCAACACGCGGCACAACCACAAGTTTGTTGCGGTCGCTCATACTCATGTGAGGTTAATATGTCCTACAAAACACTACTGACTGTGCTGACCACACCCGCAAACACCGGAGCCCAGCTGGAGCAATCCATCTCGCTGACCCGCCTGAGCGACGGCCATCTGGATGCCCTGTGCCTGGGGGTGGATCGCACCCAGACCGGGTACTACTACGCCGGTGCCAACGCGATGGTACTGCAGGAGACCCTTGCCCGCGCCAAAGAGGAGGTCGCCGAGATCGAAACCGCCGCCACCGAGCGGCTGACGCGATCCGCCGTGACTTTCAACGTCGAGACCGGTGTCGCGCAAATGGCCGATATCGGCCGTCATGTTGCACGAATGGCGCGGTTCTCTGATCTTGTCGTTTTGGGCCAGCCCTATGGCAAGGATCGCCCCGCCGAAGCGGAGGCCATCGTCGAGGCCGCCCTATTCGAAGGCCGCGCGCCGGTACTGGTGGTTCCCGATGACTGCCCACTACCCGACCAACCCAAAACCGTTCTGGTTGCCTGGAACGAAAGCATCGAAGCGATGACCGCCATTCGCAAGGCGCTGCCGATGCTTCAGGCAGCGGATGTGGTGCGTGTGGTGGTGATTGATCCGCCGCAGCACGGCCCAGAACGTTCCGATCCAGGTGGAATGCTCTGCCAGATGCTGTCACGCCACGGGGTCAAATGTGAGATCGACGTACTGAGCAAAACAATGACCCGGGTCTCCGATGTGCTGAACCGCCACGCCGTGGATACGGCTGCCGATCTGATCGTAATGGGCGCCTACGGCCATTCCCGGTTCCGCGAGGCAATCCTGGGCGGTGCGACCCGCAACATGCTTGAGAAGGCCAAAGTCCCGGTTCTGATGGCGCATTAGCTGCGGTCCAAAAAAGAAGGGGCCGCGGTTGCTGGCCCCTTGCTCATGCGCTCTATCGGAAAGTCAGATCAGACAGCCCCCGTCGCTGTCGTCGCCGGCTTCTTCCATCAGGCGGCCCATGTCAGGCACGGTCACATGCCGTTTGCCTTCCAGTTCAATGACACCATCCCTGCGCAGGGCTGAGACCTGTCGGCTGACTGTCTCCAGCGTCAGCCCCAGATAGTCAGCCATTGCTTCCCGGGTCAGCGGCAGATCGAATACCCGCCGGTTGCTGTCCTTGTGGCGCTGTAGGGACGCATCGCGCCGGGCCAGAATGGACAGAAGGCTGGCGATTTTTTCGCGCGCTGTCTTGCGTCCCAGAACCAGCATCCATTCCCGCGCCGCGTCCAGTTCGTCCAGCGTCATCTCAAGCAACCGATGCGCCACATGCGGCGTCTGGGACATCATGTCCTCAAACGGTTTCTTGCGAAAACAGCACATGACCACCGTGGATGTCGCCACGACATTATAGGCAGCCGTATCGCGCCCCGGTCGCCCGACAAAATCGCTGGGCAAGAGCAGGCCGACCATCTGGGTGCGGCCATCTTCCATCGTCTGCGTCAGGGTCGCAATGCCGGACACAACCGACCCTACGAAATCCATCCGGTCGCCGGACCAGGTGATCGGCTGACCGGCCTCATATGTGCGGTAGTATTTGATCGAATCCAGGACTTCCAATTCATCCGCATCACAGCGCGCACAAACAGCGCGGTGACGAATGGGGCAATCGCCGCAGTTCACATTGTGAATGGTAGGAGCGTTCATGATTGATCCGATTTGATCTGCGCCAAGGCCAAAGCCAACCTGCAACCACCAACTTAAACATGTGCCGCGCAAATCACAATTGGCGACGCCGCGTTTGTTGGCATGATGTGCCAACCCACCGGACGGCTGCCCCACCACATAACCCGTGCAGGGCAGTCTTGTTAGCTATCTCAGCAGGTTAGGCGCCGGCGACAGCCTCAGCCGTTTCAGCAAGCCGGATCTGCCAAACTGTCGCGCCCCCCATACCATCGGAACCAAAGCTCAGGATCCGGCCTATCCGCCGAAACAAGCCCTCATCCAGCCGCAGCGAGCAACTGCCGCGTATAAGGATCCGACGGGTTGGCAAAGAGTTCCGCAGCCGATCCCGCCTCCACCACATCGCCCTGCTTCATCACGATCATCTTGTGCGACATCGCGCGCACGACGTTCAGGTCATGGGAGATGAACAGATAGGCCAGCCCGTAGCGCTTTTGCAGGTCGCGCAGCAGGTTGACGATCTGAACCTGTACCGTCATGTCCAGCGCCGATGTGGGTTCGTCCAGAACGACCAGTTTCGGCCGCAGCACCATGGCTCGCGCAATGGCGATCCGCTGCCGCTGGCCGCCGGAAAACTCATGCGGATAACGATCCATAAAGGCAGGATCGAGACCAACCTCCGTCATGACCTCAGCCACCAGATCCCGAGGATCCCGATCCTGATCGACATTGTGGATTGCCAGACCTTCGGCAATGATCTGCGCGCAGGTCATACGCGGGCTGAGCGAGCCAAAAGGATCCTGAAACACGATCTGCATATCGGCACGCAGCCGCCGCAGATCCCTCGTAGACCATTGGCGCAGATCCTGTCCCTGGAACTCCACACGCCCGTCCGACGCAATCAGCCGCATGATGGCAAGAGCCAGCGTTGTCTTGCCGCTGCCGCTTTCGCCGACGATGCCCAGCGTTTCGCCCGCCCGCACCGAAAGCGATGTCGGGTTCACAGCCTTCACATGGCCGACGGTACGTTTCAGCAAGCCTTTCTGGATCGGGAACCAGACCTTCAGATCCTCGGTCCGAACCAACTCTTCAGCATCCTGAGGCACCGGCTCCGGCTGGCCTGTGGGTTCGGCATCCAGCAGTTTGCGGGTATAGGGATGCTGCGGATTGGCGAAAATCTCAGCTGTCGGTCCGGTCTCGACAATTACTCCGGCCTGCATGACACAGACACGATCCGCGATCCGGCGCACAATGCTCAGGTCGTGGGTAATGAACAGCAGCCCCATGCCCTCGCTGGCCTTCAGGTCCGCGAGCAGTTCAAGGATCTGGGCTTGGATCGTGACATCCAGTGCGGTGGTGGGTTCATCCGCGATCAGGATATCGGGCTGGTTGGCCAGGGCCATCGCGATCATCACCCGCTGGCGCTGACCACCCGACAATTGATGCGGATAGGCATCGAGACGGGTTTCAGCGTCGCGGATACCAACCCGGTTCAGCAGGTCCAAAATCCGGTTCCGCGCCGCAGCGCCCGCCAGCCCCTGATGCAGTGCCAGCGACTCGGCCAGCTGTTTCTCGATCGTGTGCAGCGGGTTGAGCGAGGTCATCGGCTCCTGAAAGATGAAGCTGATATCGTTGCCGCGCACCTGCCGAAGGCGGCGGTCACTGGCGCCGACCATTTCCTGTCCGTCGTAGGTGACAGACCCGCTGACAGTGGCGCTGTCCCCCAGCAATGACACGGTGGACAGCGCAGTCACCGACTTCCCGGACCCGCTCTCCCCCACCAGCGCGACTGTTTCGCCGCGACCAACAGAGAAGGACACACCGCGCACGGCCTCGGTCACCTTTCCATCCTGGCGGAAAGACACGCACAGGTTCTCGACGTTTAATAGCGGCGCAGTTTGATCGCGTGTTGTCATCGGATTGCCCATGGGTTGGAGCATTTGCGGGTCGCACCATCGCACGGCGGCGAACAGGAGGCCGCGACGCCTCTATTCTGCGGATTAGAGCCTGAACCGGTCATGAGAAGGTCTTTCTCGGGTCAAAGGCATCGCGCACCCCTTCAAAGATGAAGACCAGCAGCGACAGCATGATGGCAAAGGTGAAAAACGCGGTGAAAGCAAGCCAGGGCGCCTCCAGGTTCTGTTTTGCCTGCAAGGTCAGCTCGCCCAGCGAGGGCGCCGAGGACGGCAGGCCAAAGCCGAGGAAGTCCAGCCCTGCAAGCGTGCCAATTGTGCCCGTCACGATGAAAGGCAGAAACGTCAGCGTCGCCACCATCGCATTGGGCAGCATATGGCGGAACATGATGGTCATATTCCCGACCCCGAGCGCCTTGGCAGCGCGGACGTATTCCAGATTTCGCGCGCGCAGGAACTCGGCCCGCACCACGCTCACAAGGGCGGTCCAGCTGAACAGGATCATCAACACCACCAACAGCCAGAAGCTGCGCCCAAGGATCGCAAACATGATGATGATGACATAGAGCTGCGGGATGGATCCCCAGATCTCGATCACGCGCTGAAAGATCAGGTCCAGCCATCCGCCAAAGAACCCCTGAACCGCACCCGCAGCAATACCGACCAATGTTGCTGCACCGGTGACCATCAGGGTAAACAGGATCGACAGACGGAAACCATGAATGACCCGCGCCAGCACATCCCGTTTGGTGTCATCGGTGCCCAGCAGGTTCTCTCCATTCGGTGGCAGCGGTGCCGCACCGGGCCGGTCGACCGTGGTGTTAAACGAATAGGGAATCAGCGGCCAGATGGCCCATCCTTCGACAAACCCGTCGGCTGAAAATGTACCGGCCTCGATCTCTTCCAGAATAGTTTCGGGGTCGTCAAAGCAGTCTTCGATTCCGCCGGAGGCAATCAGACACCGAACCTCAGGGTCGCGATACGCCGCCTCGGTCTGGAAATCGCCACCAAAGACTGTCTCCGGGTAGAAATTGAACACCGGGGTAAAATATGAACCACGGTAGTTGACCAGCATCGGTTTGTCGTTGGCGATGAACTCGGCAAAGAGCGAAATGCCAAACAGGACCGAGAAGATCCACAGCGACCAGAAAGCCCGGCGATTGCGGCAGAAATTGTTCCAGCGGCGCTGGTTGAGCGGAGACAAAGCCATCTGTCAGCCCTCTCTCTTTTCAAAGTCGATACGCGGATCGACGATCACATACATGAGGTCGGAGATAATGCCGACAACAAGGCTCATCAAACCAAAGATGAACAGCGTGCCAAAGATCACCGGATAGTCGCGCGCCACGGCCGCCTCGAACCCCAGCCGCCCCAGACCATCGAGCGAGAAGATCGTTTCGATGATCAGGCTGCCGGAGAAGAACACACCGATGAAGACTGCCGGAAAACCCGCGATCACGATCAGCATCGCATTGCGGAAGACATGGCCGTAGAGCACGCGCCGCTCGCTCAGCCCCTTGGCCCGTGCCGTCATGACATATTGCTTCTTGATCTCATCCAGAAAGGAGTTCTTCGTCAGCAGCGTCAGCGTGGCGAAGGCGGATATGGTCGAGGCGACTACCGGCAGCGTGATGTGCCAGAAATAATCCGCCACCTTGCCAAACAGGCTGAGACTCTCCCAATTGTCGGAGGTCAGCCCCCGCAGTGGAAAGATCTGCCAGTAAGAGCCGCCGGCAAACAGCACCAGCAGCAGAATCGCAAACAGAAAGCCGGGGATCGCATAGGCTGCGATGATCAGACCGCTGGTCCAGGTGTCAAACCGGCTGCCATCGCGCAACGCCTTGCGGATGCCCAGCGGGATCGAAATCAGATAGGCGATCAGCGTCGACCAGAGCCCCAGGGAGATCGACACCGGCATTTTCTCCAGCACCAGATCCATCACATCAATCTTGCGAAAGTAGCTCTCCCCGAAGTCAAAGCGCATGTAGTTGCCGACCATCAGGAGGAACCGCTCCAACGGCGGCTTGTCCAGGCCATACTGCCGTTCCAGCTCTGCGATCAGCTCCGGCGGCAGCCCCTGTCGGCCAGCGTAGTTGTCATTGGCGGCAACGGCCTCACTGCCCGCATCCCCGCCGCCCCCGGCGAAGCCTTCAAAGACGTCACCGCCGCCTTCCAGCTGCGCGATCATCTGCTCAACCGGCCCCCCCGGCACAAATTGCACCAGAGCAAAATTGATGACGAGGATCCCGAACAGGGTCGGGATCACCAGAAGAAAACGTCTAAGGATATAGGCTGCCATGTCAGGCGCTTACCTCAACGCGCCGGAGGATTTCAATGCCGCTTCTTTCTCGGCGTTGACCCACCAGACATCACTCAGCCCCAGATCGAACAGCGGCAGCGTCTCTGGCTGCTCATAGAAATTCCAATAGGCCACCCAGTTCACATCCAGATACCAGGTCGGCACCATGAACCGCTTGGCGCGCAGGACGCGATCTAGGGCACGCACGTTGGCATATAGTTCTTCCTGTTCTTCTGCCTTCACGATCGCGCCGATCAGCGTATCAACTGCTGGGTCCGCCATTCCAGCCGGGTTGAACACCGAAAACTCGTGCGCGTCAGACCCAAACTGCTGATAGAGCCCGGTCGAAGGTTGCAGATATTTCGGGTAGGCGTAGGTGATCATGTCGAAGTCTTTTTCACGACGGCGGCTGGTATATTGCGCAAAATCGACCCGGTTGGAAATCGCGTCGATCCCTATCTGGCGTAGATTGGCGATATAGGGCTGCACGATCCGTTCAATCGTCGGCGAATCGATCAGGAACTCCAGCTTCAGCAGCTCTCCTTCGGCGTTGCGACGCAGACCGTCGTTGCCAACAGTCCATCCCGCCTCATCCAGCAGCTTCATGGCCCGACGCAGGTTACGCCGATCCGCCGGACGATCCGGGTTGGAGCTATGAGCCATCACCGGTTCGCTGGTCAGCAGCGCTGGATCAATGAGATCGCCCAGATCCTTCAGCACCTCCAGTTCGCGCCCCTCGGGCAGGCCCTTGGCTTCCAGCGCTGTGTCTTGCCAGAAGGAATGGCGCTGCGCGAACAGCCCATATTGCAGGCTGTCATTGGTCCATTCGAAATTATAGCCAAGCTGAACCGCCTCACGCACGCGCGGATCTTGGAATTTGGGGCGCAGGAGGTTCATCACAAACCCACTGGCGGCCGGGACATTGCCATCGGGGAATTCCCCCTTCACCACATCCCCCTCCTTGACCGCATCGAACTCATACGACGTTGCCCAGCTCTTGGAGCTGTTTTCTGGCCGCATGGTGTAAATGCCTGCCTTGAACCCTTCCATCGCGGCAACGCTGTCGCCAAAGTACTCGATGCGGATGCGGTCATAGTTGTGACGCCCGACGTTCACGTTGACGTCGTTACCCCAATAGTCGGGGTTGCGTTTGTAGATGATGCGCTGGTTCACATCGACCGTTTCCACCACATAGGGACCTGATCCGATGCCAGGATCCAGACGCGGCTCATCCAGGCGGCGGTTCTCCGGGTCTGCCTCGAACCATGCCTTGGAGAACACCGAGGTGCCGCCGACCTGCGTGATCATCGCCCGGCGCGGGAAATCCGGCGAAAAGTAGAATTTCACCCGATGCGGGCCAAGAACCTCGGCCTTGGGGATGCGTTTCTTCACCGCCTCCGCATAGGACTGCAATCCCTGCTCCAGCAGCAGGTTGTGGGAAAACACCACATCCTCAGCCGTGACAGGGGTTCCGTCCGAAAACCGCGCTTCGGGGCGCATGTTGAAAATCACCCAATCCTGGCTTTCGGGATACTCAAGGCTTTCGGCCAGCAGCCCATAGTAGGATCCCGGCTCGTCATAGGATCCAATCATCAGCGATTCAAAATGGTCCGCCGACATCGCGCCGCCCCGACCCTTGCGGGTATAGGGGTTCATGCTGTCAAAGGTGCCCACCGCCGACAGAGACAGTTCGCCCCCTTTGGGCGCCTTTGGATTGACGTAGTCGAAATGTTCAAAGCCTTCGGGATATTTCAACTCTCCAAATTCGGTGAACCCGTGGCTTTTGATTACCTTGTCTTCGGCATGTCCCAGGGTGGCGGCCAGTGCCAGCATCGCAAATGCGGCAAACCCTGTCATCACGGCCCGGAAAAGCGGTTGCGGATCAATCGCTCGGGCCAAAACGGCACGACGCGGTGTGGTGGGCGTCTTCATCTGCCAATACCTCCATTGTCCGGCCTTCGCTGCCAGGATCATTCTCTGTCCCAAAGCTAAGCGGGCCGGCCCCCTACATTCAAGTTCAGATTGGCTGAATTTCCCGTGTGTCAACTGATGTCAGGGCATGAACCCGCCTGCCTAGACATCAAATCCGCGCCAGCACACCCCGAAAGCAAAAAGACCGCACCAACTGGCGCGGTCTTTTGATCATGGGCAAAGGCAACTGAAATCAGTTGTCGAGGCTGTCCAGATAGGCAATCAGGTTCACCCGATCGCTTTGTTTTTTCAGGCCACTGAAGCTCATGGTGGTGCCCGGCGCATATTGCGACGGCTTGGTCAGGAAGGCATCGAGCTCTTCAGCTGTCCATTCGCCGCCCATCCCCGCCAGCGACGCGGAATAGCCAAAGCCATCTGCGGCAGCAATCGGGCGACCAACGACACCGTAGAGGTAAGGACCGGTGCTATTGGCACCAGCTTCGAGTTTGTGGCAGGCGGAGCATTTCTTGAAGACATTGGCACCTTTGCCAACATCTGCTGCGGCCATCAGTTCGCCGAAGTCGACGACTTCAACTACTTCTTCCGCACCTGCCTCTTCCACTTCGATCACATAGGAAGCCTCGCCATGAGCTTCGGTGTGATAGAGCCCCTCTGCGGCCCATTTGCCTAGCAGGAGCACGAGGAAAGCGCCGCAAAAGCCTGCGGTCGCTTTGGTAAGGGTCATCGTGTCAAACATGATCGCGAGTCCATTTCAGCTGTCTGGGAGGGTGTCTAAGGCTTCCCCTCTCAAGTGGCAAGGTATAGACAGCGCGACGAAACGCCCGTTTTTGAAGTTTTGCACGGATGTCGCAGTTATGACCCATAGAATTGCCATTCAGGGGGAGCTTGGCTCCTACAGCCACGAAGCCTGCCGCAAGGAGCGCCCCGACATGGACGTGCTGCCTTGTCGCAACTTCGAGGATGCCATTGACGCTGTCCGCAACGGCGAAGCCGAATTGGCGATGCTGCCGGTGGAGAACTCCACCTACGGGCGCGTTGCGGATATCCACCGCCTGCTGCCCCACAGCGGTTTGCACATCATTGATGAGGCCTTTGTGCGGGTGCATATCAATCTTCTTGGCGTTCCTGGTGCGCGGCTTGAGGATATCAAGGACGCTCATTCGCATCTGGTGCTGCTCCCGCAATGCGCGCGTTTCCTCAGCGAAAACAACATTCGCGGCCGCGTCAGCCCGGACAACGCCCGCGCCGCGCGCGATGTCGCTGAACAAGGCGACAAGAGCCATGCGGCGCTGGCCAGCGAATTGGCCGGAGAGATCTACGGCCTTGAGGTGCTGGCACGCCATATCGAGGATCATGGCAATAATACCACGCGCTTCCTGACCATGTCGCGTGAGCCGAATCTGGAGCGCCGTGGCAACCACGGCATGATCACCAGCTTTGTCTTTCAGGTCCGCAACATCCCGGCAGCCCTCTACAAGGCGATGGGCGGATTCGCGACCAACGGTATCAACATGACCAAGCTGGAGAGCTACATGGTCGACGGGTCCTTCACCGCGACCCAGTTCTATGCAGATATCGACGGTCATCCCGACGATCCAAATGTGCAGCTCGCCATGGACGAGCTGGCCTATTTCACCACCAACATTGAAATACTGGGTGTCTACCCGGCCAATGACGACCGGTTCTGACCGGTGTCGTCGCGGCTAACGCGACGATGGCGGCCTCAGCTACCGGCCCCGGATCGGTCATCCCGAATCCAACCCAGCAGCCGGTTGGCCCGCGGGCCATGCTCAGGCTGAACGATTGACGCGCTCTTCCGTCTGCTTGGCGAACTCGGACACCCGCTTCTTGAAACCACGCTTGAGTTTGGTTTTGGCCAGTTTCAGCGACTGAACCATCAAACGCCCTGACAGTGTCTTCGGTGTCAGCGTCAGGGTCACGGAAAGCCGGGTGCGCTGGGGCGACAGGGCCAGCAGCTCAATATCCATCGTGCCATCCATCCCGCTACCCGTGCCGCTCAGAATCATCTGAGTTACCGGCTCGTAGGTGCTGAGCGACAGATGCAGATTGCGCTTCTTTCCGCGGAACTGAAATTCGATGTCCCAGGCCAGCCCGTTCTCCGGATGCTGTGCATCTCCCAGGCGCTGCACATCGACACCCCGACGCAACGCCATCCGCTCCATGCTCTCGAAATCAGAAATCGACCGAAAGACTTCGGCGATAGGTGCGTCGATGTCTTCTTTGCTGGAGAAATCCATGGGCATCCTGTCGTTACGGCGGATCTGCAAGATCCAATAGCAGTCTTGAGCTGAATTCTACTATTCGTCTCAATCCAGTGTATCTGCAAGCCAGTTCTGCAAAAGGAAATGTGCAATTGCGCCGTTGCGCGGTCTGCGAATTTCAGGATGGCCCCCTTCAAAAACCGTCATCATCTCCTGCCGCGAAACCCAGCGCGCCGCTTCGATCTCTTTCGGGTCGATGGTGATCTCACGCCCCAGAGCCTCGCCCGCGCAGCCGAACATCAACGACATAGGAAACGGCCAGGGCTGGCTGGACAGGTAGCTGACGGCGCCGACCTTCACCCCTGTTTCCTCTTCCGTCTCGCGTCTCACGGCTGCTTCCAGCGTTTCTCCCGGCTCCACGAAACCGGCCAGCAGCGAATACATCCCCTCCGGCCACCCCGGCGAGCGACCAACCAGAACGGCATCACCATGGGTGATCAGCATGATGACCACCGGGTCGGTACGCGGAAAATGGGCCGCACCGCAACTGGGACAAAGCCGCTGCCAGCCAGCCTGCGCCATATTGCTTTTCGCGCCACAACAGGCGCAGAACCCATGGCTGTGATGCCAGCCGAACACCGCCCGTGCCATCGCTGCCAGTTCGGCGTCCTCGCGGCTGAGTTGTGCCATGATGCGGCGCAGCTCCACAAACCCCGTGTCAGTGGGCAAATCCGGGTGCCGCTGTTCACTGTTGTCGACAAAGCTGCGCAGCGCGCTCTCGTCATGATTGTCTGGCTGCCATCCACTGATATCAAGCGAGAACCGTGCCAAACCAGCAGCACAGCATCCCAGGAAGACCGCCTGCCCCACACCAGTCGTCGCCAGGGGATGATCCGACCCGATCCAAGCCAGAGCATCCGGCACAGCGCCGCTCTCCACTCCCGCCTCGGGTAGCGTACATAGCGGTTTCCCTCTCCAAATCAAAAGGATACGGCAATTTTCGCTCTGCCAGCGTGTTGTCAGGGCCGCCGGATCATCCCGGAGCTGTGCGGCCCGGTCCAGACCGCTGCCACCAAATGTCACTTGTTCCGCCTGTCGCATCGCGCTGCCCCGCTGCTACGTCTGCGCACGGATGTGTCGCAGCACCTGAATCTGGCAGAGAAATACATCTATGAGATGATAATCTGTTTCCTCTGCGCCACAGTGATCTAGAAATATCCTGACCCCTCGCAACAGGTGAAAACCGTAATTCCGCAGCATCTCAAGTGGAAAGCAACGCGATTGATTAGAATTTTCGGCAACAAGCGACTTTCGGGCGTCACATTTGATTGCTTCAAACAGGCAAACAGGCTTGTTAATAAATTGGCAATCAATGCCACCCCGGGGTTCGCCGTGAGACCGCTAAGAAACGCAATATGACAGGATCGGATCAAACCGAAGACGAAAAGGTCGGATTCCTGCGCATTCTGGCGACCACGGATCTGCATGCTAATCTTTTGAGTCACGACTATTATTCTGATCGCCCCGACCCAAGCCTGGGGCTCTCTCGTGTTGCCACACTGATCGCTGAGGCGCGCGAGGAAGCCGCTGCCAAAGGCGCCGCGACACTGCTTGTCGACGATGGCGACAGCATCTTCGGCACCCCGATAGCAGAGCGCCCGATGCAGCTCAGCGAGACCCGCCCGGCCCCGGTTGCCCGCGCGTTCGACCTACTCGGCTACGATGCGATCGGGCTCGGCAACCATGATTTCGATTTCGGCCTGGATCAGCTCAGGCAGGCCTTGCTGCAGATCTCCTGCCCCGTCATCTGCTCAAATATGCAGCTGGTGGATCCGCAGGCTTCCTTGCCTTTTTGCCAGTCCGCAGTGCTCGAACGCGTTTTCCCCGGTTCGGAGGATCTGCCGCTTCGGATCGGCGTGCTCTCGGTTCTGCCGACGCAAACCCTGAAATGGGCCGCGCATCAGCTGCAGGGTCGCGTCACCATCGACGACATGGTGCAATGTGCCGCCCGGCAGGCCGACGCGTTGCGCGCCAGGGGCTGCGATATCGTCATCGCGCTGGCCCATACAGGTATCGGAGAGCAAACTACCGGATACGGCATTGAGAACGCACTCCACCCGCTTGCAGATCTTGGCGTTCTGGACGCCATCATCGGAGGGCACACTCATCTGACCCTGCCGGATCCGCGCCATCCCGTATCCGCGCCTGTGGTGATGCCGGGTGCCCATGGCTCACACCTCGGCGTGATCGACCTGCACGTCCAGCTGCAATCGGGCCGCTGGACCGTGACCAAAACCACCTGCAGATTGCGCCCTATCGCCCGGCGCAAGACCATCGCCGGCGCGGGTGGCATGCTCGTTCCCCTGGTGGCCGAAGACCCCGTCATGGTCGACGCCCTCGCAGAAGACCACGCAGAGACACGCAGGCGGATGGCCCAGCCTGTCGGCAGCACCAGCAGACCGCTGCACTCTTATTTCACCTTCCTTGGTCGCGATCAGGCCCTCGCGCTGGTGGCCTGGGCCCAGGCCGCTGCGGTGCGCCCCGCCCTGCGAGATACCGTTGCCGGAAACCTGCCACTGCTCTCAGCGACCGCTCCCGGCAAATTCGGCGCCCGGTCAGGTCCGTCCAACTACACAGATGTACCGGCCGGCCAGATGTACATGCGCCATGTCGTCGACATCCAGCCCTTCCCGAACGAGCTGCGCACGGTGGTTCTGAATGGTGCCCAGCTGCGCGATTGGCTGGAAATGTCGGCGGGTCTCTTCAATCAGATCGCGCCGGGCACCTCTGGAGACCCGCTGTTGGACACGGACCGGGCCGGTCACAACTTTGATGTCATCTTTGGGCTGCAATACGACATCGATGTCTCCGTACCTGCCAGATTTGCCAGCGATGGTGAGCTGATTGACCCCAGCAATCACCGAATCCGCAATCTGCGCTGGAAAGGGGCTCCAATACCAGAGAACCAACATTTCGCCGTAGCAGTAAGCAGTTACCGCATTGGCGGCGGCGGCAACTTCACGATGGCCCAGGCCGCGACCCGCCTGCCGACGCCCCCCCTGCGGGTCAGGGACGTGATTTGCGATTATGTCGCCGGGCGCCTGATGCGCGATCCATTGGAACAAGCGCCGCCCCCCTGGCGGCTGTCCAATCACCCCTCGACCGAGGTCGAGATCTTTACCGGACCCGGCGCCCGCACATATCTCACCGATCTCGACCCGGCCCGCCACAATTTGTACGGCACAACCACCGACGGATTTTTGAGGATCGGTGTCAAGCTCTGATCCCCGCCTGAATGCGCCCGCTGCCATGCGCCTTATTGCGGTCAGACGGGCTTGCCATTCCTGCTCTGCCCTCCTATATCGACCAGTGAGAGGTTGGCGCGGGCAAGCGCCTCGCCAACCTGGTCAGATCCGGAAGGAAGCAGCCACAACGAGCCCCGCTTGGGTCGATGTCCAACCTCTCACCTCCCCCCATCCCCGACATTCAGTCGCCGCCCACGGCAGAGTTAGCTGCTTCTTGCCAGTTTGGCCGCTGATCCACCACACCAAACGACTCTGGCATTGCCGCTATATATAGTGGCACGGGGCGCCACTCCGCCCCGATATGGTAGGCAATACGCCGAAGAAATACCCCATCCCCTGACGTAGCGCTTGACGACTCGCCCCGCCAGCCGCTAGCCCTAGTGGCAGATGGTTCCTGCATCGCTGCCACGCGATCAGGATGAAAAGGGAACACGGTGCGAGATGGTAGACATACCGGATCAATGCCGCGACTGCCCCCGCAACTGTAAGCGGTGAGCAACCTCGGACCATGCCACTGATGCCACGGATCCCGTTGGATCCCACGGTGTTGGGAAGGCCCCGAAGTTGCCGCGACCCGCGAGTCAGGAGACCTGCCATCTGATGAGAAACTCGAAACCGGGCGGGGTGTCCTGGCAGGGTCTGCATGTCCGCCGATTGGCCTGCCAGCTCTGACCGTTCATCCCCTCCTTCGCGCGGAGGGCGCAATGAACTGGACTGATACGACACATGGCTATTCCCTGAGCACCTGCCTACATCTGGGGCAACCCTGCCCGGCGGCAGAGCGCATGATTGCGCGCCTCGCCGCCGCCATGGGACAGGCAAAAGCCGTCACAACCGAGGATTTCGAAATTGCCGGGACATGCGAGCTGACCGCCTGCGACCGGCCCTGCGAGGCGAGATTTGCCGCCAGACATGACCGCATCCGCATTTATTGTGGTGTCTCGCAAGAGGCGGATCTGGCCGGTCTTGACCGTTTCGCGGATGCCCTCTTTCTGCCCTCGGCTGACAGCCTCCCCCTTGCCAAGCTGCCGGATTACCCCTGCGGCTTGGCACAGGCTGTGCCGCTGGCACCTCAGATGGTCCGGATCACCCCGCCGCAGCTCGCAGCTGTCAGCTGAACGCCGCTTTGAAAGCACCGCACGCCGCGCTTGCGCGGCGCCACGCCCAACGGGATAGGACCTTGCCGAAGGTCATATCCGGGCGGGAGCATCTCCCCGCGCCGACCCGTTTCACACAGCCGCGGTCAGGTGCCTTTGCCGGGAATACGCCTCGGGCCATACGCCCAGATCATCTGAGCGTCGGTCTCGATTGCGCAGGGGCGAATGGCCCGTAGCCGTGCCAACGCCAGATCCGGCCGCTCGCCGCATTCCGTCATCAGCCGCAGCACCACCATGCCAGACCGGCCACAGCCACCCCGGCAATGCACCAGCACCCGACCACCGCCAACAAGCGCCTTGCGCGCCAGATGGCTGACCTCCGGCCAACGGCTCAGGATCTCCGGCGGCGGCGCACTGAAATCAGGGACGGGCAAATGTATCCATCGGCTGCCGATACTCTGCAGATCCGTGCCAATCGTCTCGGCACCAACTGCGGCATGTTCCTCCTCCGTGGTCATCGAAATGACCAAACCGGGCTGCCACTCTCGAATGTGGTCCATATCGCCACGATAATCGCCCCCTGCACCGGGCAGCGGGCATAGCGCCAGAATACCATCCGCCACCGAAAGCGCGTGCAAGATCAGCGTGCCCCCGGCCCGCTCCTCTTCGATGTCACCGTGTTGAGATCCATCCTCCATGGTCAGCCCCCACTGCCAATTCACCGCCTGATCCTACGCCAGCAATCCCCCCGGACGATCACATCCTCCAATGTAGCGATCTGTCGGCCCTGCACCTAATGGTTTCTGAAAGCCCGATGGCACACACCCCTTATCCTGCCGCGACCACCATCAGCGGTGGACGCCACGCGCGGGCTTGCCTACTTTACCCGGACATCAACGACCGACCCCCGAATCTGGCACGAGACATCATGAGCGACACAGCAGGCGACACAGCAGACCAAACCTCGGGTCAATACCAGGTTCTGGCCCGCAAATACCGGCCCGAGACCTTTGCCGATCTGGTGGGTCAGGACGCCATGGTGCGGACGCTGAAGAACGCCTTTGCCGCCGATCGCATTGCCCAGGCGTTCATCATGACAGGCATCCGCGGCACCGGCAAAACCACAACCGCCCGGATCATCGCCAAGGGCATGAACTGCATCGGCGAGGATGGCCAGGGCGGCCCCACCACCGATCCTTGTGGCAAATGCGAGCATTGCACGGCGATCATGGAAGGCCGCCATGTAGATGTGATGGAGATGGACGCGGCCTCGCGCACAGGTGTCGGAGACATCCGCGAGATCATTGACTCGGTGCAATACCGCGCCGCCTCGGCCCGCTACAAGATCTACATCATCGACGAAGTTCACATGCTGTCGACCAGCGCGTTCAACGCGCTCTTGAAGACGCTGGAGGAGCCGCCCGCGCATGTGAAGTTCATCTTCGCCACTACCGAAATCCGCAAGGTGCCGGTGACGGTGCTGTCGCGCTGCCAGCGGTTTGACCTGCGCCGGATCGAGCCGGAGGTGATGATTGCCCTCCTGCGCAAGATCGCAACGGCTGAGGGCGCCCAGATTGCCGACGACGCGCTGGCGCTCATCACTCGCGCCGCCGAAGGATCTGCCCGGGATGCGACCTCGCTCCTGGATCAGGCGATTTCCCATGGCGCGGGTGAGACCACCGCCGATCAGGTCCGCGCCATGCTGGGCCTTGCCGACCGCGGCCGGGTCTTGGACCTGATGGACATGATCCTGCGCGGCGATGCGGCGGCGGCACTGACGGAACTCAGTGCGCAATATGCCGAGGGCGCAGACCCGTTGGCGGTGCTGCGCGATCTGGCGGAGATCACCCATTGGGTTTCTGTGGTGAAGATCACGCCTGATGCGGCTGAAGACCCCACCGTCAGCCCCGATGAGCGCGCCCGTGGCGGCCAGATGGCCGAAGCCCTGCCGATGCGGGTGCTGACGCGGATGTGGCAGATGCTTCTGAAGGCTCTGGAGGAGGTTGCCGCCGCCCCCAACGCGATGATGGCGGCCGAAATGGCGGTGATCCGCCTGACTCATGTGGCTGATTTGCCAACCCCCGAACAGCTGATGCGCACGCTTCAGGACACCCCGCCGCCGCCACCAGCTGGCCCCGGCAATGGCGCCCCCCTGCCGCAGGCGGGCGCGCAGGGGCACCATGCCGGGCAATATGCGGGCCAAAACACCGGCCAGAATCAAAACTCCGGCCACAACACAGGGCAGACAGCCTCCGGCTATCAGCCCGGCCCTGGCAGCGGGCCGACGATGTCGCAGACCATCTCCGCCACGGGCGGCGGACCGGCCACTGCCCTTGCGCCGCAGATGGATCAGGCGCTGGCCCGATACCCCAGTTTTGAACATATCGTTGAACTGATTCGCGTCCGCCGGGATGGCCTGCTGCTGGAATATGTCAAAACCTACCTGAGGCTGGTCTCCTACCAGCCGGGGCGGATCACCATCCAGCCCACCGATGACGCGCCCAAGGATCTGGCACAACGCCTTGGCCAGCAGCTGCAGACCTGGACTCAGGCACGCTGGGTCATTTCCATCGCAAACGAAGGCGGTGGTGAGACGATCACCGAACGCGACAATGCAGTTGAAAACGCCCTGCGCGACAAGGCCAGTCAACATCCGATCGTACAGGCCGTTCTGGACAGCTTCCCCAAGGCCAGGATCATCAAGATCCGCACCGCCGAAGACCTCGCCGCCGAGGTCGAAGCAGACGCCCTGCCAGAGGTCGAGGACGAATGGGATCCCTTCGAAGAAGAGTAACTTGCTTTGCAGGTATAATGACGCTGTTTCCCGCTGCAGCAATTGCAGAAGTCTGTGATAAGGAACGACTATCTTGGAAACCGGGTGATGGTCCGGCCACCGCCTGGGATGAGTTGATAGGCCTCTCCACCCTGCCCGTGTCCCTTGCGTTGCTTGCCCTTGCGGGCATCGCTCTGACCACACGAAACCGCCCGACCTTCGCAATCGCTGCCGTGCTCTGGGCCGGTCTTGCCTTTGTCGTTGCGATTGACCGGTACGAAAACGCGCTGAATTATGCGGTAGCCTACGACCTTGCAGAAGATTGCTTGGCGCCACCCCACTTGTTCATCGGCCTTGCAGTTGCGATATGTGCCGGGATGACTTACGGCGCGCTGCGCCCTCGCACTTAGGAGAAAACAGATGCTCAAAGGCCTCGGCGGTCTTGGCGACATGGCCAAGATGATGAAATCGGCACAGGAACTGCAAACCAAAATGGCGCAGATGCAGGAAGACCTGCACAATGTCATGGTCACCGGCGAAGCAGGCGCAGGTCTGGTGAAGGCGACCGCCTCGGCCAAGGGCGATCTGAAGGCGCTGGATATTGATCCGTCGATCTTCAACGGCGACGACAAGGAAGTGGTCGAAGACCTGATCCTCGCCGCAATCAAGGATGCCCAAGCGAAGGCAGCCGAGAAGGCGCAGGACGAAATGGCCAAGCTGACCGAAAGCATGGGCCTTCCCAAGGATATCAAACTGCCGTTCTAAGCTGCGGCATCATGCAGACCCGATCAGGCGGCCCTGTGGCCGCCTTTTCTTTTGCCCCGCAGGCACTGTAAAACAAAACCTGAACAGACTGCCTGCGCCCCCTTGTGCTTTCCAAGGGCAATCAGCCTATATAGCGGGGCAGATAGGGGCGTTAGGCATGATCAAGAACTCCACCACCGATATCGAAGACCTGATTGCCCTGATGGCCAAACTGCCGGGGCTGGGGCCGCGCTCTGCCCGCCGGGCGGTCTTGCACCTGATCCGCAAACGCGCCCTGCTGCTGACACCACTGGCTGAAACGATGAGTGACGTTGCAGCCACGGCTCGTGAATGCCTCAACTGCGGCAATGTCGGCACCAGCGATCTCTGTACCATCTGCGAGGATATGACCCGCGCCAATGGCGAACTCTGCGTGGTGGAGGATGTCGCGGATCTCTGGGCGATGGAGCGGGCGGCGGTCTTCAAAGGGCGCTATCACGTGCTTGGCGGCACGCTGTCGGCGCTGGATGCCGTCGGCCCCGACGAGCTGCGCATTCCCCGTCTGGTGGACCGGGTTCAGGCCGAGAACGTCACGGAGGTGATTCTGGCGCTCAACGCCACGATCGACGGCCAGACCACGGCGCATTACATTGCCGATCAGCTCAACGGCCGGGTTCGGCTCACCTCTCTTGCGCAGGGCGTGCCCATCGGCGGAGAACTGGATTACCTCGACGAAGGCACCATCACGGCGGCCCTGCGCGCCCGCAAGGACATCTGACACGCCCGTGCCACCCTTGGCCCGCGACCACGCCCCATGCCCAGGCGATATCTGATCAGACACAGCGGTTGGACGCTGATGTTCACAGGCGGAAACGCCGCGCAGTCACCCGGCACTATGCCAGTGGTCGAGTCTTTGTTTTCAAGGAGAAATGGTGGCGTGGGGGAGACTCGAACTCCCGACCTAACGATTATGAGTCGTTCGCTCTAACCAACTGAGCTACCGCGCCGTCGGGGTGCGAGGTACGCCAGCCACGGCCGCGCGTCAAGGCAGAAATGTCAGAAAAATGCAGCGATCCGCACCGAAAGGCGAATTTTTTGTGACGGTCGAATAATTGGCCTGCCCGCAGCTCAGCGGCCTGCCAGCATCCACGCCACAGCCACCCCGAAGGCAAGGCGCCTGAAACGCAAAAAAGCCACGGAACGCTGTGCATCCCGTGGCTTTTTTTAACCTTGCGTCACCCCTGTGCAGGGGCGCGTGTGGCTTAGAAACGGGGATCCGTATCGTCCTCGTCATCCTCGTCATCGCCACCGGCAGGCAGGTTGAAGAAGCTGTCAGCGTCAACCACATCCTCTTCTTCGGCGCGGCTCGGCTTGTCGCTGCCACCGAGGGTAAAGGTCTCCAGACCCTCGATCGCCGACGGCATACGGGGCTCTGCGTCCATCTCCAGCGACTGTTCAGTCGACACCAACTTGCGACGTTCGTCATCGCTCATCACACCACCTTCGGCAGCCTTCTTGGCGGCGGCTTTCTGTACGGCGGCATCCAGTTCGGACTGTTTACACAGGCCCAGCGCGACCGGGTCGATCGGCTGGATATTGGCAATGTTCCAATGGGTCCGCTCGCGGATCGCCTGAATGGTCGGCTTGGTGGTGCCCACCAGCTTGGAAATCTGGCCATCGGACAGCTCAGGGTGGAACTTCACCAGCCAGTAGATCGACGCCGGACGGTCCTGACGCTTGGACAGCGGCGTGTAGCGCGGTCCACGGCGTTTCTCTTCACCGGCAGCAGCCGGGTTGAACTTCAACTTCAGCTTATGCAGCGGGTTGTTTTCGGCCTTATCCACCTCTTCCTGCGTCAGCTGGTTGTTGGCAACCGGGTCGAACCCTTTGACGCCAGCAGCCACATCGCCATCAGCGATGCCCTGGATTTCCAGCTCGTGCATACCGACAAAATCGGCAATCTGTTTGAAGCTGATCGTGGTATTGTCCACCAGCCACACGGCGGTCGCCTTGGCCATCAACGGTTTTGCCATGCGCTCATCTCCTTAGTAACACGGTTGTCCCAGATACATCTTTCCCGTCGCCTGAAAGAGGCTTCCCCGATTTGGGGCGGTTTCCGTTGTCGGGGAACTTCAATTCTATATAGTCGCGATGTTTCTATAAGGAAAGAGGCGAATGCGCGGCATCAAACGGACCCTGAAGGCAGCCCTTATTGCGGTAGCAACTGTCGGACTGGGCATCGCCTTTGCCGCGACATCGCCGAGACAGGCAACAGCCGAAGGCGAGATTGCCGGGCAGTTCGACTACTATGTCCTCAGTCTCAGCTGGTCGCCGAACTGGTGTGCGCTGGAAGGCGATGCCAAACGGTCCGAGCAATGCGACCCCCGCCACGATCATGGCTGGACCCTGCATGGGCTCTGGCCGCAGTTCCATCGTGGCTGGCCGAGCTACTGCCGCACCGCAGAGGCGCCGCCGACCCGCCAGCAGACGCAGCAGATGGCCGACATCATGGGGACCTCCGGCCTCGCCTGGCATCAGTGGAAGAAACACGGAACCTGTAGTGGCCTGTCCGCTCGCGAATATTTCGCCCTCTCCCGGCAGGCCTACGCAGAGATCAACCGACCGCGTGCCTTTCGCAGGCTGACCCAAGCCGTGACCCTACCCGCCAGTCTGGTGGAACAGGCCTTTCTGCAGGACAACCCCGATCTGAAGCCCGACACGCTGACCATCACCTGCCGCGATGGCCACATCCAGGAAGCCCGCATCTGTCTGTCCCGCGAGCTGAAACCCGTGCCCTGCGGCCGCGATGTGATCCGGGACTGCACGCAGAAAAACGCGGTGTTCGAGCCGATCCGCTAGCGCTGCGATCCGCACGGCCAGACGACTCCTGCGCCGAAGCACAGGGAGAGGCACCGGGAAATGGCATCCCTCGCGCCATAGTGACCCAATTTGCGCTGTCTTTATGGTAGACTGAGCATATGCACCACTCTGAGAGCACCTCAGATCCGGACCTGTCGTGCTCACCTCCCTTGACCGGACTGCCGCGCACTGCGCGAACCCGAGAGGAATAATCATGGCACGAACCATCGGAAACCCCATCAGCTGGCTGGCAAAATCCGTTGGCCTGACCAGTTCCCATCTCTCCGCTTCGGTGGACCATCTGGGCAGTGACAAGGCAGGCGAGATGCCCCGCGTGCTCCAGCTGGACATGGCAGACCTCGGTGCTGCGCTGCGGGCCGGGTGGCAGGATTTCGCGGCCTGCCGATCTGACGCCATGGCGCTTGTCTTTCTCTACCCGCTGATTGGCGTGGCCTTGGTTGTCCTCAGCCTGTCGATGAACCTCCTGCCGTTGATCCTCCCGCTGGTCCTCGGATTTGCGCTGGTTGGCCCGGTCGCCGCCGTTGGGCTCTATGAGATGTCATCACGCCGCGAGGCCGGTTTCACACCGCGCTGGATGGACGCCTTTGCCGTGCTGCGCTCCCCGGCGTTCCTGTCGATCCTGATGCTGGGCCTATATCTGGCCGCGCTCTGCATCCTCTGGCTGACGGTGGCTGCGGCGATCTACAACCGCACGCTCGGGCCCGAGGCCCCGACATCTCTGGCGGCCTTTACCCAGGATATCTTCACCACCGGTGCCGGCTGGGCAATGCTGGTGATCGGCGGCACCGTAGGCGGGATCTTCGCCTTTGCAGCGCTCGCGGTCAGCCTTGTGTCTTTTCCGCTGTTGCTGGACCGGCATGTCGGCCTGCCCATCGCTGTCGCCACATCCCTGCGCGTGGTGCGCCGGAATCTCTGGGTCTCGCTGGTCTGGGGCCTCATTGTCGCGCTTGCGCTGCTGGTTGCTGCGATCCCGATGTTTGCGGGCATGATCGTGGTGGTCCCGGTATTGGGACACGCCACCTGGCATCTCTATCGCCGAGCCGTTGCCTGACACGTGCCGGCGACAACCGCGCCTGCACGATCAGCCCGCGCGGCGGGGCCTACCCCTCGCCGCCGACCTCCAAAACAATCTTGCCGATATGCGCAGAGCTTTCCATCCGTGCATGGGCCGCCGCCGCATCTTCCAGGGCAAAGGTCTGGTCCATCACCGGCGCGAATTTCCCTGCCTCGATAAGTGGCCAGACCACCTCGCGCAGATCCCGCGCAATCTGGGCCTTTGCCAGATCGCTCTGTGGTCGCAGTGTTGATCCGGTCAGCGTCAGACGCCGCGCCATGACCTGGGCAAAGTTCAACTCCACCTTCGGACCTGACAGAAACGCGATGTGGACCATGCGGCCATCATCCGCGAGCGCACGCACGTTGCGCGGAATATAGTCGCCGCCCACCATGTCCAGAATCAGATTGGCCCCGCCTTCGCTTTTCATTACCTCGACGAAATCCTCATCGCGGTAATTGATCGCCCGTTCGGCCCCAAGCGTCAGGCACGCCGCACATTTCTCATCTGATCCGGCGGTCGTGAAGACCCGCGCGCCCAGCTGCGAAGCAAGCTGAATCGCGGTTGTTCCGATACCGGATGACCCTCCGTGAACAAGAAACCGCTCCCCGGCCAGCAGGCCCCCGCGGGTAAAGACGTTGGACCAGACGGTGAAACAGGTCTCCGGCAGGCAGGCCGCCTGCTTCATAGACAGCCCCTCAGGCACCGGCAGGCAATGCGCCGCTGGCGTCGCGACATATTCGGCATAGCCGCCGCCGGGTAGCAGCGCACAGACCCGGTCGCCCACAGTCAGCTCGCTGACCCCGGCGCCAATGGCGACCACCTCGCCTGAGGCTTCCAGGCCCGGCAGGTCGCTGGCGGTCGGGGGAGGTGCGTATTTGCCCGCGCGTTGCAGCGCATCCGGGCGATTGACGCCTGCATAGGCCACTTTCAGAACCACCTGCCCATGCGCCGGGGTCGGCATCGGGCGGGCACAGCCCTGCAAAACCTCAGGCCCACCCGGCTCGCGAATCTCAATCGCCTGCATCATCTCGGTCATTGGCATTCCTCCGCTGTTGTCACTGCCTAGCAAAGGACGGCTGCCCGTCAAAGACGTTGCATTGGCACAGGCAACCAGAACGTTGCGCCCATCAGCGCCGCGGGGTCGACCAGCTGCCCGGCAGGTCGTCGCGCGCGCTCGGCGCCTTTATCTGCTGGGCCAGCCAGTTCGGCCCCACCAACAGAGGTTTCAGCAACGGGTTGGACTGCACCTGCGCCTTCAGTTTCTCGAACTGCATGACGTTGTCGATGCGACGGTCGAGAAACTCCCAGCTGGCCTGGTGGTTCAGACTGTCGTCTCCCAGCCAATAGAGCACGGTCGAAGAATAAACGCCCGCAAGCGATCCCCGCTTGGTGTACCAGTTGATATCCTCCGAAGAATCGCCAAGCGCGGTCCAGATCGCATCCACCGTGCCCCAGATCAGCCGAACACCATCGCCTGCGTATTGTGGCAGCGAAAACAAAGTGGTGCCACGGCGCACGGCCTCCTTATCGTCGACGACCTCCAGCCGCAGACGCACCGCCCGTGCGATCTTATCGCGAAACCGCAGGCCGGTCATGTCCTCTTGCGCCAATCGCTCAAGCATCAGCTGATCACCACGCCTGTGAAAGGCAACCGCCAGATCTACCGCGCCGCGTGGGCACAACGCCTCCGCCAGCGCCGGGGCAACCCCGGCGTCCGCCACCGCTGCAGAGAATGTCGAGGCGCTCCAGCCATCAAAGGGCACATGCAGTAATGCGGCATTCAGCAGCCGCTCGATGGTGTCGCCCGCCTCAGGCACGGAGCGCGGGTCGGTGTGATCCTCAATCGTCATGATATCGCCTTCCGAAATCTCATCTCTCTCTAATCGCAATCGCGTCTTCTGGACACCGGGTATCACCTGCGGCGCGGACAGACACGCCCGGACTGTTCGGCTCAGCGACAATGACGCATCAAACAGCTACAGGAGCATCTGCACCGCCCCTGCCCGGCACTGGACAAGCTAGCACGACCTTGCTATATGGCCAGCTCCTGCAAATCCTTGCAACTCAACTTAGAAAGGTGGTGAAAACCACATGCAGGTTAGTGTTCGCGACAATAACGTCGATCAGGCGCTTCGTGCCCTGAAGAAAAAGCTGCAGCGTGAAGGCGTCTTCCGCGAAATGAAGCTCAAGCAACATTTCGAGAAGCCGTCCGAGAAAAAAGCGCGTGAGAAAGCTGAAGCGATTCGCCGTGCCCGTAAACTGGCACGTAAGAAAGCACAGCGCGAAGGCCTCCTCTGAGCCCTTCGATCCGCAGTTCTGGACGCAAAATTGACGACCCCCGAGGCTTTGCCGCGGGGGTTTGTCGTTTTTGCCCTCCCCGAAAATAGCGAGTGCGACAATCCGTCGCCTATAAAATTAATATTTTATCAAAAAATACACGCAATACGTGTGTTCGTTTCTGGAAAACTGCGCTAGTCTGGTTAATGCACGGGCAGGCTGAAGCGTTTCCCCAGCAGCTGCCCGCTCCATCGGATCTGGAACACCCGGTGGTTTAAACCCGGAGCAGGCAGCGTCTCCCCCCCATCAGGCGCTTGTCTTACCCCCTTACAACCAAGGCATTTGCCGCTCCGGGTTCCTTCTCTCCTCAGAGCCCACGGGTAGACAGCGCCCTGACTGCGCTTTCCCTAACAGCCCCGCACCACGCCTGCGCGCCCGCCCGATCAGGCGCAGCCAGGGCCCGGTCCCGGCGGCTGTCCAGACGCGACAAACGGCCTGCCGTCAGTAGATCTTGGGCACGTAGAGGTCATCCGGCAGCACCCGGCGTTCGTAATCGGGCTTGTACTCCCGGTCCGGCAGCGAGACCCGTTCGCTCGGCACCTCGCTATATGGAATCTTCGTCAGCAGATGCTCGATACAGTTCAGCCGCTCGCGCTTCTTGTCGTTGCCCTCGACGATATACCAGGGCGCTTCTGGGATATTGGTGCGCTCGAACATATCTTCCTTGGCCTTGGTATACTGCTCCCAGCGGATTCGGCTCTCCAGATCCATCGGCGACAGCTTCCACTGTTTCATCGGATCATGGATCCGCATGAGAAACCGCAGCTGCTGTTCTTCATCGGTGATGGAGAACCAGTATTTCAGCAGGATGATGCCCGACCGAACCAGCATCCGCTCGAATTCGGGAACGTCCTGAAAGAACTGTTCGACCTGGTCATCGCTGGCAAATCCCATGACCCGCTCCACCCCGGCGCGATTGTACCAGGAGCGGTCGAAGAGCACGATTTCACCCGCCGCCGGCAGATACGGCACATAGCGCTGGAAATACCACTGGCTCTGCTCACGGCGGCTGGGGGCGGGCAAGGCCACCACCCGCGCCACCCGCGGGTTCAGGCGCTGGGTGATCCGCTTGATCACCCCGCCCTTGCCTGCGCTGTCGCGGCCCTCAAACAGGATGCAGACCTTTGCCCCAGTGTGCTGGACCCAGTCCTGCACCTTGATCAGCTCCGCCTGCAACCGCAGCAGATTGCGGAAATAGACCTTACGGTCCAGCATCTCCGGATGCTGTGAGCGATAGATCTTGCGCAGCTCCATCGACAGCATCGGTTCGGCGAACTCGATCTCGAAATCTTCGTCCAACGTGTCCTGAAGTTCAGCGTCCAGCCAGTCAAAGGAATCAGGGTCATACTCGCTGGTCACGCTCGGGCTCCTTGGTCGGTTAGTGGTCAGTCACGCGGCAGTAGCAGGCGGATGTGATTGTTTCATGTCACACCATACCGTCGCAGAGATCCGTCGGCACTCCGCGCCGTCACTGCCAACAGGCCATCGCTCCCCGTGGCGCGACCGCCGACAGGGTCAGAACAGGGAATCGAATAATCCGAACGGGCGCAAGGGGGCACGGTGCGAGAAACACCAATTACGCGCGATGATCACTCAAAATCATGTCAGCTGCCTTTTCCGCGATCATGATTGTGGGGGCATTGGTATTGCCGCTGGGAATCACCGGCATCACACTGGCATCAACCACCCGCAGCCCCGCCACTCCGCGCAGCCGAAGCGCCCCATCCACCGGCGCCGCCTCCTCGATGCCCATCCGCACCGTACAGGTCGGGTGAAATATCGTGGTGCCGATATCACCCGCTGCCTGCATCAGATCCGCCTCCTCATCGGATCCGCCGCCCGGCTTCAGCTCCTCCGGCAGATAGCGGCGCATGGCGGACTGCCCCATGATCGCGCGTGCCTGCCGGATCGCGGCGACCGCGACCTGACGATCGCCTGCGGTTGACAGGTAATTGGGTGCAATACGCGGCGCCTGCATCGGATCGGCGCTGGTGATCGCCACCTCACCCCGGCTTTCGGGCCGCAGGTTGCACACACTCGCCGTCAGCCCCGGAAAGTCATGCAGCGGCTGACCAAAGGCCTCCAGCGTCAGGGGCTGCACGTGATACTCCAGATCCGGCGTCGCCAGATCCGGGCGCGACCGTGAAAACGCACCCAGCTGACTGGGCGCCATCGACATCGGGCCAGACCGGCGCAGCGCATATTCGGCAGCGATCTTCACCTTGCCAATCAGCGAGTTTGCCAGCGTGTTCAGCGTCTTTGCCCCGCTCAGCCGCCAGGCGCAGCGCAGCTGCAGATGATCCTGAAGGTTCCGCCCAATCTCAGGTAGGTCACGATGCACCTCGATCCCATGCGCCCGCAGCAGTTCCGCCGGACCCAGGCCAGAGAGTTGCAGGATCTGAGGGCTGTTGATTGCGCCCGCCGACAGCACGATTTCCCCCCGCGTCCGCGCGGTCCTGATCACGCCACCCTGGCTGTACTCCACGCCCACCGCCCGGCCCTCTTCGATCAGAATGCGCCGTGTATGGGCGCCGGTCTCGACCTTCAGTGTCTCACCGGTGGCAGTCCGCAGAAACGCCTTTGCGGTGTTCATCCGCCAGCCGCCACGCTGATTCACCCGGAAGTAACCGACTCCTTCGTTGTTACCGGTGTTGAAATCCGTGACCTTTGGCAGCCCCCAGTCCGCGGCCGCCTGCATCCAGTCGTCCAGCACATCCCAATGCAGCCGCTGGTTTTCCACCCGCCATTCGCCGCCCGAGCCGTGCAGATCGGACGGCCCTTCGACGTAATCCTCTGACTTCTTGAAATAGGGCAGCACGTCGTCCCAGCCCCAGCCGGTCAGGCCGCGCTGACGCCAGCCGTCATAATCCGCCGCCTGTCCGCGCAGGTACAACATCCCGTTGATGGAGGAACAGCCGCCCAGCACCTTGCCGCGCGGATAGATCAGCGCCCGCCCGTTCAGCCCGGCCTCGGCCTCGGTCCGATACATCCAGTCGGTACGCGGATTGTTGATACAATAGAGATATCCCATCGGGATATGCACCCAATGGTAGTTGTCCCGGCCTCCCGCTTCCAACAGCAGCACGCGCTGCCCTGCGGCACTCAACCGGTTGGCCAGCACACACCCCGCGCTGCCCGCGCCAATGATGATATAGTCCCAGTCCATATGCCCCCGCCCGCGACGATCCTGCCGTCTTTTTCTGCCGGAGCAGTCTTTCCCAGATCACGGAGCCTGACAAGCCGCCCTGCCACAGGGGCGCTGCCCCAGTCAGACCGGCAGCGCCGTGGTCTTGAACACCGTACGCAGCGCAAAGGAGCTTTGCATCTGCGCCACGCCGGGCAGTCGCGTCAGATGCTGGCGATGGATGCGGGCGAAATCATCGGTGTTTTCAGCCACCACCTTCAGGATGTAATCCGCCGTTCCCGCCATCAGATGACATTCAAGCACATCCGGAATGCGTGCCACTGCCTTCTCAAACGCGTCCAGCAGCTCGTCGGCCTGGCTTTGCAGGGTAATCTCCACAAATACCGTTGCGGGCAAGTTCATCTTGCGTGCATCCAGCAGCGCGACATAATTGCGGATATAGCCATCCGCCTCCAGGCGCTGGACCCGTCGGTGGCAGGCCGACGCAGACAGGTTAACCTGTTCGCTCAGCTCTGCGTTGGAGATCCGGCCCTGCTTCTGCAACACCTGCAAGATCCGACGATCCGTGTGATCAAGTGACATATGGTGAAAGATCCTTCGTCAAAGTTACAATATATTCGAAGAACCTTCGATCTGCACCTTTTTAATCTGCCCAAAAAAGAAGCACTTTTCACTGCGCCTGCGGCACAATAGCGCAAGCATGTAGGAGGAGTGATTACATGAAAATCGGATGCCCCACAGAGATCAAGCCGCAGGAATTCCGCGTCGGCATGACGCCGGACGCCGCCCGTGAAGCCGTTAACCACGGACATTCTGTCCTGATCCAGGCCGGTGCTGGCATGGGTGCAGGTTTCACCGATGAGGATTACGTCGCCGCTGGTGCCGCCATCATCGACACCGCCGAAGAGATCTTCGCGACCGCCGACATGATCGTGAAGGTCAAGGAACCCCAGGCCGTTGAGCGCAAGATGCTGCGCGAAGGCCAGCTGCTGTTCACTTATCTGCACCTGGCCCCCGATCCGGAGCAGACAAAGGACCTTCTGGAAAGCGGCTGTACCGCCATCGCCTATGAAACCGTGACCGACGACCGTGGCGGCCTGCCGCTGCTGGCGCCGATGTCCGAAGTGGCCGGCCGTCTGGCCCCGCAGGTTGGCGCATACACCCTGCAAAAGGCAAACGGTGGCCGTGGCGTTCTGATGGGCGGCGTGCCCGGCGTGGCCCCCGCCAAGGTTGTTGTGATCGGCGGCGGTGTGGTCGGCACCCATGCGGCCAAGATCGCTGCGGGCATGGGCGCAGATGTCACTATTCTCGACCGGTCGCTCACACGCCTGAAGTACCTCGACGATGTCTTCGGTCGCGACTTCAAGAACCAGTATTCCACCGCTGGTGCCACCGCTGAGCTGGTCCGTGACGCCGATATGGTGATCGGTGCGGTTCTGATCCCCGGTGCCGCGGCGCCGAAACTGGTCTCCCGTGCACAGCTCAGCGAGATGAAGCCGGGTGCGGTTCTGGTCGACGTCGCTATCGACCAGGGCGGCTGCTTCGAGACCTCCAGAGCCACCACCCACGCCGACCCGATCTACGAAGTCGACGGCATCATGCACTACTGCGTGGCCAACATGCCGGGCGCCGTCGCGCGCACCTCGACCCAGGCCCTGGGCAATGCGACCCTGCCCTTCATGCTGAACCTCGCCAACAAAGGATGGAAACAGGCCTGCGCCGATGATCCGCACCTGCTGAACGGTCTGAACGTCCACGCTGGCAAGCTGACCTATTTCGCCGTCGGCAAGGCACTGGGTATCGACGTCGTCTCCCCACAACTGATGATCAAGTAACACCTCCCTCACACTTGGCATCAGCCTGAACAAGGCCCCGCAATCGCGGGGCCTTGTCGCATTTTCAGCAGGTTTGATCCGCCGCAGAAATAATTCTGTAAGCGCCACTAGACAATCGGTCTAGTCAGCTTATGTCTAGCGTCATGAGTGAGACACGCCTGCAAATTCTGGACACCGGCCGCAAGCTGACCGCACAGCGCGGCTACACCTCGGTTGGCCTGACCGAGCTGCTGAGCACGGCGCAGGTGCCCAAAGGCTCCTTCTATCACTATTTCGCCTCGAAAGAGGATTATGGCTGCGCGCTCCTGCGCCACTATGTTGATCAATACCGGCTGGAGCTCCGGCACACGCTGAATGATCCCGAACAATCGGGGCGGGATCAGGTGCTGGGCTATTTCCGCTGCTGGAAAGATCGCCAGATCTCCGGCAACGCAGAGCAGAAATGCCTGATCGTGAAGCTAGCAGCAGAAGTGTCCGATCTGTCCGCCGACATGCGCGCGATCCTGCAACACGGCGTGGAATCGATCGTCGCCCGCCTGTCCGACTGCCTTCGCGGCGCACAGGCGGATGGGTCTCTGGCCGCAAGTGTCGATCCCGACCAGACCGCCACAACCCTCTACCAGATCTGGCTGGGAGCCAGCCTCATGGCACATCTGTCCCAGGACGGCGCGCCGTTTGAAACCGCCATGTCCCAGACCCTGATCATGCTCCCACCACCGCAGAGCTGATCCGCGCCAAAAAAATTTTCCAACCACTAGACGATCGGTCTAGTTCGTAACTTCATCAGAGAGGAATCATCCCATGCCACAGTCCGACAGCACCAACCGCAAATTCGTCCTCGCAGAGCGCCCCAAGGGTGAGCCGACCGACAGCACCCTGCGCCTGGAAACCAGCGACATCCCGACCCCCGGCGAAGGCCAGATGCTGCTGCGCAACGAATACCTGTCGCTGGACCCCTACATGCGCGGCCGGATGAGCAGCGCCCCGTCTTATGCCGCTCCGGTCGAAATCGGAGAGGTCATGGTGGGCGGCACCGTTGCCCAGGTCGTGACCTCCAACCTTCAGGGGTACGAACCGGGCGACTGGGTTGTCGCCTTCGGCGGCTGGCAGGACTATGCGCTGTCTGATGGAACCCTCACCATCAATATGGGCAAGACCCCGCAGAACCCCTCTTGGGCGCTTGGTGTTCTGGGCATGCCCGGTCTCACCGCCTGGGCGGGTCTCACCCAGATCGGCCAGCCAAAGGAAGGCGAAACACTGGTGGTCGCAGGCGCCAGCGGACCCGTGGGGGCGACCGTAGGCCAGATCGGCAAGATCCTCGGTTTGCGCGTTGTCGGCATCGCCGGCGGGGCCGAAAAATGCCAGCATGTCGTCGACACTTTGGGCTTTGATGCCTGCATAGATTACAAGACTGATAGCTTTGCCGACGATCTCACCAAAGCGGTCCCGGATGGCATCGACATCTATTTCGAGAACGTCGGCGGTGCCGTCTTCGATGCGGTGATGCCGCTGTTGAACCCCTCGGCTCGGATCCCGCTCTGCGGCCTCATCTCCCAGTATAATGCCACCGCCCTGCCCGAAGGCCCCGACCGGATGAACTATCTGATGGGCCAGCTGCTGCGCAAGCGCATTACCATGCGCGGCTTCATTGTCTTTGACGATTTCGGCCACCTCTACCCGGAGTTCGCCAAGCAGATGACCGGCTGGGTACAGGACGGCAAAGTGAAATACCGCGAGGAAATGATCGAAGGTCTGGAACAAGCGCCCGCCGCATTCGTTGGTCTCCTGAGAGGCGAGGCCTTTGGCAAACGCGTCATTCACCTCGCCGACTGATCTGAACTTCATATGGAAAGGAGACCCGAGATGAAAATCCTGATGGTTCTCACATCCCACGACCAACTGGGCGACACGGGCGAAAAAACCGGCTTCTGGCTGGAGGAATTCGCCGCCCCCTACTACGTGTTCAAAGATGCCGGCGCCGAAGTCACGCTGGCCTCGCCCAAAGGCGGCCAGCCGCCACTTGACCCCAAAAGCGACGATGACAGCGCCCAGACCGAAGCCACCCGCCGGTTCAAGGACGATCCCGCCGCGCAGGGCGCCTTGGCCAATACCAAGGTGCTGTCCGAGGTGACAGACGCAGGTTTCGATGCGATCTTCTACCCCGGTGGCCACGGCCCGCTCTGGGATCTGGCCGAAGACGCCGACAGCCGCCGCCTGATCGAAGGGTTCGCCCGGAGCGACCGCCCGGTCGGCGCCGTCTGCCACGCCCCGGCCGTGTTCCGCCACACCGAGGGGGCCGATGGCAAACCGCTGGTGGCGGGCAAGCGCGTCACCGGATTCACCAACACCGAGGAAGAGGCCGTTGGCCTCACCGATGTGGTGCCCTTCCTGGTCGAGGACATGCTGAAAGCCAATGGCGGCCTGTATGAAAAACAGGACGACTGGGCGGAATTTGCCATCATCGACGGCAAGCTGGTCACCGGACAGAACCCGGCCTCCTCCGAGGATGCAGCCCGCAAGCTGATGTCGCTTCTCTAACGACGCGCGACAGACCACCAATAAAAAGGCCGCCCTCCATCACGGGGGCGGCCTTTTCCGGTCTCGCAGAACAGCGCGATCAGATCGCTTCTTTCATGCTTTCTTCCAGATAGATCTCGCGCAGGCGCTTGGCGATCGGACCCGGCGTACCATCGCCCAGCGCTACACCATCAATTTCAACAACCGGCATCACGAAAGCAGAAGCCGAGGTGGTAAAGGCCTCATCCGCCGCCTTGGCTTCCTCGATGGTGAACAGGCGCTCTTCCACTTTCAGCTGTGCCTCTTCCGCCATGCGCAGAACCGCCTTGCGAGTGATGCCGTGCAGAATGTCATTGGACAGCGGGCGGGTGACGATCACGCCATCCTTGACGAAATAGGCGTTGTTCGACGTCCCCTCGGTCACATGACCATCCTCGATCATCCAGGCGTCATCTGCGCCGGCCTTCTTGGCCATCATCTTGCCCATGGAGGGGTAGAGCAGCTGCACAGTCTTGATGTCGCGACGGCCCCAGCGGATGTCCTCGATCGAGATGATCTTGGCGCCTTTCTTGGCTGCCGGGCTGTCCGCAAGACCGGGTTTGTTCTGGGTAAACAGCACCAGCGTCGGCTGGGTATCGGCAGAGGGGAACACAAAATCACGATCCCCGTCCGAGCCACGGCTGACCTGCAGATAGACCAGGCCTTCCTCGATACCGTTCAGTTCAACCAGCTTGCGGTGTATCTCCAGCAGCTCTTCCTTCGAGCAGGGCTCCGCCATCTCCAGCTCATCCAGCGAGCGCTTCAGACGCACGGCGTGACCTTCGAAATCGATCAGCTTGCCGCCCAGAACCGACGTCACCTCATAAACCGCATCCGCCATCAGAAAGCCGCGGTCAAAAATGGAGACCTTGGCTTCGGTCTCGGGCAGGTATTCGCCATTCACATATACGGTACGGGTCATCTTGGTCTCCTTAACCCCACAAGGCTGCGTTCGGCGGGTGCACGCCGGCTGCGTCGAAATTCAATGGTTCCTCGCGGTCTTCGGCCAGAAGCAGCGGCCCGTCAAGGTCCGTGACCATCGCACCCTGCGCCACCAGTGTCGCAGGGGCCATCGCCAGAGACGATCCCACCATGCAGCCCACCATCACATCAAAGCCCCGCGCCAGTGCCGCCTCGCGCAGTTTCAGCGCTTCGGTCAGCCCGCCGGTCTTGTCCAGCTTGATATTGATGACATCATATTTTCCTTCAAGCGCAGCAAGGCTCTCACGGTCATGGCAGCTCTCATCGGCGCAGACCGGCACCGGCCGCTCCATCCCTAACAGGGCCTCATCCTCTCCCGCGGGCAGCGGCTGTTCAACCAGCGCCACACCCAGCCGCACCAGATGCGGGGCAAGATCGGCATAGACCTCCGCGCTCCACCCCTCATTGGCATCAACGATGATCCGCGCATCAGGCGCACCCGCGCGCACGGCTTCCAGGCGGGCCATATCGTCAGCGGTCCCCAGCTTGATCTTCAGAAGCGGACGATAGGCATTCTTCGCTGCCTGCGCCTGCATGTTCTCGGGGCTATCAAGCGACAGCGTATAGGCGGTGATCTCGGGCTTTGGCTCCG
The DNA here is from genome assembly GCF_048056915.1 of Phaeobacter sp. JH20_02. Lineage (NCBI taxonomy): Bacteria > Pseudomonadati > Pseudomonadota > Alphaproteobacteria > Rhodobacterales > Roseobacteraceae > Phaeobacter > Phaeobacter sp. JH20_02. The sequence goes on along the minus strand of NZ_JAYMVP010000029.1, from coordinate 90,181 downwards.
GCAGACCTGCCAGCTCCCAGACGCGCTTGCCCGCCCGTTTCGCTTCCAGATCCCATAGCGCACAATCCACTGCGTTGCGCGCCGCGCCCGCAGGCAGGAGCGATTGCAGCTCTTCACGACCAAATGTCTCGGGCAGACCTTCAATCTCGGCAGTGACACTCTCAAGCGTCTCGCCATAGCGCGCATAGGGCACACATTCGCCCCAGCCCGTCATACCATCCTGCTCAATGCGAACCGTCAGCACCTTGGCCTCGGTGCGCGAGCCGCGGGAGATGGTAAAGACCTGCGCCAGCTTGAAGGTATCGGGGGTCACGCTGATCTGCATGGCTGTCTCCATCACTGCGGTTTTAGTCAATCTCTATTTGGTCAAATCCGACCGCGCGGGATCCAACCGGACAAGGCGCCGGCAAGGACGCAGGCCCCGGATGTCATCTTTCCCGAAATACTCCCGCCGGAGGCTCCGATCCTGTCGGACCACCCCGGCGACAGCAAGGTTAGATCACACCGCGTTCAGCGCGTCCACCAGACGGCCAGCGCCATGGCGATAGGGGTCAACCGCAGGCAGACCCATCCGCGCCTCGACCTCGGCGAGGTAGGATTTCGCCTCTTCCTCGCTCAAATGCTGGGTGTTGACGGAAATGCCGACAACCTTGCAGTCCGGGTTGGAAACCTGCGCCAGCGGCAGCGCGGTATCACGCAGCTGCTCCAGGCTCGGCAGCTTATATCCCGGCAGGCCACGCATATGCTCACGGGTCGGCTCATGGCACAGGATCAGCGCATCCGGCTGCCCACCATGCACCAGTGCCATGGTCACCCCGGAATACGACACGTGAAACAAAGAGCCCTGACCTTCGATCAGATCCCAGTGGTCGTCTTCATTGTCCGGCGTCAGATACTCGACGGCACCGGCCATGAAATCCGCAATCACGGCATCCAGCGGCACGCCCTGGCCGGTGATCAGAATACCCGTCTGACCCGTCGCGCGGAAGGACGACTTCATCCCGCGTTCCTGCATCTCGGCATCCATCGCCAGCGCGGTATACATCTTGCCGACCGAACAATCCGTGCCAACCGCCAGACAGCGCTTGCCGCTGCGCTTCACCCCATTGGCGATCGGATAGCCAACAGTGGGCACGCGCACATCATGCAGGGTGCCGCCATGGGTCTGGGCAGCTGCCACCAGATCGCCCTCGTCACGCAGCAGGTTGTGCAGGCCAGACGCCAGATCATAGCCCATCTCGAGGGCCGCAATCAGCACCTCTTTCCACGCCGGAGAGATCACGCCGCCCCGGTTGGCAACACCGATCACCAGCGTCTTGGCACCGGCGGCCTTGGCCTCTGCCAGCGTCATGTCGGTCAGCCCCAGATCGGCACCACAGCCCGGCAGGCGGATCTGGCCCACCGCATGGTCGGGCCGCCAGTCACGGATACCGATGGCCACCTTGGCAGCCAGCATATCGGGCGCGTCGCCCAGAAACAGCAGATACGGGGTCTCGATCATGGCGGGGCCTCCTGAGTAAAAGTCGAGTTCCGCGCGAGTGTAAGAGAGCCGCTCTGCGAGAGGCTCCCGAATTCCGCGCAATATCCGCAGGTCAACGCAGAATTCTTCGACGTTTTTGCAAATTACACGAAGATTATTCGATCCTCGCGACGGATGCGCGCGTTCCTTGCTTGGTTGCGCCCGCAGGCACGCGTCAGAGCTGTCGCTTTCTGCATCTGCAATGCTGCGCTTGCACAAATTCCTTGCAGGTCGGATCGTAATTTAATACCAAAACAGAAGGAAAATTTGACACTTCATTACCCAAAGGTCACCAGCATGAGTTTTCGCATCCAACCCGCCGCCCCGGCCCGCCCCAACCGTTGCCAGTTGTTCGGCCCCGGCTCCAACACCAAGCTCTTTCCCAAAATGGCGGCCTCGGCAGCGGATGTGATCAACCTCGATCTGGAAGATTCGGTAGCCCCCTCCGACAAGGACAGCGCTCGCGCCAATGTGATCGAGGCCCTGAACACGGTCGATTGGGGCAACAAATACATGTCGGTGCGCATCAACGGGCTGGATACGCCCTATTGGTATCGCGATGTTGTGGATCTTCTGGAACAGGCCGGTGACCGCCTCGATCAGATCATGATCCCCAAGGTGGGCTGCGCTGAAGACGTCTATGCGGTCGACGCGCTGGTCACCGCCATTGAACGCGCCAAGGGCCGCAGCAAACCGGTATCCTTTGAGGTGATCATCGAATCCGCTGCGGGCATCGCCCATGTCGAAGCCATCGCCGCCAGCAGCCCGCGCCTTCAGGCCATGTCGCTGGGTGCGGCGGATTTCGCGGCCTCGATGGGCATGCAGACCACCGGCATCGGCGGCACGCAGGAAGCCTACTACATGCTGCGCGCGGGCGAAAAACACTGGTCCGATCCCTGGCACTGGGCGCAGGCCGCCATCGTTGCCGCCTGTCGCACCCATGGCATCCTGCCGGTGGACGGTCCATTCGGAGATTTCTCTGATGACGAGGGCTATATCGCCCAGGCCAAACGCTCCGCCACGCTGGGGATGGTCGGGAAATGGGCCATCCACCCCAAACAGATCGCACTGGCCAATCAGGTCTTCACCCCGTCGCAAGAGGCAGTCTCCGAGGCCCGCGAAATCCTTGCCGCAATGGAAACTGCCAAGGCCAACGGCGAAGGTGCCACCGTCTACAAGGGTCGCCTGGTCGATATCGCCTCGATCAAACAGGCCGAGGTGATTGTCGCCCAATCGGACCTGATCGCCAGCAACAGCTGACCCAGAAAGCCGGGAGCGCAACCGCGCTCCCGCCCAGCCACAGGCGCAGACCATGACCGACCTCACGCTCATCCATACGGCCGACGTCCATGTGGCAACCTTCGAGGCGCTGGCCGGCTCGGCAAAACTGCATCACATTGTCCGCCCCGACTGGCTGGAACGGGCGCAAAATGGCATCGACGACACCCTGCGCGAGGAGGTCACCGCCGAGATCCGCCAGGTCACCGGTCCCGCCCTGTGCACCTGCACCACGCTGGGCGAGCTGGCAGAAACCGCTGGCGCCACGCGACTCGACTGGCCGATGATGCAGGCCGCCGCCCAGATCGGCGGTCCGGTGCTGCTCGCCTACTGCCTGGACAGCACCCGCGCGGCCTCCACTGCGCTGCTCGAACGCGCCTTCGCCCAAAACGGCCAGACCGCCGAGATCCGCAGCCTGCCGCTGACCGGCCTCTGGCCTCATTTCACCAATGGCAACAGCGAGTTGTTCCACACCGAGATCGCCACCTGGATCAGCACCAGCCTGGCCTTGGTGGCTGATACCGCCTGTGTGGTCCTGGCGCAGGCCTCGATGGCCGGGGCTGCTGATCTCGTAAAAACGGAGATCCCCGTACTGGCCTCCCCTGCCATCGCCATGCGCGCCGCCCTGGCCGAAGGGTGACAGCAGCCCTGTCACCTTTCCTCAAATACTCAAAAATACCACCACCCCGGCGCTCAGGCCCGCAGATCCTTGGGCGATCCCATGACCACATAGGTGGTGATCGAAGTGACATAAGGCGACGTGCCCAGAATATCGGTGTGAAACTTCTTGTAACTTGGCAGATCTGCGCATTCGACCCGCAGCAGATATTCGATGGTGCCGGTGATATTGTGGCACTCCACCACCTCCGGCGCCTGTCGCATCGCAACCTCAAAGGCCTCCTGCGCTTCCTTGGTGTGTTCGCCAAGGCCAACGCCGATATAGGTGACAAACCCCACGCCCAGCGCCTGACGGTTCAGCACCGCACGGTAGCCGGTGATGAGACCGCTGCGCTCCATCTCTTGTACCCGGCGCAGACAGGCCGAGGGCGACAGACCAACCCGGTCGGCCAGCTCCAGATTGCTGATCCGCCCGTCCCGGGTCAGCTCACGCAATATCTTGTCGTTTATTTGATCAAGTTTCGCCATTTGTTGCAAAACATGATCCATTCACGCAGAGAACGCAATTTCATTCATGCCGAGACCCTGCATTTTCATCGCCATGACTTATGAACTCTTCCTCGCCCTTGCGGCTTTTGTCTTCGGCACTGTTTTCACGCCCGGTCCCAACAATCTGATGTTGATGGCCTCAGGCGCCAATTTCGGTTTCCAGCGCACCCTGCCACATCTTCTTGGCGTGGCGATCGGTTTTCCGCTGATGATCCTGCCGGTGGGCCTTGGCGTGATGCAGCTGTTCGACGCCTTCCCGCCACTCACCTGGATCATGACCGCCCTGTCGGTGGCCTATATGCTCTGGCTGGCCTGGAAGGTCGCCAATGCGGCCCCGCCGCAGGACGGCGAGGCACAGGGCACACCGCTCAGCTTTCTTCAGGCCTGCGCCTTCCAATGGGTCAACCCAAAGGCCTGGGCAATGGCACTCGGCGCGATCACCCTCTATGCAGCCAGCCGCGATGTGACGGCGATCCTCTGGGTATCGGGCACCTATCTGCTGATTGGCTGTTTCTCAGCCTCGACCTGGACCATTCTGGGTCAGCAACTGCGACGGCTGCTGACCCGGCCTGCTCAGCTGCGGGCATTCAACTGGACCATGGCGGCGCTGCTGTTGGCCTCGCTGGCCGCGATCCTGCTACAGGGCTGACACTCACTTCAGCGGCAGGCAGATTTCGGTCAGCAGCTCCTCCGGCGCGACCTGATGCGGATCATTGAGATAGATCTCGTAACAGGGCGCATCGGCCGGCTCTTCCTGCGACTGCGGTAACCAGGCCCCGAACAGATCGCCATAGGCCGCATGGATCCCGGAGTATGGCCCCTTGTAAGTCAGGACTGCGGTCTTGCCGCCGGGCAAGACAACCTCTTCCATCCCCTCCGGCAGGACGCTGTCATCGGCCGTGCTGGCCCCGGCGAAGCTGCGCAGCTCCGCATCCGGAACAGCATCCGGACTGTCGAGGTAGACACCGATCATCTGGCGCATCTGCGGCCAGAGATTGCGCGCCGTACAAAGCGCGGAAAATGCCTCGAAACTGCGACCAATCTCGCTATAGGCGCCTTTGTGGGCGAGCGCGGCCAGCCTGCGGCCGGGTTCGGTGCGAAGGGTAACGGGTAACATGGGTTCTCCTTTGGCAATCAGATTGGGATTTGGCGGCAGAAGACGGCCCCTTTTGCGAAACGCAGCGGGCGACACCCCATAGGCATCGGCGAAAACACGGGCAAAGGAACGTGGATTGGGATAGCCGGCAGCCTCGCCGATACGCTCGATCCGCGCGCTGCCCTGCACCAGAGCGGTCGCCGCCAGATGCAGCCGGATACGGCGCACCGCCTGCGCGCAGGTTTCCCCGGTCAGGGCGCGAAACACCCGGTGCCAATGGAACCGCGACATCGCCGCGACATCCGCCAGCGCATCCAGCGACAGATCCCCCTCGGGGTTGTCGTAGATATACGCCAGCACACGCAGAATGCGGTCCTCATAGGAGCTGCTCATCGGAAAACGTCCCTCTTCTGACCGGTTTTGGATGCCATAGCAGCACTTCACAAATCTTGCTGAGTTGCATCCGCCGCCCCTTGAGGCCATATATCGGGCAAACCGCTCGAGTGAGACGACATGACCCAGTACATGGATTTTGAGAAACCGTTGGCCGAAATCGAAGGCAAGGCGGAAGAACTGCGCGCCCTGGCCCGGGCCAATGAAGAGGCCGATCTGACAGATGAGGCCGCAGCGCTAGACGCCAAGGCGGCGCAGTTGCTGATCGATCTTTACAAGGATCTGACCCCCTGGCGCAAATGTCAGGTCGCGCGTCACCCCGAACGGCCGCATTGCCGCGATTACATTGATGCGCTGTTCACCGAATACACGCCACTGGCCGGTGACCGGAACTTTGCCGATGATCTGGCGGTTATGGGCGGCCTGGCCCGCTTCAACGACCAGCCGGTGATGGTGATCGGCCATGAAAAAGGGTCCAACACCAAGGCTCGCATCGCCCATAACTTTGGCATGGCCCGCCCCGAAGGCTACCGCAAGGCCATCCGCCTGATGGAAATGGCCGGTCGTTTCGGCCTGCCCGTGGTGACCCTTGTGGACACCGCAGGCGCCTATCCCGGCAAAGGTGCCGAAGAACGCGGCCAATCCGAAGCCATTGCCCGCTCCACCGAGATGTGCCTCAAGATCGGTGTACCGCTGATCTCCATCATCATCGGCGAAGGCGGCTCCGGTGGCGCTGTGGCCTTTGCCACCGCGAACCGCGTCGCGATGCTGGAACATTCGGTTTACTCCGTGATCAGCCCCGAAGGCTGCGCCTCGATCCTGTGGAAGGATGCCGAGAAAATGCGTGAAGCCGCCGAAGCCCTGCGCCTTACCGCCCAGAACCTCAAGGAGCTGGCCGTGGTGGATAAGATCATCCCGGAACCGCTCGGCGGCGCCCATCGCAATGCCGAAGCCGCCTTTGAGGCGGTGCGCGGCGCGCTGGCGGAGATGCTGGCCGAGCTGGAGGGCAAAGATGCCGCCACGCTGATCAAGGACCGACGCCAGAAGTTCCTGGACATCGGCTCCAAGGGGCTGGCGGCCTGACGCCTTCCCCGCCCTGAAGTCCGCATCCTTGCGGCGCCGTGCGGATATCGGCCCGGGCCAGGGCGCATGGCCATCACTACAGCAGCCGACAAAGCCGACCCTCGCCCGGTCGGCTTTGTGACATCAGCGGTGCATCACCGGCTGCCAACCGGCAACTGAGCAAAGCGGCCCGCACTGCTGGCCCGGTCTCGCCGTCCTCATCGGCCAGACAGGAGGGATCGGTCATCCAGCTCCCTCCGATCCTCGATCAGCGCCGGCCCTCAGGGCAACGGTACGCAAGCGCTCCCGCGGCCACGCGTCACCGGCTTACGCCGCTGCCGCTGGCGGCCTTGGGCCTGGCCCGGCGCATGGCGCCGGGCCAGGCCCAACTGCGAGGACAATTGTTATAATTGGCCGGAGCCGGCGGGAGCACCCGGCCGACATTGGGACACCGCAGATCCTGCGTTCACCCTGCCAGCAGCCGCAGCCCCTGGGTCACGTCAGACCGGACCGCCAGCCGCAATCCCGGCTCATCCCCCGCCTTCAGCGCGGCAATGATCAGCTTGTGGTTCTGCGGCGGCTCGGTCCGCCGCAACCGCCCGTAGAGGGCCCGCATGGTCGGGCCCAGCTGCAACCAGACGGTCTCTGCCATGGCCAGCATCGCTGGCGCCTGCGCCCGCAGATAAAGCGTCCGGTGAAACTCCAGATTGGTGCGGATATAGCCCACCGCATCGCGCTTGGAGATCATCTCGGCCACATTGGTATTGATGCTTTGCAACCGGTCGATCAGGGCAATATGCGCACGCGGCAGCGCCCGGCTGGCCAGCTCCACCTCGATCAGCGCGCGCAGGGCCGCCAGTTCTTCGATCCGCTCGTTTGTCAGCTCCGGCGTCGACACCCGGCCCGAAGACGACAGGAACAGCGCCCCCTCAGCCACCAGCCGCCGTACCGATTCGCGGGCCGGCGTCATCGACACATCAAACTCGCGACCAATCCCCCGCAGGGTCAGCGCCTCCCCTGGCGTCATCTCGCCATGCATGATCCGCGTGCGCAAGGTACGGTAGACCCGATCATGGGCGGACCCTGTGGGCGGCTCGGCGGTGGGGCGAACGGGATTGGACATGAGGTTCTTGTGATCACAAAACCACGTCACGTCAACAGCTCTCACAGCGCGAGGCCCTGAGCCCTCCCCCGCGCGCCCCGGCGCCGTCAGAACCGGTAGCGATGCAGGTTGTTGCCTTCGCTGCGCAGCCAGCCACGCGCCCCGTCATATGGCCCGTAAAGCTCTCGGACGATGGCCCAGAAGGCCGGTGAGTGGTTCATCTCCGCCAGGTGGGCCACCTCATGCGCCGCGACGTAGCGCAGCACCTCCGGTGGCGCCAGGATCAGCCGCCAAGAGTACATCAGCGCGCCATCGGAGGAACAGGATCCCCATCGCGACCGCGTATCCCGCAGGCTGATCCGGCAATAGCTGCGGCCCAGCGCCGCCGCATATCGATCCGACGCCGCCGCCAGCCGGTCGCGGGCCAGCTCTTGCAGGTAGCGCTGGATGCGGCGCCCCGGCCCCGCCCCGTTCACCGCCCCCGGCACCGCCAGTTGTCCCGGCTGCAACAGCAGGCGACGCCCGGTTCCAGCCACCACCCGTCGCGGTTGCCCGTCAATGGGCAGCAGGCTGCCATAGCCTACCTCTATGGGATCCGGGTGCCGCGCCAGATGGCCGCGGATCCAGTCTTCCTTTTCCTGGGCAAAGGCCAGCGCCTCTCGCTCTGGCACCCGCGCCGGCAGCGTCAGCGTCACCCGCCCGTCCAGCCCGGAGATCCGCAAACTGATCCGCCGCGCCCGCGCCGAGCGGCGCAGCGTCAGCGGAACCGGCGGATCTCCGGGCAGGTGATGATCAGCCATGGCGACCTCCCCTTTTGGCAAAGGCTTTGACAGCACCCGGCGCATATGGCAAGGCACCTGAATCGTCGAACCGACTCAGCAGAAAATCAAGGGGATCCACATGCCCAATGAAGAATGGGGTGTAAAGCGCGTTTGCCCGACAACCGGCAAACGTTTTTATGACCTGAACAAGAACCCGATCATCAGCCCATACACTGGCGAGGTGGTCGAACTGAACAACGGCAAAAGCCGGATGATCGAAGCCGACGCCGAAGACGCGGCAAGCCGCAAGGCCAAGGAAAACACCGACGGCGATGACGCGGTGCTTGATGATGCAGATGACGTCGATCTGGATCTGGGCGACGACGTCCTGGATGACGATGACGACGAGGACAACGTCTCGCTTGAAGATATCGCCGACGTCGCCTCTGAAGACGACGATTCCTAAGGCCACACGGCCCTTGGGGGAGGTGCTGCCACCTCCCCCGGACAGCCAGAATTACAGCCGAAATTCAGCTGCCAAAAAAATCTCGGACGATGGTGCATTTTCCGCTTGCGGCCCGCGCCAGCCTCCCTTAAATCACCGTCACACACCGCGAGACGGAAACGAAACGCGGCGGTTTGGGGCCTTAGCTCAGCTGGGAGAGCGCCTGCATGGCATGCAGGAGGTCAGCGGTTCGATCCCGCTAGGCTCCACCAAACCCTCTCTGAAATGAGTAAGATGGCGTGGCTCACCCCACAGCGTGAACTGGCTCATCTGTGCCGCAAGGTGCTGTTTTCACTCAACAATCACTGCCGCATTGATCCGCACCCTTGGGCAGAAAGATCGCCTTGCAGTCCTTTCTCCTGTCAGAACGGGGGGCGGCAAATGGGCGACCATCTCCTCGTTTTGCATTTTTGGCAGCGCATAATAGACCCTGAGCCGAAGACCACGGCCACAGCACAACCACCATCCGCTCATGACGCCCGCCGCACGCGACGATGGCTTGAAAAGATGTGCTGCGAGCAGATATGCGGTCACGCGGCGTGGTCACCTTGCGGTCATGCCGATCCCCAGATCGGGCACCTCGCGCCGCGCGAGCGTCAGCACCCCATGCCCTCGCGCCGTGTCAGGCCGCGTGCAGATGCCCGATGTCGCGGCGCCTGAGGGATCGACGTGCAAGATCGCCATAGGCTCCGCGCACGCGGCTACGTCCGGGCTCGCCGGTCAACCCATGCACCGCAGCGAGGTCGGGGAACAAGGTCAGCAGCTCTCGCATATCATCGACCGAAAGGCCTCGGATGGCCTCGGGGCCGGGCCAGAAAGTTTCGGTCGCGATGCCTTCGGCAAAGATAACCTCATGTTGCTCGGTCATCAGATGCACATAGGTGACGGGTGCGTGATGCGCGATCTGGCAGGTGAAGTCTGGATCCGCTTCGGCCAGCAATTTCGACGAGATGAACTTTTCGTCGCGGGAATGATCCGGCATCAGGGCGCGATCACTGACAATCAGGCGATGCTGGGGTGACAGCAGCATCGGACGCTCCGGCGAGAGGATCCCACCGGGGCGCAGGCAATAGGGACGCAGATGCGGGCGCTGCAGCAGCTCGGCCGAGCTGAGATGACGCTTGCCGACCCAGATCACCGGCTGAAAGCCGTTGTCAGCGGTTTGCAGCAGATCGCCGACCCGGATCTGACCGGCCGGAACCGCCCCCCGCCGCGTTGCAAGCAGGACATCCGGGGTAAAACAGGGGATCCCCGCTGAATAGAGCTGATTGTGGCTGCTCATCTGCGCGGGGGTAACCCCCTGCAGCACCAATTGTTCACCCCCCGGAAAGGTCAGCAGGGCATTGCCGAAACCATCGTCGGAAACGACAACATCGCTGGTCATGACCGCGCCGCCGACTCCGCTGCCACCAGTCAGCCCCGAAACATCCAGCTGATCGTTGTAGAAGCCATTGCCATCGTCATCGTTGAGATCGAAATCGCCGACGGTATCAACGCCGCCCGCCTGGGTGAGGATCAGCCGGTCATCGCCGGCGCCGCCGATGATCGAGTCCTGGCCGCTACCCAGCGTGATGGTGTCATCCCCGGCACCGGCATCAATATTGACACCGGCATTGTCAACCGAGGCATCAACCACATCGCCCTGGTTCGTCAGGGTCAGCCGTTCGATCTCGCTGAAGGTGACCGTATCGGCGCCGTCGGTGATCTGCCCCGCTTCAAACCCGGTATAGGTTACCGTGACACTGCTGGTGACTGCTGACATGTCGATGTGGTCGGAGTCATTGCCGGCCTCACCGCCCGAGATCGTGTCATTGCCAAAGCCGTCCGACATCTGGAACGTATCGGCATCCGCTTCGCCATACATCTTGTCAGCGCCGCTGCCCCCGACCAGCAGGTCGTTGTCATTGCCGCCATACATCGTGTCGGCGCCATCGCCGCCTTCCAGCGTGTCGTTGCCATCGGTTGCGACGATGCTGTCATCGCCGGTCCCGCCCACCAGGCTGTCGTCACCGGCCGAGTTGCGCAGGGTATCATTGCCTGCACCCCCAATCAGCGTGTCATTCCCGAGGCCGGTGGTCAGGCTGTCGTCGCCATCGCCGCCATCAATGTAATCATCCCCGTCACCACCGGAGATGGTGTCGGCCCCGAGACCACCCATCAACGTATCGTTGCCAATGCCGCCGTCCATGACGTCGTTGCCATCACCGCCGTCGAGGCTGTCGTTTCCGGACTCGCCATACATCAGGTCGTTGTCGGCGCCGCCAAGCAGGAGGTCGCCGTCATTGCCCCCGTACATGGTGTCGTCGCCAGCACCACCTTCCAGCGTGTCAAAACCGTCGGTCGCAACGATGCTGTCGTTGCCAACACCGCCGACCAGGCTGTCATCGCCGGCCGAGTTGTTCAGGGTGTCATTGCCCTCGCCGCCGATCAGCGTGTCGTTGCCAATTCCGGTGGACAGCTGGTCATCACCGGCACCACCTTCGATATAGTCATCGCCGTCACCGCCGGAGAGGGTATCGCCCCCCTCGCCGCCAATCAGGGTATCCGCGCCGACGCCGCCATCCATGACGTCATCGCCATCACCGCCCTCCAGATGGTCGTCCCCCTCCTCGCCCATGATGGAGTCATTGCCGCCCTGACCATAGACAATATCATTGCCGTCGCCCGCCAGCACGGTATCGGCGCCCTGTTCGATGATCGTGGTGACCGGATCGTCCAGAATATCACCCGATAGGGTAAAACCCGACAATCCGACACGGGTCTGCAGGGTGAACTCGATCGACGAACGATCCTCAAAGGAGGCAGAGAACCAGGAATCCTGATCCGTATAATCGTTCAGTTCCGAACCGGTGGCCTTGACCACATTTCCGTCGATACCCGTGGTCAGCGAGGAATCGGAGGAAATACCAAAAGAGGTGAAACTGTTGCCATCGATGATCACCGCCTCGGCGTCGCCGGTTTGACTGTTGTCATCAATGTCGTTGAAGGTCGCGGTCGAGTTCAGATAGACCGTTTCACCGGTTATGGGATCAAAAAACTCCAGCCGGAATTTGGCCTGATCCCCCGGCTGGTTCCCGGTCAACAGGATTTCCGCGCCGGCGGTATAGCCGAATTCAACCGACATATTGGCGTTGGATTTTTCAAGCAGGATCAGCCTGCCGGAGATGCTGGTGCCATCCTCAAGCTTAGCGATATCCCTGAAAATCGCATAGTTCCCGACGGAGCCGGTGCTGCCGTCATGGACCACGCTCTGGATGTTGTTGATGTCGAGCGTCAGCGGTGATGCGTTTGCCCCCTGCGCAAAACCGTCCCCCATGTCGCCATAGATGACGTCATTGCCGAGGCCCCCGTCGATGACATCGCTGCCCTCCTCACCGGCAACGGTATCGTCTCCCTCACCGGCATCCATGGTATCGTCACCGGTGGTGCCGCCCATTCTGTCATTACCCCGGCCACCGACAAGAGTAGCAAGGAGATCTTCGAGCCAACTTGGACGGGGCATGGCGGGTATCAATCCTTAGCTGATCAAAACGCAGTATTCATGACCAGTGGGAACGGACCCATGGCCAATGGTATCTACACATACCAAGGCCAATTTAGAGGTCTTGCGATAAAAAAGAGTAAACTGGCGCCGAAACGCGTGTTCCAGCCGTAAAACGGCCCGCCCGAACCGATATCCGGCCCGATCTCCCAGCGTCACTTTGCAACCGCTGAAAGCCAGCGCCGAAACCGTTGAAACTATGGTTTCATCAGCTCCTTGATGCCACCGATAAATGTGGCGTCATCCTGCTGATGCCGCTGATCCAGAAGCGCAACAGCATCTGGCCCGGCCCGAAAGCGCAGACGGTCGCCGCTGTCATTGGCGGCCCCCCAGATCACTTCGGCGACGGTTGCAGGGGCAGACGGGCTGGAGGCCAGCCTGCTGAACACCCGCCCCATGGCCTCAGCCGTGGGCGCATAGTCAGGCAGGCTGTCATCCAGTGCAAAATCAAAGGAGCTGCCACCGAAATTCGTTCTGATCATGCCCGGCTCGACAATCCGAACCCGGATGCCCAGCGGTTCCAGTTCGTAATGCAGCGCTTCCGATAGACCTTCGACAGCGAATTTTGTGCCATGATAAAGCGTGCCGAGCGGGAATGTGATCTGTCCGCCGATGGAGGAGATATTGATGATCGTGCCTGACCGGTTCTCCCGCATATGCGGCAACACGGACTTGGTCACTTCCAGCAACCCGATCACATTGGTGTCGAACTGGCGCCGGATCCGCTCCATCGAAAACGCCTCAAGCGCGCCATAGGCGCCATAGCCTGCATTGTTGAGCAGCACATCAATTCGGCCAAAACGCTCAATGCCCTGTTTGACCGCCGCTGCAATCGACGCCGGGTCGGTCACATCCAGCCGCGCCAGATGGACGTTGTCGAGTGCCGCCAGCTCGCCCGTGCTGTCGGGGCTTCGCATGGTCGCGATGACATTCCAGCCCTGCGCCTGAAAGTGTCTGGCAGTGGCTTCGCCGATACCCGACGAGGCGCCCGTAATCAGAATGGTTTTCATAGTCGCTCTCCTTCAGGGGTTCTGCGTGAACATCTCTTCGATACCGACGCGCGTCGTGACATGGCGGGTGATGTGGTGAGGCACCGGCTCGTCGCCTTTTCCATCATAGTGCATCTCCCCTCTGTTGAAGTTCACAACCATCACTGATGCCACAATGCTCTCCGTCCAGCCGTTATTCTTTCTCGATTATCCAGAATACTTGCCTGATACTCCGAAACTGGTGATTTCTGTTATGTAGAGACCTCACCGACTGCTATGTCCGAAGCAGCCCTGGAGGAAAAGCTGCATGGCCAAGCAGAGTCTATACGCACAGGTGACCGCGATACTGGATCGGTCGGGGGTCAGGGATGGCGCGATACACCACGACGCCAGCAACACGCATATGCTGCGCCTCCACGCCAGAACGGGGCTGGAGTCGACCGTCTACAGACCTTTGTTATGTCTGATTCTGCAGGGCGCAAAATCCGTCGGCTCAAACCACAGAAGCCTCACCGTCAGCGCGGGCCAGTCCCTCGTGGTCAGCCATACACTCCCGGTCATCTCGCGCATCACCCAGGCATCGGCCGAACACCCCTACACGGCACTTGTCTTCCCACTGGACCTGGATGTGCTGCGGTCTCTGGCATCTGCGGTGCCGCCCGCCTCGACATCCACTCCTTGCGACCCGTTTTCGATCTGCCTGTGTGATACCGATCCCGGCCTTGAGGAGGCCCTCTCGCGCTATCTCAACCAATGCGAGGGGGCTGAGACAGCAAAAGTGCTGGCCCCGATCACCGCTCGCGAAGTCCACGCTAGGTTGCTGATCGGGCAGCACGCGGCTGGTCTGCAACGGCTGCTCTGGCACCAAAGCACAGCAAGCCGCATCCATCTCGCCACCCGTGACCTTCAGGCAAATCTCTCGCAGACAATCGCAATCGGCGAGCTTGCCGACCGGATCGGCATGAGCAACTCTGCCTTCTTCGAACAGTTCAAGGCCGTGACCGGCACATCCCCGCTGCAATACCAAAAGGATCTGCGCCTACTGAAAGCCCGCGACGCGCTCAGGTCAACCGATGCAAAAGTGTCGGAAATAGCTTTTTCCGTCGGCTATGAGAGCTCGGCGCAGTTCTCGCGCGAATACTCCCGCAAGTTTGGCAGATCTCCAAGGCAGGACCGCGATACCGCGACGCCGACCTAGCCCCCCTGTCTCGCCGCGGGCTGTCGGACAACGGTGGGAACACTGAAATGCCCATGCCGCATGGATCAGATGATCTCATCCTCGTCGAACATGGGATCATCCGCGAGCTGTGATGAATGATCATCCATGGCATTCTCGGCCTGTTTCATGGATTGAACCCGCGCCAGATGGAACACGGCGTCACCTTCGTTCACCACCGGCAGTACCGCCCGCCCCACGATGATACCATCGAACGGCGCGACGACCTCGGTTTCTTCTTCGCCAAAGGGATCAGACACCACCCCCAGTACGTCGCCCTGGCGCACCGGATCGCCGTCTGCCTTCAGACTGCGAAACAGGCCACCCATCGGCGCCCGCAGCCATTTGCTGGAGGGGCAGAACTGCGGGCGCGCCTTGGCGGGCGCCACGCCGCGGGCGGAAATCATCCCCAATGATTTCATCACCCTGAGAATGCCAGCCTGCCCGGCGCGCACCGAAACCTCATCAAATCGCAGACCCTCACCCGCCTCATAGAGCAGAACGGTCTTTCCCAGCTCCTTTGCCGAGTTTCGCAGGGATCCCTGTCGTATCGCCGATTCCATGATGATCGGGGCGCCGAAGACATCCGCCATCTCCCGTGCCACGGCATCCTCCGGCGACACGCGCACCTGCGGATAGTTGATCCGGTGGATCGCCGCCGAGTGGAGATCGATCCCGACATCAGAGCGCGACACGATCTCCTTCAGGAACAGATGCGCAAGACGCGCAGCAAGCGATCCGCCCTCGTTCCCAGGGAAAGAGCGGTTCAGATCCCGCCTGTCCGGCAGATATCTGGACCGGTTAATGAATCCAAAGGAGTTCACAATCGGGACCACAATCAACGTGCCCTTGAGGCCCCGCAACGCAGGTGATTTCAGCAGTCGCCGTACGATTTCGATGCCAATCACCTCGTCGCCGTGCACCCCTGCGCTGACGAAGACAACCGGCCCCTCCGTTTTGCCATGAACGACATGGGCTGACATATTCACCGGCGTATGGTCTGACAGTGAACTGACAGGCAGATCAACGGTGCGCCGGGTGCCGGGCGGGATCAGCTCCCCGCCGATATCAAACCCCGGGCGTTTGATCATTAGCCCTTGCCCTTCGTTTTGGTTTTGCCGGGTTTGGCGTTCTTCTCGATGAACTCGATCATCTTGCCAGCAACATCAAGACCGGTCGCCTTTTCAACGCCTTCCAGTCCGGGGGAGGAATTCACCTCCATCACCACCGCCCCGTGATTTGCACGCAGCATGTCGACACCACAGGCATTCAGCCCCATGGATTTCGCAGCCCGCACGGCGGTTGAGCGCTCTTCCGGCGACAGTTTGATCAATTGCGCCGAGCCGCCACGATGCAGATTGGACCGGAATTCCCCCTCGGCCCCGGTACGCTTCATCGCCGCGATGACCCGTCCCCCGATCACGATCGCGCGGATGTCGGTCCCGCCGGCTTCCTTGATGAACTCCTGGATCAGGATATTCGTGTCGGTCGCACGAAACGCTTCAATGACCGATTTCGCGGAGCGATTCGTGTCGGCCAGAACAACGCCAAGCCCCTGTGTCCCCTCCAGCAGCTTGATCACCAGGGGCGCACCGCCCGCAAGCTCCAGCACCTCTTCGGTCTGCTTGGGATCATGGGCGAAGGTCGTCACCGGCAGGCCAACCCCGTCGCGCGCCAGAAGCTGCATTGAGCGCAGTTTGTCGCGCGACCGCCCGATCGCCACGCTCTCGTTCAATGGGTAGACACCCATCATCTCGAACTGGCGCAGAACCGCCATGCCATAGAAGGTGACAGAGGCCCCGATCCGCGGAATGACCGCATCGTAACCTTCCAGTTTTTCCCCGTTGTAATAAATCTCCGGGCGCCGCGACGCGATGTTCATGTAGCACCGCAGCGTGTTGATGACGTGGATCTCGTGACCGCGTTCCTCGGCGGCTTCCACCAGCCGTTTGTGGGAATAGAGATTGGCGTTTCTGGCGAGCAACGCGATTTTCATGAGTTTTTCCTTCTGCCGACGATTGCGGCTGCTGGTTTCGGTGCCGTCAAATTGCGCTTGGCGGGGTTCACCAGGATGGAATGCCCGCGCAGGGCCGTGCGCCCCACGATCATGCGGAATTTCATCTCGGTACGCTCGGTCAGCGACAGATCGATCTTCCACAAGCGGTCCGATATCCGAAATCTGGTCCGGATAACGATCCGGGTTTCCGGAATGCCGCTGGTGTTCTTGATCTCGCGCTGATCATGGATCGGAGATTCCACATCGGTGTCGTGTGAATCATCGTCGAACCGTGTGTGAAAACGAACCCAGGGAACGCCGTCGCGTTCGAACGTCACAATATCTGTAGCATGAAGCGCCGATGTGCGCGCACCTGTATCGATTTTCGCCTTCAGGTTCGTAAGTCCAAGAAGCGGGAGATCAACCCGTTCCTGCCAGCCGACAACGAGCATATGAATCGTCTCCTGTTTCCATAGCTGCCCCTGTTATGACAGCTCCCGAATGATTAGCCAATTGGGGTAGCGGACTGTCAGAACGGTCATTTGCAAATGAACAGCGAGGGTTATGAGCATCCACAAGGGGTGTCTGCCCGATCCGCGGAAACCCCGCCGCCGGTCGCCTCAATAGCGACCGTGCGGCGGGGGCAGCTGAGCGGCGGGCCGGTTCTGCGCTACTGTCTGGTTATGAGGGCGCCAAAGAAATTGATCCCGCGCTCCAGGTTTGCAACCGACAGGCGTTCATTCGTTCCATGAAAACGCGCAATATCATCGTCTTCGACCAGGAACGGATTGATGCGATATGCGTTGTCCGAAGCCTGTGCGTAGTGGCGGGCATCCGTTCCCGCAATTGTCAGGCCGGGAACGGAAGCAATCTCCCCAAAAACCGACAGGATCGAACTCTCGATATCCTCGAACCCCTGCGCAGATGAGCTTGCAACAGGAGAGGCTTCGCGCACCGCCGCAGGATCAAAAACGATGTCAATCTCCGGGTCGTCAATGACCTTCGCGATATGCGCAATCACATGTTCGGCAGTATCCCGCGGATGAAGTCTGAAGTTGATCGTGGCGGTCGCCTCGGTCGGCAGAACATTGGCCTTGTTTGATCCGCTCAACATGGTTGGCGCTGTCGTCGTGCGCAGCATCGCATTGGTCGAGGCCGCATTCGAAAGCCCCGTTTCAAGCAGGGGGCTGAACAGCCATTGGTTCGCAAACAATGCGCGCTTGTCCAAGGTAAAGTGACGACCCAAAGCATCAAAGAACTCAGCCGTCACACCGTCAAGCCCACCTTCCAGCGGTGAATTCTGCACGCGATCAACCGCGCGGGCGATACGCCCGACAGCCGTCATCTTGGGTGGCAGAGCAGAATGCCCGCCCTCGGCCTCTGCCACCAGTTTCACTGTCAGAAAGCCTTTTTCGGACAGGTTGATACTTGCCACCGGCACATCGAGCCCGGGGATCACGTTGTCGAGTACAAAAGACCCTTCGTCCAATGTCCAGGCCAGTTGGATCCCCTGTTGGTTCAGATGTTTGGCGACAGACCGCGCGCCGTCCCCACCAACTTCCTCATCGCCACCGAAGCTGAAGTAGATAGACCGTTTGGGGGTGAAACCCTCTTGGATGAGATGCTCGGCCGCGCTGAGCATTGCGATCAGCGCGCCCTTGTTGTCCAACGTCCCGCGCCCCCAGATATAGCCGTCGGCAACCACACCGGCGAAAGGCGGATGATCCCAGCGATCCAATGATCCCGGTGCGATGGGCACGACGTCATAATGCGCCGCCAGAAGAACGGGGGCGAGGTCTGGGTCAGTTCCCTGCCACCTCAGGAGCGGCGTCTTCGCAGCCATCATCTCCAGATCCACAGCTGCAAAGACGCCCGGAAACGCCTGCTGAAGAAAATCCGTGAAGGCGCTGAAATCAGCTGCATCGGGTTTGGTGCTATCCGTCTCAAACTGAATAGCCCGAGACAGCAACTCCGTCGCCTGCCCAATATCCGCACCCAGGCTATAGGCTGCCACATCGGTCCGTATGTCGGCCCGATATCTCATCGTATTGATCGCAAGGACGGCGAGCATGACCATAAACACACCCAATAGCCCCAGCAGGCTCTTTCGAAAAATCGTCCGCATGTCTCCGCGCCCTCCCAACACGCCCTAACCGCCGAGCAGAGACACAGTTGGATAACCTGTCAAAGATGACCTTACGACAGCCATCCCGAATTTCTGAAAGCGGAGCCCGAAGTTTGCCACTCCATCTCGAGATGGCGACCGACCGCCACACCATTACGGGACGCTGTGGCATGATGTGAGCGCCACCTGTGGACCAGGGATCATGACTGAACCGCGCAGCACCCGTTCCGCCGCTTCTCAGGCTTCGCTTTTGGCGGCTATTTCGGATGGGCACCTGTCTCTTTGAACCGCACATCTCCATAGAAGATCACCCAGACCTTAAAGTCGTCAGTGAAGCTCTCAAAGCGATGCGGCACGTGGGCGGGAACGAAAAGCAGATCGCCTGGCCCGAATGGCACCAACTCGTCACCGCGCGAAAAAGTACCTGTACCGGTCGCGACAATATAGAGTTCATCCCGCTCATGCGGTTTCTGTTTGTCTATGCCGACAGGCGCGTAGAGTTCCACGGTCACCTCGGGCGTCTCGAACACGACTTCAAAGGGCGCAGCTTCGGTCAGCTGTCTAGCAACATCAGAAAAAGGGTGTCGTACCACGTCGCTTGATCTTGCCGATGTGGTTCGCGCAGCTGATGTCTGCGCGGATTTCGTGTTGTCTGTCTTACCGGTCATCGTTTCCCATCCCTTTGCATGGTCTTATCATCAATAGCAGGTATCCGCTTCAGCTTCGCCCAATCATCAGGCGCATTCCGAAGACGATGCCCTATGAATTGGACAGGTTGACGAGCGCACCGAGCCGCCACGTTTCACGCCCGCCGGCGACAGCCCCCCGTAAAAGGTGCCACCGCAGCCAAACCAATGATCATCCCGAAAGCGACCTTATTCTTCGATCACAGGCCGTCTTTCATCGCGATGGCCTGTATCTTGATTTTTGCACCATAAGGCAGTCGCGCAGCCTCATAGATGGTCCTTGCCGGAAACTGTGAGAACCGCGTTCGGCAGACTTCATTTACCTCCGCCAGATCCCGTTCAATGTCAGAAAACGCGATATCCACATAAACGATCTCTTCCAAAGAGAACCCCGCTGCGGCAGCGATTTCAAACACCAGATCGAAGGCCCTGTCAGTCTCTTCAGCTGCGCTGCCAGGTCGGTAGCCGTCCTCATATACGGCCAATTGGCCCGAGATATGGCAGGTATCCCCAACAACGACCGCTTGAGAAATCGGCGAGCGTGATGTGGGGACACCCGGGACGTCGGTGATAAATTGGCGTGGCATGTGCTGGTCTCACTGCAAAGGAAGCTGTTGACAGCATTCTAGGCTGCATGACTGATGTCAGACGTGACCATCTGCCTTCAAAATCAGACAAAGCGCCCTCAATCTGTTGTCATCATGGGCCTCTGCGGCGTCCTGCTGATGGACGTGGCCGGTCCCGCACAGGTATTCACATCCACAAACAAGATCCTGGGTTGGCAGGCTTACGACATTGCCATCGTAAGCGAGGACGGCGCGGATGTTGTAACCGACACAGGATTGACCCTCCGCGCTCATGGATCCTTCACAACCATGACCCAGGCGGATGTCTTCATCGTTCCGGGCGGCCCCGTTGTCGATCAACGGCTTGATGATCCGCTCCTGCAACGTTTTCTGACGCGAATGGACCCTCACGTAAGGCGGTTCGTTTCGATCTGCTCAGGTAGCCTCCTTACCGCCTCCGCCGGGCTATTGAACGGTAGAAAGGCCACGACACATTGGGAACGGGTAGACTTGGCCCGCGCGCGGTTTCCGGGTGTCAATTGGCATCTGGACGAAATTTTCACCCATGACGGCAAATTTCATTGTTCGGCAGGTGTGACGGCCGGGATTGATCTCGCCCTTTCACTTGTTGAAGTGGATCACGGACGGCGGGTTGCCTTGGGCGTCGCTCGGGAAATGGTGGTGTTCATGCAAAGGCAGGGAGGACAATCTCAGTACTCAGAACCGCTCAAGGCACAGGCGACATCAAGCAAGCGTTTGACCGAACTCTATAACCTCATCGAACAAGACCCGAGCGCCGCCTGGAGCGTGTCCAGGATGGCCGAGATAGCAGGCGCGACCGAGCGGACGCTGCACCGCGATTTCACACATGAATTTGGCCAAACCCCCTCGCGCTTCGTCGAAGAGCGGCGGCTTGCAGTCGCCCGAATATATCTGGAACGCAGCAGGAAACCCATTAAGGAAATCGCCGCGCTGTCAGGATATATGACTGAACAGAAAATGCGGCGCAGCTTCATGAAACTGCTAGGCATCCTGCCAACCGACTATCGGAACCGGTTCGGGGAAACCGCCATTGGTGGTGACCACAGCAGTCGCTGACAAAGGGCGCCCGACCGATGTCGCCGGAGTGTACCCGGCACGCTTCAACCTGCTGCAAGGCCGGGTTGCCTCCGACCCCCCCTGTGAGCTGCGGCCTGATCGGTGTCCTTTGACTCCCAACAGCGAATAGACACTGTCAGCTCAATGTTGTGAGGGCGATGCAGTGCCCCTTTCATGGTCCCCCTCGCGGCAGGCCACTACATTGCCAGAGAGATCTGCCGGGCGAGGTCCGCCAGGGCCAGGGCGAGCGCATCGGCGGTTGCGGATGGCCCTTCACCGCTGACGGGTGTCTGGATGTCGAAACGCTTAACAAATTCCCGCACTGTGCCTTCGGGGGAGGAGACCGCGAATTGGCCTGTCAGCTCGAATACTCCATCAGCACGCGCATAGGCCTGGTCCACCCTTACATCCAGACGGGCGTCAGGGCCGGTGTTCAGCGGCCAGGGTTCGATTGCGGCAGAGGCGCCAGTGCGTTCCGTCAGCCCACGGGCCAGGGCGGCGGCTATGCCGCGAGCCGGATCATCCGCCCATTGCGCACCACCAAGCGCAAAGAGCGCGCCGCCTTCCCCCTCGGCGACCATATCGGACGCAGCCGCATAAGACGGCAGAGAGGCCAGCCGGACCTCAATCGTACGGGAGCGCAGATTGGCTATCTTCTCGCCCGGGGCCGCAGAGATCAGATACCGGGCATCATTGGTCGGAGCACAGGCTGCCATCGCAAGAAGGGTCAGCGTCAGGAACATGGCTTTTTTCATCTTACTTTCCAAACAAAAGGGAATTCGGGTCACGTTCAATCTTGCGGGCAAGCTGGGAGACCGAACGGGCGGCCGATTTGAACTCCCTTAGCGCATCCAGCGCTTCGGAGTTGAAGTTCGAGCGAGCGCCATAGGCTGTGATCAAGGTCTCGGATTGTGCGACCAGCCGTTCCAGCCGGGCTGAGAGCGCCGGCAACCCCTCGGCTGCGGCCGCGACGGTATCGGCAGCACTGCGGGCCGAGGCCATTGTCGCATTGGCGTTGTTTACCAGCCCGCCGCTGCGCAGCTCCGACAGGGTGAGGCGCATTTCATCCAGCGCGCTGGTCAGGGCCGGAGGCAGCGCGCGCGCGCCATCGGAATCGATCATGCTGTCAGCGCTTTGCATCAGCTGGCTGGCGGACCGGATAAACTCTTCGGCTTCCAATGCGTTGGCTTTGGCTGCCAGGGCGCGGAAATCGCTGACCAGCGCCGGCAATTCCTCCGATGCCGCCGCGAGGCTGGATGCGGCCTGGCTGCCCTGCTCCAAAGCCTCTGTCAAACTGGCCACCGCTCTGCCTTGCTGCAACTCAGACAGAATATCGCGAAGGTCAGCCACAGCTGCACGCAGCTCCCCCGGCAGCGCCCGCGTCTCCGGGTCCGCGACCAGCGACCGGGTCTCATCCATCAGGGCCACCGCCGCCGCAGGCGCCTGCCGGGTACTCTCAGCGGAGGCCAGGGATTCAATGCTGGCCAAGGTCGCGATCGCCTGCGCCATCAGTTCTTCGACGGGCAGCTCGCTGATCCGCTCCAATGCGCCTTCTGCGGTTGCGGTAAAATCGGGCAGGTCCGAGGGCGCACTGGGCAATTCGGGGAAGGGCTCCGCGTTGCGATTGAAGAGTGCAGGCTCCGCCGCATCCAAGGTGACCAATTCAACAATCAGCTCAGAGCTGAACAGCCCGGCCGCAGCCAGCCTGGCCCGCAGACCGCCTGCGGTCGCCTGCTCCAGAAAATCCAGCACTTCGGTCTCGCCCGCTCCCGGCGGCAGGCCCATCAACGACGGTTCAAGCATCAGTTTGGCAATCAGCCTGACCTCTGCCTCGTCGGTCCCGTTCTCGATTGCGGCGTTCAGACTGCTGACCTCGCCGACCTTCACCCCGCCAAGTTTGACCGCGGCACCGCTGGTCAAGCCAGCAACCGACTCGCCAAAGGCAACCGAAACCGCGACCCCGCCCGTCAGCGAACGGGCAAAGGCCGTGCGGCGGGCTGCGGCCTCATCCGGGTGGATGTCGAAGACGGCGCCCGAACTGATCGGTCGGCCGCCATCGAATACCGTGTCGAACTCGATCCCGCCTGCCACCAGCGAAGCGATACTATCCACATCAAGCGACAGCCCGCTGGCGCCAATGGAAACCGAGAAGCCGGATGTATCCCAAAAACGCGTCGCCGAATTGATCCGCTGGTCATGGGGCGCCTCGATAAAGGCATCGACAACAATGCTGTTGCCGCTGACGGTGAGACGCGGGCTTTCCAGCCGGCCAACCTCGATGCCGCGGAAAAGCACCGGCGCGCCTTCGGAGATCATCCGCCCGTCGTTGGTGCGCAGGGTAATCCGCCGCCCACCCCGGCCCGGCTGCACAAGGGGCGGCCGGTCGGCCCCTTCAAAACTGATTTCGGCACTGCCCCGGTCCTGGTCCCAGGCGCCTTCGATGTAGACGCCGGACAATACCGTGCTGAGACCCGAGATCCCCCGCGCGCTGACTTCGGGGCGCACCACCCAGAAGGCGGCATCCTGATCCAGATAGGGGGCAACCTTCTTGTCGATACGCGCCCATACGGCGACCTTGCTCAGGTCCTCGGCAAACCCCACATCCTCGACCTGGCCGATAACAACGTCGCGATAGCGCACTGTCGTTTCATTGGCCACGATGCCGGAGGCGTTCTCAAAAGTAATGCGGATCAGGACGCCGCGATCACTATAGGCCTTCCAGGCTACCCCAAGCGATACGGCCAAAGCAGCCAGCGGTACCAGCCAGACCAGAGAGAGATTCCGCCAGGGCGAGACACGCTGCGCAGCGATGGTCATCGGGGCGGGTTCAGGGGTGCTCATTCATATTCTCGCTTTTCCGCGTTCCAGATCAGGCGCGGATCGAAACTTTGAGCTGCCAGCATAGTGAAGGCAACCGACAATGCAAAACTGACCGCTGCAATCCCCGGCGTGATGGCCGCCGCAAAATCCAGCTGGACCAGGGCGGTCAGGATCGCCACGACAAAAACATCGATCATCGACCACCGTCCGATGAATTCGACAATCTCGTAGAGCACCAGTCGACCATGGCTGCCCAAGGCTGCGGGCCTTCGGACCGAAACTGCAAGATAGGCGATGGCCAGGAATTTTGCGACCGGGATTACGATGCTCGCAAGGAAAACGATAAAGGAAACCCCATAGGCGCCATGGCTGAACAGCTCGGCTATGCCGCCAATCAGTGTATTCTCGGAGCTGCGACCAAAGGTGGTGGTCCGCAGCATCGGGTATAGGTTCGCGGGAACATAGGCGATCACCCCCGCCACGAGCCAGGCCCAGACACGCTGGAGACCACCCGGCCCGGCAGGCTCCAGGCTGCTGCCGCAGCAGCCGCAGGACCGCGCGCCTCCTGGGTTCGCCGTGCCGCAGGCGCGGCAGCCGACCAGCCCGGCCGCAGCGGCGGTCAGGAAGCGCTGCGCGTCTTCAGTGTTTTCCATACAGTCAGCCTGCAAATCGAATTGTCGGTCAGGATTGTCACCACCAGCAGCGCTGCAAAGGCCCAGAACGCAGGCCCCAGCCCGACCCGCGCCAGGCCGGAGACTTTGACAAGGGCCACCGCCACACCGATGATGAATATCTCTGCCATCGCCCAGGGTTTCAGCTTCTCCGCCCAGCGATAGACAGCTGCAGCGCGCGGCGCAGGGTGCCAGCCCAGAGCCATCGGCGCCAAGGTGTAGATCAGCGCGCTGAAGCGTGCGGCAGGCAATAGAACGATCAGGAGACCGGTCGCCAGAGACAGCGGCGCCATCGGCCCGCGCGAGAAGGCCAGGACCGCATCCAGCACCGAGGCCCGATGAGACAACCCCTGCGCCTTCAGCTCCAGAAACGGGAAACCGGCAGCGGCGACCAGCAGGATCAGAGCGGTCAGCGACAACATCGCGATCCGGGTCATGGCACCGGTTCTGGGGGCCGCCAGCACCGTGCCACATCGGGCGCATCTGGCCACCGTATGCGCCGCCACAGCCTGGTCGCGATGCAGCACGTCGCAGACAGGACAGGCAATTAGCTGTTCGATATCCATATCATCCTCATCCGGCCAAGCTGCGCAATCCGCAACGATTCGGATGTTACTCTGCCTAGGCCTGCGACGGGAGCCTTTCCTCTTCGGCCCTCCGGGCGACGCCGCTCCTATCTGGTCATCAATGCCCTTCGCGCCTGCAAGAGCTTGCTCGCGCCCGCCCCTATGATCAGCTCGAATGTCGTCAATCGCCGAGCGGTTGCGGGCCTGTCCGGCCATGGTAGGCGGTCAGGGACGCACGAATGCGCCTCAGGTTTTCCTTGGTTTCACTGGACTGTTCCTGCGCGACCATCATGGCAAGCGTGTCGATGATGGCCAGATGCGCATAGCGGGATGCGGTTGGCTTATAGATGTCGTTGTCTTCGGGCAGATCGGTGTGAATTGAGATCTTTGTCTGCAATGACAAGCGTGTTTCGGGTTTCGTCAGGCTGATGGTTGTTGCGCCATATCCATTGGCGACTTCTGCCGCCCCCACAATTGCATCCGCTTCACCGCTTGCCGACACCAGAAACAGAACGTCTTCCGGACCAAGCGCAGCCGCGCGCATTTGCAGGACGTAGCTGTCGCTGACAAAGAATGACGGGATGCCAAGGCGGAAAAACCGGTTCGATGCTTCCTGTGCGACTGTGGACGATCCACCGCCTATTCCGGCAAACAGAATTTGGCGTTTCCCCAGAATCCCGGCTTTGGCCTGCATCAGCTGGTCGACATCAACCTGACGCCGCATCACATTCAGGGTGGCAAATACCGCTCCCAGAACCTGATCGAGCATTGAATGGCCTGAGTTCGATGAATCGTCTGCGTCGCCGAACAGATATTGGGCGCTGACCGCAACATTCTGAGCGAGCCGCAGCTTGAAATCCCGGTAGCCCTCGCAACCAAGGCTGCGACAGAAACGAATAACCGTGGGTTTGCTGACACCGCATTTGTCTGCCAGATCCCCAATTGTCATCGAGCTGATGGTATTGAGGTTCTCCAGCACAAAATCCGCCACCTTCTGCTCCTGCGACGCAAAACTACCGTCGGTGCGACGTAGGACGGAGATCAGATCAACGGGACTCAGCTGCGCATTTTGCGGCTGGATATCTCGGTTCTGCAGCGAGTTGGCGGGGCTTTTCAAGTTTCAGTTCCCTCAGAAAGTGCAACGGAACTAAGTTACACAGGGCGCAGAATTTCCGCAAGATGGGGTCGCAATACGAGGGATTTAACAGTAATAACGGACCTTAGTAACAAATTGGTCTTGATAATCACAGTTTTCCCTGTAATTGTGTAACTCGGTTACGCTGCGGGCCTTTTGGGAGGGATGTTCATGCGACAGGCGTTTGCGCAGACAAGCGCGAAAATCAATGCGGTGATCGAAGCGATTGTAGCGGCATTGATGCTGGCCCTGGTGCTGGATGTCTGGCTGGGCGTTATGGACCGCTACTACTTTCACTGGCAGCTCCCCTGGCCCGAAGTGATCGCCCGATATCTCATGATCTGGGCCGCGATGCTTGCAGTGTCCTCCGGCATCTCACGCCGCGAACACATCGGGCTGACCGCATTTATCCATGCCATTCCGGTCCGGATGCGTCAGGCGCTTCTGATACTGATGGATGTTCTGACGCTGCTGCTGTTTCTCTACGTCGCCTATTACGGCGTCGGCTTCGCGATGAGCGGGGCCCCGCGTGACGCGATGATATTCGGGATGAGCCTGGCCCCGTTCTACGCCGCAATCCCCGCCGCTGCCGCCATCTGTTGTGTGCAGATCCTGCTCGTCCTGGTGCGTGATCTGGGCACCTATGTCGACCGCCCGCCGGTCATGGATCCCGGCCAGGCTGAGGAGCGATAGCATGATCGTTGCCGCCGCATTTGTCGTTCTCGTATTGTTTGGCATGCCCATTGGTTTTGCTATCGGTCTTGCCGGGGTTGTCGGCCTTATCGAGATGGGGGGCGGAAACTTTCTCGCGGTTGGGCCGAGCAAGATCTTCAACGGTCTCAACATCTTTCCGTTTCTTGCCATGCCGTTCTTCATTCTGGCCGGCGAGATCATGAATGACATCGGGATCACCAGCCGCCTTGTCAAACTCGCGCAGGTTCTGGTCGGGCGGTTCCGTGGCGGTTTGGCACATACCAACATGCTGGCGTCGGTGTTTTTTGCCGGGCTGACCGGATCGGCCACGGCCGACGCCGCCGCTTTCGGACGTACGCTTGTGCCCGCCATGGTCCGGGAGGGCTACAAACGCGACTACGCCTGTGCCGTGACCGCTGCTGGGTCAATCATCGGGCCGACCATTCCGCCATCGGGTCTCATGGTGGTCTACGGCTCATTGATGGGCGTCTCTATTGCGGGACTATTTGCGGCGGGTGTTCTGCCCGGGCTGGTGATCTGCCTCGTCTGCATGATTGTGATAGTCATCGGCGGCAAACGCGAAAACCTGCCGAAAGCCATCCGCGGCGCCACCCTGCGAGAAATCTGGGAGACATTCCTGTCCTCGCTTACGGCGTTGGCGATGCCGGTTATCATTCTGGGCGGTATTCTGGGCGGTGTCGTCACGCCAACCGAAGCGGCCTCTATCGCGGTGGCCTATGCGCTGTTCATCGGCGTTTTTGTTTACCGGACGCTGACCTTCAAGAGCTTTTACATGATGCTTGTGCGCACCGCGCGCATCATGGGCGTTATCTTTGTCATTATCGCCTTCGCAGGCATTCTTGGCTGGTGGATGAGTTTCGAACGTATCCCCCAGTTGATTGCCAAGACCGTGCTGAGCCTCTCTGACAACCGCTACATGGTCATCGCCATCATTATCGGCCTGCTTCTGCTCATCGGCATGGTGATGGATATCACCGCCATTCTCATCATCCTGGCACCTGTTCTGGTGCCTTTGACCGAAAGCGTCGGCCTTGAGCCGATCCACGCTGGGATCATCTTTGTTCTCGCCCTCAACATCTCGCTGATGACGCCTCCGGTGGGGGCCTGCCTCTTCGTTCTGTCGTCCGTCACCGGTGAAAAACTGGAGAGAATTTCGATCAAGCTCCTTCCGTTCCTGATCGCGGAAATCGGCATCCTGTTCGCCTTTGCCTTCTGGGAGGACGCGGCCCTGTGGCTGCCCAGAGCGCTTGGCTACGCCCAATAAGACGACCCAACCAACCAAGAACCAACTGGAGGAAAAAATGAAATCTCTTTTCGCGGGACTGGCCGTCGCGGCCATTACGACGGCAAATGCTGCCAGCGCAGAAAGCGTCATCCGCTTTGGCCATGACAATAAAACCGACCCATTCGAAAACCCGGCACATGCCTGTACCGCCGTGTTTTCGAACCTCGTCGCCGCCGATACCAATGGCGCGGTGACCGTCGAAGTTTTTGGGTCCAACCAGCTCGGATCTGCCGCCGAGCACGTGCAGCAGCTACAGGACGGTATCATCCAGGCGACACTGACATCGACTGGGGCGCTGGCCAGCTATTATCCGCGCATCGACATTCTGAACCTGCCCTTCGCATTTACGGGTAACGCGTCCACATATGCGGTGTTCGACGGTCCCTTTGGTGAGGCGCTGAAAGCCGATATCGAAGCAGAACTTCCCGGCGTCGTCGTCCTCGGCTTCCCGGACACCGGCGGATTCTTCGCTGTCACCAACTCAAAACGACCGATTGCCAATCTCGAGGATTTTGACGGCATTCGGGTGCGCACCATGACGCTGCCATCGCACCAGAAAATCATGCAATCGCTTGGTGCCGAAGCCTATCCACTGTCCTGGGGCGAGGTCTACTCGGGCCTGCAAACAGGTGTCATCGACGGTCAGATGAACCCGGTTCCAATCATCTCCTTCGCAAATTTTGCCGAGGTGCAGAAGTATATGACGCTGACCAACCACCTGTTCTCGCCATACACATTTCTGATGAACCGCGCATTCTATGAAGGTCTGACAGATGACGAACGCGCAACCATCCATACCGCCGCAGAAAACTGCGTCGTGGCCAGCCGTGGCCTGAGCCGGATCATCGAGGCATCCGATCGCGGCCTTGCCGGGCTGATGGGCAAAATCGAGGTGACCGCCCTGACAGCCGAGCAACGCACCGCGATGGCAAAGGCGGCTCAGCCTGCGTTCGAAGCACATGTCGCCGAAAACATGGATGACAAGGCGCGCGAACTGCTCAGCCAGTTCCGTGATGCCGTCTCCGCGGCAAACGCTGACGCCTATCTCGATTGATCCTCCCTTCCGCCGGAGCAATCCGGCGGAAACGCCCACCGGAAGCCAAGACACACCTCCGGCATCTCCCTACGGATTGGACCACAACAATGCGGATCTTCTGCGCATCTCTTGCGACCGAAACGAATACGTTTTCCCCGTTGCGCACGGATTTTTCCAATTTCGAGCAGAGCTTCTACGCCCCTCCGGGAAAGCACCCTGACACTCCGACCCTGTGCAGCGCCGTCTTTCCCGCGCTTCGCCGAAGATCCAAAGAGGAAGGGTTTGAACTTATTGAAGGGACCGCCACATGGGCCGAACCCGGCGGTTTGCTGAATGCGTCCACCTGGCACCAGCTGAAGCAGGAACTTATGGATCAAGTCCGGGCGGCACTGCCTCTGGACGCCGTGGTGCTTGGCCTGCACGGGGCCATGATCGCCGAAGGCTGCGTCGATTGCGAAGGATCGCTTATCGAGAGCGTGCGCCAGATCACCGGCCCCGAGACCACAATCGGCGTCAGCTTCGATCCGCATAGCCACCTGAGTGACAAGCGGGTGAAGAATGCCGACATCATAACGGTGTTCAAGGAATTCCCGCACACCGATTTTGTCGAGACCGGTGAAGCCTGCGTAGACCTGACCCTGCGTAGGGCCCGTGGCGAAATCACACCAACAAAAGCAGTCTACGACGTTCGCATGATTGATGTCTTGCCGACCAGCCGCAACCCGATGCGCGGATTTGTCGACAGGATGAAGGCGATGGAAGCAGCGGGCGAGGTTCTGTCCGTCTCATCCATTCACGGGTTCATGGCCGGGGATTCCCCCGATCTTGGCGCAAAGATCATCGTGATCACTGACGGCGACCTGCCAAAAGCTGAGAAAATTGCCCGCGAGCTGGGGCAGGAGTTGTTTTCATTTCGAGGTATCGCCAAACCCGAATATCTGCCCCCCGCTGATGCTTTGCGACTGGCCCAGAATGCACCAAACGGCCCCGTGGTCATTGCCGATGTCTGGGACAATCCGGGCGGCGGCGTAGCTGGCGATTCCACGCTGATCCTCGCAGAAGCGCTACGCCAGGGCATCACCTCTGCGGCCTTCGGCACAATCTGGGATCCCATTGCCGTCCGCCTGTGTCACGCCGCCGGGGAAGGTGCGGAACTGGAGCTGCGATTTGGCAGCAAGACCTCTGCATTTGCCGGTGATCCGATGGACGCCGTCGTGACCGTTCTTCGCAACCAGCACAACGCGGTGCAAAGCTTCGGGACCTCGGTTGTTCCACTGGGAGATTGCTCTGTCATCAGGGTCGATGGCATCGAGGTTGTGCTGAATACCAACCGCAGTCAGGCATTCTCGCCGGATCTCTTCACCAATCTGGGCATTGATATCCACAGCAAGAAAATTCTGGTCGTCAAGTCCACCAATCACTTCCACGGCGCATTCTCAGCAGTTGCATCCAAGATCCTCTATGCCGCTGTCGACGGGCCCTATCCGAATGATCCCACCAAGACGGCTTACAAACGGCTGACCCGCGCGATCTGGCCGATTGCGGAAAACCCGCACGCATCGGAGGGCTCATGATGTTTTCCCAGATCGACACACCGGCAGTCCTTGTCGACCTTGATATTGCCGAAGCGAATATCGACCGGTTTCAAGCCCATTGTGACAGGCACAACCTATCCCTGCGACCCCATATCAAGACCCACAAACTGCCATTTCTGGCGCGGCGCCAGATCGCGGCCGGGGCGGTTGGCATCACCTGCCAGAAGATCAGCGAAGCCGAGGCCATGGTGGCCGAAGGGGGAATTGACGATGTTCTGATCACCTACAATATTCTTGGCGAGCGCAAGCTGAAGCGGCTTCGGACCCTGTCAGAGCAGGTGAAGCTGAGCGTTGTCGCCGACAACACCGAAACTGTCGACGGCCTGTCCCAGGCCTTCGAAACCGCCGAGGCCCCGCTGAATGTGCTGGTCGAGTGCGACACCGGGGCCGGGCGCTGCGGTGTGCAAACCGCTCAGGCAGCTGAAAGCTTGGCCCGCTATATCGCCTCGCGCCCCGGCTTGGCGTTTCGCGGGTTGATGACCTACCCCCCTGTTGGAAAAGACGCATCCGTCCAGAACTGGCTCGCAGAGGCCAGAGCACGCATTCACGCAACGGGCGAGACAGTCAGCGTCGTGTCCAGCGGCGGCTCACCGGGCATGTGGCAGGCGCAGGATGTCCCGATCGCGACCGAATACAGGATCGGAACCTACGTCTACAATGATCGCTCGCTGGTGGCACGGGGCATCTGCACATGGGATGATTGCGCTCTGACAGTCCTGGCAACGGTGGTGTCCGTCCCGACCGAAGATCGCGCAATCATTGACGCCGGCTCCAAAGTCCTGACCTCGGACCTTCTGGGCCTGAACGGTCATGGCCACGTAATGGGCCGCCCGGATATCCGGGTCGACAGCCTATCCGAGGAACACGGCATTCTGCGGGCCGAGGCGATCCATCTCAGCGTCGGCGACCGTCTAAGGATCGTTCCCAACCACGCCTGTGTGGTTAGCAACATGCTTGATCAGGTCGAGCTCATTCGCGGATCCACATCTCTGGGCGCCTGCCCCATCGCCGCGCGGGGGGCAGTCTGGTGACAGCCTCCCTTCCATACATCCAATACCCGGCTCCGCCGGGCCCTGATCTGCGAGGTGGAAAATGACTGATCTTGTCTGCCTCGGCGAACCCCTCATCGAGTTCAATCAA
The DNA here is from genome assembly GCF_048056915.1 of Phaeobacter sp. JH20_02. Taxonomy (NCBI): domain Bacteria; kingdom Pseudomonadati; phylum Pseudomonadota; class Alphaproteobacteria; order Rhodobacterales; family Roseobacteraceae; genus Phaeobacter; species Phaeobacter sp. JH20_02. The sequence goes on along the minus strand of NZ_JAYMVP010000029.1, from coordinate 58,119 downwards.
AAACCCGACGGGCAGCTAGTAATGGGATATGGCGGCGATGTCTCGAATGTTGCAATCGCGGCGGCGAGACAGGGCACGGCAACCTCCCTGATATCGCGCCTCGGCGATGATCGCTTTGGCCAGGCGCTGCAGGAGCTTTGGCACCGCGAGCATGTCGATAGCAGCCTGGTCTCGACAGTCGCAGACGGGGAAACCGGCCTCTACTTCGTGTTCCACGACGACCTGGGGCATCATTTTCTATATCGGCGACGGCACTCCGCCGCCAGCAGGATGACCCCCGACGACCTGCCAACACATGCCATCGGCACCGCTAGGATATTCTACGCCTCAGGGATCAATCTGGGCATCAGCAGCACCATGTGCGCCACAACCTATCACGCCGTCAGGACCGCGCGTGCGTCAAACGTGACCACGGCATTTGATCCAAACCTGCGGACTGCGCTTTGGTCACTGGAGGAGGCACGCGCCGTGACACATGATCTGATGCGCCACGTCGATATTGCGCTTCCCGGACTTGATGACGCCCGCCAGCTCACCGGACGTCAAAGCCCCGACGAGATCATCCGGTTCTATCACAACCTCGGCGCGCGCATCGTTGCTCTGACATTGGGTCGCGACGGCGTGGCGGTATCGGAAAATCAGGGGGTCACATTTGTTCCGGGGGCGGTTGTGGAATCGGTCGATGCAACCGGCGCCGGTGACTGTTTCAACGGCATATTCCTGTCCGAGCTTCTGCGTCATGGCAACAGCGTCAGAGCCGCAGAACATGCGAACCTCGGCGCTGCATTGTCCACCACCGGCTACGGGGCGGTTGCGCCGATCCCGCACAGACCAACACTGCAATCAAAAGAAGGACGTCCGACATGACCCGCAAAACAATCGAGCGCATCGGCAATGACAGAACCGGCGCCGGGGGGCAGCCGCTGCCATTTTCCCCCGCCGTGCGCGCAGGCGATCTGGTGTTCATCTCAGGCCAGGTTGCGATGAAGGAAAACGGCGAGATCGAAGCAGGCGGCATCGAAAGCCAGACCCGCAGGACTATGGAGAACCTGATCGCAGCCCTCGCCCTGGCAGATTGCACCTTGGAGGATGTTGCCAAAATCGGCGTCTGGCTCGATGACCCGCGTGATTTCTGGACCTTCAACCGTGTCTATGCCAGCTATTTCCCAAACGGCGGACCGGCGCGGTCCACAGTGCGCTCACAGATCATGGTGGACGCCAAGGTCGAGATCGACGCCATCGCCTATAAACCCCTCTAGGACAAGCCAGCTTCAAACGAGAACCGTTCCTTCGGGATCGGCACACTCCTCACCTGCCAGAAATGTACCCAAAAAATCGCATGCAATACCGACCAGTATCAGAGGCAATACCAGGTCACGAAGCAGGTTTTGACAGCTGGTCTAAACTGTCGCGGTCACTTAAACTCGGAGCACAACTGACAAGGTGATTTCCTGTGCCGTCAAAGCCTCCAAAACAACAGCCGGCAAGCGTAAAAGATGTTGCGAGACTGTCGGGAACATCGCTTGGAACGGTGTCGCGTGTTCTGAACAGAAGCGCCTCGGTGAGCGACAAGACGCGCGCGCAGGTTGAGAAGGCGATTGCAGAGCTGGGGTATGAACCAAACGCTGGCGCACGTCAGATGCGCAGCGGTCGCAGCGGGCTCGTCGGCGTCCTGCTGCCGAGCCTTGATGTCCCCTTCTTTGGCATTCTGGCGCAGGCGCTTGAGCAAGCCTTGTTTCAAAACGGCTACCACTGCCTGATCTGCAATACCGAGGAGAATGAAGAGAATGAAAAACGATATATCTCGACCCTCATTGGCCAGAAAGTGGATGGCATAATCGCAGCGTCGGTTGCAACGAACCAGAATTTCACGCGGCTGTCAGATCAGAATATTCCAATTATCGCCGTTGACCGTTCTCCCGACGAGATCGCGGTGAATCTGGTATCCGTTGACCACCGGGAAGGTGGGCGTCTGATGGCAGAGTATTTGTTGCGCCTTGGGCATCGGAACATTGGTGTCATTGGCGCGCCCACCCATTCAAGACCCATCACCCTGCGCCTGGAGGGGATCAAAGAGGCGTTGACGGCTCAGGGGCTTGAACCGGTCAGCGTGTCTCTTGGCGAAGAGCATAGCTTTGATACCTGTTTCGCCCTGGCGCGGGACGTGCTGGCGAAAAACCGACCAACCGCCCTGATTGGGACAACCGATATCGCGGCAATCGGCGCGATCCATGCCGCGCATGAACGCGGTCTGAAAATGCCTCAGGACATTTCTGTGATCGGGTTCGACAACCTGCCACAAAGCGCCCATATTTTTCCGACCCTGACCACCGTAAATCAGCCGATTTCATTGCTGGGAGAGCTGGCCGCAAAAACGCTTCTGAACCGGATCAACCCGGAGCGTTTCGCGAAACCGGATCTTTCAGCTCTAAGCTTGCAGATCGTCGAACGTGACAGCACCGGACCCGCACCCAAGACCCTATAGCGCGGCGATGGATATGCTGTAGCGGGTGTCAAATGGGCTATCCGGCGTCAGCATGCGCGACGTTTGCACACCGGTTTTTGTCAGGGGATTTTCTGTCGCTGAAATCGAGCATCCCAAATCAAATGCGGAACAAACGGGTTCGATCCCAAGCGCCCAATGGCGGCCGTTCCACGGTGGCGCGTTTCGCCCTCCATTGCTGATCCACAGCATGAGCGAGGGAAAGACCTCTGCATCCCAATCAAGTGTGACGCGATAATCTTCGGCGTGGTTCTCCAGCGCAAAGGTTCCGTCGATGCCGCTCAGGAGCAAAAGCGTCTCGGACCGGTCAGGATAGGGCAGCGCCACTGGATCAAACCCAAGCTCTGTCAGATCTTCCAACCGGAACGGCGCGGGGCGTGAAATACCGGGGGTGCCGCCGGTGTCACCGGGGTAACAAAAGACCCAATCATACACACCCGGACACAGACGCGCCTGTCCGGTGGCCGCTGGCAGGCGAAAGACCGGATGCAACCCAATTGGCAGGCAGGCCTTGCGGCGCATATGGATGCCAAGAGCGATGTCTACCGCAGCCTTGCCGCTGACCCCGCTCACCCGCCGTGTCAGGTGATGGATTGGATCGGTCCTCGGATAGGCGATGTCTGCACGCACCGCCTGCGGGCCATCGGGTGTTATGCGCCAGTCGTGATTGGCGGCATACCCGTGCGGCCATGGATCAGGCATGCGGGAGAGACCGGCCCAATCCCCGGCCAGAGGGCCCTGTGGCGCCATGCCAAAGGGAACACAGGGCCACTCTCCTTGCAGCCCGGCAAGCAGCGGCGGCACACCATTGGGCAACACCTCACCCAGCCAGGGTGCTTTATGCAAAGGCGCAATGCGGCGACCGTCCGGGAGGTCAAACTCAAGGTCGGTCAGCATCGCACCAAATCGGGTGAGACGCGCACGCCCTTTATCCCAGTTGAGCCAAGTCACTTTCGGTCGATGAAAAAGTTGATGAAGACCGCGCCAAGGATCAGACCGCCTTTGATCACTTGCTGCACATAGGGGTTGAAACCCCACAGCGTCATCGCGTTCAGCAGTACGCCCAGAAACAGCACACCGATGAATGCGCCCCAGATCGTCCCCTTGCCGCCGAACAGGCTGATGCCACCAATGATCACGGCCGAGATCACCTCAAGCTCCAGCCCGCGTGCAATGGTCGGATTGCCGGCATTGACCAGCGACGAATAGATAATACCTCCGGTTGCAGCAAAGACACTGGTCATCATCAGGCAGATGGTCTTGGTGCGCCAGACATTGATGCCCGACAGGCGCGCGGCCTCCATATTGCCACCGACCGCATAGATCGACCGGCCCAGCGCCGTGAAATTCGAGATGGTAAAGGTGATGGCAAAGGCAATCGCCAGCAGGAAAACCGGAACCGGAACACCCCAGAAACGGCCTGACCCGATGACGTAATACCAGCTTGGAAAGCTCGAAATCGGGACGCCATTGGTGATCAGGTTGGCCAAGCCCGCAAGGGTTGCCATCATCGCCAGAGACGTGATGAAGGTCGGCACCTGAACCAATTGCCGCAGTTTGCCCGACATGAACCCGACCGAGGCCGCAAACAGCAGCGTCCCGGCAAAGGCGGCAATGACGGTCCAGGTGGCAGGTTCAATGGCGTTTCCGGCCAGCTTCTCGACGATCCAGGCGGTCAGACAGGCGGACACGGCCACCATGGAGCCGACGCTCAGGTCAATTTCTCCGACAATGATCACCAGAGCCATGCCAAAGGCAATCATCCCCGGGACGGCAATATTCCTCAGGATATTCAGCTGGTTGTTCAGGGTGAAAAAGCCCTGCGCCGTTGTCGCAACGATCACGTACAAGACCAGCAGGATCATCAGCATCGAATTTCGGCGCAGATGGGAAATGAATTTGTCGCGCGTCATGCATCGCTCTCCTGTTGGGTTGTGGGTGCCGCCATGCAAGCTGCATAGATATCCTTGGCATCAAGGCCTTCGTTGATGAATTCTTCGGCGATACGACCATCCCGCAGCACAAGGATACGATCGCAGCATTCGGTCAGATCCTCCAATTCGGTCGAAACAACGATCGAGCTCAGACCCTCGCGCGCCTTTTCCCAGATGAGTTCATAAATCTGGCGTTTCGCCTGCACATCGACGCCTCGGGCGGGTTCGTCAAACAACAGAATGTCGGGCGTGTTGTTCATCCAGTTGCCGACAACGATTTTCTGTTGGTTCCCGCCGGAAAGAGAAGAGACCGGTAACATCGGATCGCCGGCCTTGATGTGAAGCCCCGCAATCTGGCGGTCGACAAACGGCTTTTCTGTACGGTGACTGACCCAGCCTTTGGGTGCGATCCGATCCAGTCCGGCAAGACACAGGTTGGCATGCGAGGACAAGAGCTGCACAAGGCCGGAATGCTTGCGATCCTCGGAGGTGTAGCCAATGCCCAGCGCCTTCATCGTCGGGATATCGGGCCGCGCCACGACCTGGCCGTTCACGGTGATCTCGCCCTGATCCGGCACGATGGCCCCGAACAGGCAGTGCAACAACTCGGTTCGTCCCGAGCCGAGCATTCCGGCAATGCCAAGAACCTCGCCCGGGTAAAGATCAAAGCTCACGTCGTCGAAATGGGATGCAAGTGCAAGATGCCGCGCGCTCAGCACCGGTGTTTCCCGCGTTATCGTCTTGGTCGGGCGCTGGAGAGGCGGAAGATTGCCAAACATCATATCAAGGATGACGGCCGGGGTGGCCTCCTTGATCGGTACGGAATCCACGAATTTTCCGTCCCGGATTGCGGTGACAGTGTCCGCGATCTGATCCAGTTCAGACAGCCGGTGCGTAATATAGATGACGGTAACACCAAGCTCGCGCAGCCGACGCACCAGAGTAAAGAGTTGCCGAACTTCTGCCTGCGCCAGCGCAGAGGTGGGTTCATCCAGTTGCAGGACTTTGGGTCGGAAACTCATCGCCTTGACGATTTCGACCATTTGCTGCTGACCAACCGAAAGATCCGCAACGCGGGATTGCGGCGCGATGTCCAGCCCACCAATCTCTTTGAACAGATCACTGGCATCACGACGCAACCGCGCCCAATCAATCAGGCCAGAGCGTTTGTGGGGTAGCCGACCAAGGAAGATATTCTCTTCGACCGATAATTCCGGGACAAGACTGAGTTCCTGATAGACGGTGGCGATGCCGGCTTCTTGCGCTTCACGCGGATTGGAAAACCGTGTCTCGACAGTGCCAATCCGGATCGACCCTGACGTCGGCTGGATCGCCCCCGACATCATTTTGACGAAGGTGCTTTTGCCAGAACCGTTCTTGCCAATCAGTGCGTGAACCTGCCCGGCTGTGAACTCGTGTACAAATCCGTCAAGTGCCTTGACCGATCCGTAGTGCTTGGTGAGCTGATCAAGGATCAGATTTGACACGGGTTACCTGCCTTTGCCTGTGATGATCAGTGAAACAGAGGGCCGACACGGCCCCCTGCCATTGATTCTACTGAATGCTTTCCAGGAACGCGGTGACGCCATCCGCGTCGGTCCTGCTCAGAAGCATTGCCGGCACGGTGGTTTGTGCCTCGACTTCTTCGCCTGCAAGGATGGCAAGGGCGGCTTCGGCACCCATGGCACCCATCTGGAGCGGCGCCTGAGCAGTCACCGCCTGCAGAACATTGTCGCCCGCCAAAAGACCCCGACCCAGCTGTTCCGATCCGTCGATGCCAAAGACAAAGACCTCACCGGCACGACCCGCGTTGCGCACCGCCTGCATCGCCCCCACGGTGCCGCCTTCGTTTGCCGCGTAGATGACATTGACCTCGGGGTGGGCGGTCAGAATATCGGTGGCCACAGTAACTGCGGCTTCTGGCATCCAGGCGTCCTGCTCGGCCACGATCTCGATGGAATTGCCTTCAGCGACAGCATCCTTGAAACCGCCTGTCCGGTCGCCAGACTGTTCCGGCAAGAGCGACGAGAACGCCAGAATGGCGACATTTGCTTTGCCACCAAGGCTATCACTTACAAAGCTGGCGGCGGCAGCGCCGGTGGATGCCCCAAGATCACGGTTGGCCGTTGAGAAGGTCGCATGTGCAATGCTGGCATCCTCAAGGCCGCCGTTCAGGGCAACCACAACAATACCGCCGTCACGTGCGCGCTGCAAAGCAGGGCCCGAATTCGCGGCCGAAAGTGGCGCAATCACGATCGCATCGACGCCGCGCGAAATGTAGGTATCAATGGCCTGAATTTCACGCGCCTGATCGCCGTCGATATTAATTTCCAGTACTTCTGCGCCCGCCGCTTCGGCGGTTTCGCGCACACCCGTTTGCAGGAACTGCATGAACTGGTCGCCCTGGAACACGATGCTGGCAATTACCGGGGCGTCCTGTGCGGTCGCACCGAGCGGCAGCATTGCCGTCATTGCTGCGGTCGTCAGTGCCAAAAAGCTACGTCTGGGGATGATAGTCATTGTCTTTTCCTCCTCTAAAGACAGTTCTGACATCACATGAAGCTGGTTCATGTCGTGATGCCTTTTGTCTGCCGATCCAGTTGATCGGTCAGTTGGTTCAGATTCGGGATGGCTTCGGTGGCTGTGACCCCGCGCAAGGAGGCCCTTGCGATGGCATGGCCCAGTTCCAGGGCGCGCTGTGGTGTCCAGCCTTCATGAAGCGCATACAAAATTCCGGCACAAAAGGCATCGCCTGCGCCCAAGGGGCTTGCGACCAGTTCACGCGGTAAGGGCACGACCGGGACGTGTGCGACCTGCCCATCAACCCCAATCCAGAGCGCCATTTGCTGGCAGTGAACGACCACGGCCCGCCGGACCCCGTCTTTGATCAGCGCCTTTGCCATCTCGATCATGTCCTGCATATTCGGCGTCTGACTGGCGACAGGTGGAGTCTGGCCACTCGCGCGGGCCAATTCGATTTCGTTCAATATCAGATAGTCGATTTGTCGAATTGTCGTCGCGACGATCTTCGAGAAATCCGGGCGATCAACCGAAGCAAGATCAACGCAGGTGGTCATACCTGCGGCGCGGGCACGGGAGAGCACCCTCGCCGCAGGCGTGCTGCCATCATCCGTGATCCGATCCAGATCGGCCAACAGGGTCAGGTAGCCCAGATAGAAAATGCGCGCTTTATGGCTTTCAAAAACGCCCGTCGGGAAATCTTGATCAGACAGCACGTCATTGGAGCCGCCCTGATAGAAGAACGTGCGCGATCTTCCGGTAACAGACATGACGTGAGTATGTGCCGTCGCGGTGTCTGGTTTTTCCGTGATCAGATGCGTTGGAAGACCCAGTTCATGACAGTGCGCCTTGATAAATTTCCCGAAGTCATCCTGACCGATGGCGCCCATCGGCCAAAGCGGTAGCCCGGTTTCAAGCTTGGTCAGCGCCGTCACAACATTGGCCGCACCGCCACCCACGCCCTTGTCTTGCCCGTCGATGCGAACCAGATCGCTCTCAGCGGGCCAATGCGCAATCTCGTGTACGAGATCCACGATCCAGTTGCCCGCACAAATTATGCCTTCGCGCGTGGTCACGGGGTCGACCCCACTTCATTCCACAAGGGATGCACGGGTTGGGCATCTTCCGTTATGGAAGAAAACCGCCCCAGAGGCTCCAGAAAATAGTTGTCCGATCCGTCATCATTGACCTGAGACACTTCACCGCCCAGCACCATGCCGCTGCCTGGGCGCGCATAGAAGCGGTGATAAAGACCACATGGAATCGTGACACTTGATCCGGGTTTCAGGCAGAGCGGTTCATCGGGTTCCAGCCGGTGGACAAAGCCATCACTGCGCAGAACAATTGGATCATCGACACCGTCAGGCTGGCGGAACTCGATCATCAAATCCCCGCCGCCACGGTTGATGATGTCCTCCAGCTTAATCTTGTGGGTATGAAACGGAGTTTCCTGCCCTTCCCCGACGAACAACAGCTTTTCAGCGTAGGGCAGACTTGTCGCGTCAGACTGGATACCGTTGCGCAGGCAGAACAACACCAGACCGCGCCGCGCAAAATCGCCCGAGCCGAAATCCGTCACATCCCAGCCCATCTGATGAAGCTGCAACCAGTCGCCCAAGTCGGGATTGGCTGCGAATTCTGCAACATCCCAATCGGCCCAGGCAGGCAGGGACCAGCGATATTCCTGCAAAAGCTCTTTGGCGGCGCGAATGGCCTGATTGATCTCGGAGCGTTTCACGACGCCCTCCCGTAGTCGACAGAGACGACCCTGTGTTCGGTGCCTGCCCTAAGGGCTGCGGTCAGCACGGCATGGTGGTCCGCCGCTTCTGCGGGTGTTGCGCAATGAAATCCACGCGCATCGCCTCCGGCCAGCTCATCCAGAAAGGCGGCCCACATCTGTTGCAGGGCGTCCGGGAAACCAAATTCGAAAATGGCCCCCGTTATGGCCGGGAACAGGGTCTGAAATCCGATGTCCTGCACCTGCCAGACCTGATCCCCGCCGCTATAGTCCATCCACTGCCACTGGCGCGGGTTCTTGGTGGTGAAATAGGCGCTTCGTTTAGTCCCAAGAACGCGCAGGCTCCAGCTGTTGGAATCTCCGGGCGATATACGCCAGGTTTTCAGCACGAGAGGAAAGCCGCCCCCGGCATCCTCGACATGGCCAGTAATGGTGGCGTTGTCCCACGTCTCGCAGGGTACGGTCCCCCCCTTGCCATCCGGACGGGTCCGAAACCGGTTGACCAAAGACGCCGATACATGGGTCGGGCGCCACCCCAGTCGCAAGGGCACATGCAGCACATGCATGCCAAGATCGCCCATGCAGCCGTAGGCGCCATTTACCTCAACCATGCGTTTCCAGTTGATCGGCTTGTCCGGGTCAAGGTCCGAGGAATGCAGGAACGCGGCCTCAACTTCGATGATTTCTCCCAGATCACCGGATCGCACAAGATTGATGACCTTTTGCGCACCGGGATAGAACGGCATCTCGGATGAACACCGCACCATCACATCAGGGTGCGCATCAATCGCCGCCTGAATACGGGCGTTTGCGGCCCCATCCATGCCAAACGGTTTTTCGCCGAACAGGTGTTTCCCGGCAGCCATGATCTGCGGATATACCTGATCATGCAGCACATGCGGTAGCGCGCAATAGATGGCCTCGACCTCTGGATTGTCGAGCATCTCTCGGTAGTCGGTCGTCTTTTGAGTCACGCTGGACAGATTGTGCGAAAACCAATCCATCAGGTCCGTGTTCGTGTCGCACACCGCGACAATCTCTGGCCGCGCTTTTGTTTCGGTCAGATGCAGCCAGCGGGCGGCAGTCGAGGCAAACTCGCGCCCCATAAGCCCGCAGCCAATGACGCCGAATTTGACGACGCGGCTCACGCGATCATCCCCAGGGCATCAGCCACGGAGGCGCCGTCATGCACCACCGCCATCAGCGCTTTGGTCATGCCTGCCGGGTCGTCGTGATGGATCACATTGCGGCCATAAACGATACCGCGGGCGCCCTGTTTCATCAGAGCTTTGGTCCGGGTCAAAATCTCGTTGTCCGAGACCTTTCCACCACCGCGCACCAACACGGGTACGTCCTGGGCAATCTCAATCACACGGTGATACTGGGAAACATCGTCGCAAGGATCCGCCTTGATGATGTCCGCGCCCAGTTCCACGGCCTGACGCACCAAAGGCAGGATCTTTGCCAGATCGCCATCCACCATGTAACCACCACCGGCCTTGGCGTTGTCTTGCATCACCAGCGGCTCCACCATCAGCGGCATCCCTGCCAGATCGCAAGCGCGCTTCAACCGGTTGATGTTCTGAATGCAGGCCTGATGCACTTCGGGCTGACCGGGCAGCATGAGCAGATTCACCACCACACAGGCCGCATCGAGGGCCACAGCTTGCTCAACCGGGTCGGCTATCACTTCTGAAAACAGCGACCTTGGCAACGGATTGCCATAAACATTGGCAATGTCGGTCCGCAACACCAGCGCCGGACGGTCCTTGCCGGGGATTGCCTGCAGGATCGGCGCCGTCCCCGGTGGCAGCTGAATGGCATCCGGTGCCGCGCTCGCCACAATCGTGATCGCGGCCTGCATGTTCTCAATCCCGCCAAGGAAGGCGCTTTCATTAAACATGCCGTGGTCGATTGCCACGTCAAAGCAATTTCCCGAAACACCGAACAGCCTGTTCATACGTGCGGATTTCACCTGCGTCCCTCCTGTGGAATTTCCCTAAAAGATTATGGAAACGTTTCCAAATAAAAGGTTCGTTCTTCATCAACATCTTGTCAACAAATTTCTTCGAGAATTTTTTATGTTCTAAAACATATGGTTATATGCGCACGGAGTGGAGACCTCCGAGATCCTCGTACTAGATCTTCGGTTCATGACTGCGAAATGCAGGGCAGTTCGCCCAGCGCGTTAGCACGCTCGAAAGGGTGTCGGCCCGTGATCGGCCTGTCTTCATCGCTTTTCGAAAGTGCCGCCGCCGCAAGCAAAAAATCGTCAGCCAAATGCTGGCAGGCGATCGACAGATCGCCCCGCACATCTCGTGCTTCGACAAATCTGAGCGCAGTGACTGGACCCGGACCAGAGCCGACTTCGAGTGCGACGCCGAGAACAATCAACACATCTGCCCTGAAGGGCACGAGGTGAAGCAATTCCCCCGGAACTGTTCCGATCCGAACCGCAGGCCGACCGGCAGGGGCATCGCCATATAGCAGTGTTTGAAGCACACGTGTCAGGCCGCCCATCACAGGCGCGCTGCCGCCAGAATATGGATTTCCAGTCGATCAACCGGCGAGGAACCTGAACCGGCTCCTATTACATGGGTCATGCGGCGCAAATGACGAATTTCTCCTCGCCGCAACCGCCCACAATCTCCAGAAACTGGCCACAAACTATCCTGCGCCGCAGCAACCGCAATAAGCCAGACAAGAAAGGCACTCTCGACCATTTTCAGGGGGCGATATTCTGCACCAGAGAACCGGTCTATTTTCAGAATCGGACCAAAGCGGCAACGCCATCAATGACTAAAATCCTGTACCGCGCCGCACTCCGGATAGGGAAACTCTGACATTCTCGAGCTCCGCCAATAGCGCCCGTTTTCAAGGATCGCTTTGTCTGCACATGGCCCGACGGCCGTTATTGTTTTGAGACTAGACCCTATTCTTACTCAACCATGCTGCCCAAATGGCAAACGCCAACGCCAGTCCCGTTGAAACTAGCATAAGCATAAGCAGCGTTTGCGCCCCGTTCGTCTGTGATACGAGGTTGCCCGTCACTGTGGTAACAACCGCACCGCCTGCAACTATGAGAGCGCCGCTCAGCCCGGCAGCGCTTCCGGCGAGATCTGGTCGAACCGACATCGCACCGGCATTGCATCCCGGCATGGTCATGCCGTTCCCTAAACCAACGAAGATCGTGCTCGCAAAGAAAATCTCCGCTGACATGATCTCCGATGCGAGCAACAGCAAACCGCCCACAATACCACTACACGCCATGACCCGGCCCGCAATCATCATGGTTGTTGGTTCGAAGTGTTTTCCAACCCGACCGGCTAAGAACCCGCCGATCATGAAGCCAACTGTGATGGTCCCGATATAGAATCCAAGTCCAGCGGTTGTGACATTGAAAGCGGACTGCGCAACAAGAGGTGCGCCTGTCAGAAAGATGTAGAATGCGCCGACAGAAAGCGCACCACAGAGTGCATAAGCCCAGAACAGGGGCTCACGGATAAGCATCATCGTGCCAGGTGCCGGAGTGCTGGCATCTGTTGCCCTTTGAGGCCTCGTTTCTCCGAGGTCGAACCAGCAAAGCAGCAGTAATCCGAAGCCCGCTACAGCATAGAAACCAAAGACGGACCGCCACCCAAATAAGGTGTCCAACACCCCTCCCAGCATGGGGCCGACCATTGGAGCAATCGCCATCGCCATTCCGATATAGCCGATCAGGCTTACAGCCTCCCGCGCCGTTCTCGTATCCCTAACGATCGCGAGAGAAAGCGCGTAACCGCCGACGATGCCGCCTTGGAGCATCCGGCAGAACAGAAAAGCCACGATGTTTGGAGCAAAAGCGCACCCCACAGAGGCGAAAGCAAAAACAAACAAAACCACCAGAAGGACCGGTCGCCTGCCGATCCGGTCTGACAAGGGCCCGACGATCAACTGAATAACTGCCGTTATTGCCAGATATCCGGACACCGCCCAGCTCACAGTACCGTAGTCGGTATTGAGATCGACAGCGATGTTAGCCAGAGCGGGTAGAAACATGTTGAGCGACATGGGCGAAAACCCAGTCAACAGGATCAATGTGATCAAATTCGGAGGTGTTCTTGCGCGGTTCATCTGATGCTCTGAGCAATAAAAAAAGCCCCCGAGAATGTCGGGGGCGCATGGAAACGGATATGGAGAACCCTATCGGACCATGCGCCTCTTGCTTGCTACATCGATGACGAATTTGAAGGTCATGATCTCACTCCTTTGGGATCAAGCGTAGTAAGGATCGTTGACCCTGGCAACACGCAAAGCTGCCACCCATACACAGCGCAGCATCGGTCAATCCGGACTAACTGCACGCTTTCGCTGCGTCGCCCATGGATGGCCGCCCTAGGTCTCTAAGCAAAGATCAGGGAAAAGCTGCTCTGGCGTGGTATTGCAAAGCGGCGGCCACAGCTTGCTCGGTCCTTCCAGATCGGCGCTACGCCATACCTGCCAAGGTGACAGCAGAGCCTGCGAGGCCGAATTCGCGGGCGCCTTGTCCCAGGAACCTCCCCGAACGCGCAGATCGGCCCAGAGGCGTTGATGCCGATTGAGCTGCTGTTTTGTGGCCTGCCGCATGTTGGCACAATGCTGCAGCGCATATTTTGCACCAGCATGGAACGCAGGCAGTTATCGCACGTCAGGTCAATGATGTGACGGAAAAGTCAAACACATCTGACGCTCGAAATCTGACGTATCAAAGGAGGGAAGTGGCGGACCGAGGAGGATTCGAACCCCCGACCCCTTGATTCGTAGTCAAGTACTCTATCCAGCTGAGCTATCGGTCCACTGCGGCGGGGTTTAAGCGTAGCGGCGCGGGGGTGCAAGTCCAAAATGTCAGATTGCCGCAGGTTTTCTTCTTTTTGCGATTGGGGCGTTCCGACGCGCGGATTGCGGGCACCGCGGCGTCAAAGAGTGCCGTCGCCCTTGGGCAGACAGATATCGAATACCGTGCCCTCAGGACCGGTGTCGCGCAGGACCACCATGCCGCCATGGCCGCGGGCCAGTTCGTCGGCGATGGCAAGGCCAAGGCCGGTGCCGCCCTTGCGGATGCCGCCCTGAAACGGGGTAAAGAGATTCTCCCGCGCTTTCACCGGCAGGCCGGGGCCGGTATCGGTGACGGAGATCCACCAGGCCTCGTGATCTTCACGCGCAGACAGGGTGATCTGCCCCGGCTGACCGCTGGCCTCGATCGCCTGACGGGCATTGCGCACCAGGTTCATCACGATGCGGAACAGCTGCTCGGGATCCGCCCGCAGGCTCAGATCGACGGGCACCTCATTGCGGAAGGTGACACGCCCCTCCGCTCCGCCGGCCAGGCTCTCGCTTTCCAGGATGTCCTCCACCTGACCGTGTAGTGCAACCCGGCCAAAGGTCGGCGCCGGCTCCTCTGCCCGGCCAAAGGCCAATGTCCCCTCACAGAGTGAGACCGCGCGGGTGATCGAATTCACCAGCTTCGGCGCGAGGCGCCGCACCAGGGGGTCTTCGCTCATCTCGATACGGTCGGTGAACAGCTGCGCCGAGGTCAGGATATTGCGCAGATCATGGCTGACCTTGGCAACAGCGCCGCCCAGCTGGGCCAGCCGCTCGCGCTGTTTCAGCGCATGGGTCAGCTCGGTCTGCAACTGCATCAGCGCCTCTTCGGCCTCGCGCAGCTCACGCACACCGGCGCTGGGGTGGATGATCCCACGGGCATCCTCCGGCGCCGCCGCATAGCGCTGCATATAGCCGATGACCCCCTTGATCGGCTTCACCATGAACCGGCGCACCGCAGCAAACAGCAGAACGGCAGTAAAGATTGAGATCACCGCCGAGAGCAGCAGAATACGCAGCCCGTAATCAATCATCGCATCGCGCAGACCCTTGGTTTCAATCGTGATTTCAATCAGAAGACCAGCGTCTCGCACCGGCGCCCCAATCACCCGGATGATCTGGTTTTCCGGCGTGACCAGCCGCTGCATGGCATGGCCGATCAGTGCAAACGGGCTGCTCATCCGCAGATCATAAGTGCCCGAAATCGGCGCCGGTATCGGTGAGGACAGCACCAGTTGGCGCACTTCGTCCCGCCGCAGAACCACGTTGAAGACACCAGCATTCTCCAAAAGCTCCGCCTCCAGCTCGGTGTCCAGCATGTCATCCGCCAATAGCGCCAGCGACGCGATCTGCGCCCGCTCCAGACGGTCGGCCAGATAATCGAGACGGAACCGGGATACGGAGGGCACAAAGATCAGGATCTCGGCCAACATCACGAAGACCGTGGTCAGGATCAGGAATCTGCCTGAAAGCGTATTGAGCATTCAGCCCCTTCCGGCGTTACGGGAGCCAGCGTTGCACAAATTGCACCACTCGTTTCACCATTGGACTATCAAAAAGCCGTGGCGAGAAATAGGCCCCTGCGACGCGTTTATTCACTTCTGAAATGGTGGGATAGGGCGCCACCATGGCCGCGACCTCACTCATCTTCAGGTTATTGGCGATGGCCATCGACCACAGCGCCACCAGCTCCCCCGCCTGATGCCCCACGACAGAGGCGCCGACCGGGCGCCCCTTGACCACCATGACCTTGATCAGGCCGGTGCTGTGACGTTCGGCCAGC
The DNA here is from genome assembly GCF_048056915.1 of Phaeobacter sp. JH20_02. Lineage (NCBI taxonomy): Bacteria > Pseudomonadati > Pseudomonadota > Alphaproteobacteria > Rhodobacterales > Roseobacteraceae > Phaeobacter > Phaeobacter sp. JH20_02. The sequence continues at coordinate 42,802 of NZ_JAYMVP010000029.1, read as the reverse complement.
GCGCGGTCGTTGTGGTGATAGTCGAACCGCGCCACCTCCATCCGGTCGCCATGTTTCTCGCGCGCCTGCGCTTCTGTGAGCCCGACCTGCGCCAGCTCGGGCGCGGTATAGGTGGCCCAGGGAATATGGCTGGTCTTGGCTTTCGACGGCAGGCCGAACAGGATCGACCGGATGATCACACTGGCATGATAGCCCGCCACATGGGTGAACTGCATCCCGCCCGCGACATCACCAATGGCATAGACCCGGCGGTTGCTGCTGCGCAGGCTGTCGTCCACCACCACGCCCGCGCGGTTGGTCTCGACACCGGCGGCCTCCAGATTCAGCCGGTCGATATTGGCCTTGCGCCCCACCGCCATCAGGAGGTGGCTGCCGTCGAACACCCGGCCATCCTTCGCGGTGACGCGAATGCCGCCATCCTCGGTGGAGGCGACAGTTTCCGCCTGCGCGCCTTCGGCAATCTCGACGCCCTCCTCGCGCAGCTGCTCCAGCACGATGGCCGCCAGCTCCGGGTCGTCCTTGCCCAGCGCCTTGTCGCCCTCGATCACCGTGACCTGACTGCCCAGCCGGATGTGCGCCTGCGCCATCTCCATGCCAATCGGACCACCGCCGATGATCAGCAGGTGATCGGGCCGCTCGCGCAGGTCAAACAGCGTCTCATTGGTATAATAGGGCACATCGGCCAGCCCGTCGATTGGGGGCACCAGGGGCGAGGATCCGGTGGCAATCACGATGCGCCGGGCGGTGATGCGGTGCTCCCCGGCCTCGACCACGCGATCATCGACAAACCGTCCATAGGCGCGGATCACCCGCACACCAAACCCTTCGAACCGCTCCTGGCTGTCGACCGGGGCGATGGTCGCGATCACGTCCTGCACGTGGTCCTTGGCGGCGGCGTAATCCACCACCGGCAGCTGATCGGCCACACCATAGGCGCTGGCATGGGCCTGCCCATAGGCCACCTTGGCGCTGGCCAGCAGCGATTTCGACGGCACGCAGCCATAGTTCAGACAGTCGCCGCCCATCTTGTGCCCTTCCAGCAGCACGACGTCGGCGCCCATCTGACTTGCCCCTGCCGCAACAGAGAGACCGCCCGACCCGGCGCCGATCACAAGAAGATCGCAGGTTAGCTCTTGCATGGTCACTGGTCCTTTCCGGAGGCCGCGGGACGGCGTTTCTTCAGCAGCATGGGCAGCGCCGCCAACACGCACAGACCAAGGATCGGCCCGATCACAAACGGCTCCCACAACAGCGACAGATCAGGTGTCCCGCCCCGGTCAAACACCGCACCAAGGCCCACGCCAATCCAAGTAAAGACGATGGCGCCGGGGATGATCCCCACCGCCGTGGTCCACAGGAAATTCACCAGCTTCACCCCGACCAGCGCGGGCAGCAGATTGGCGACAAAAAACGGCACCGCAGGCACCAGCCGCAGCAGCAGCAGCACCTCGATCTCATTTTCCCGCAGGGCCTGTTTGAGGATGCGCACGCGGCCCTCCGCCGCTTCCAGCCGGTGGGTCAGCATCGCTCCAAGCCCCCAGCGCGCCGCCAGAAAGATGCCAACCGCACCAATGGTGGCTGCCAGCACGTTGAACAGCGTGCCCGCCACCAGACCAAACAGGAACCCGCCGGTGACGGAGGCCACAGCGGCGCCCGGCAGCGAGAAGACAACAATTGTCACATAGGCCAGTACAAACAGGCCAACGAGGCCCAGATAATTCTCATCGCGAAACGCCATCAGCGCCACCCGATTGTCGCGCAGGGTCTCAAACGTCAGGTAATCGCCCAGCGTCATCGCCCCGATCACCGCAACAACCAGCACCACGGCCAGCGGCAGGAACCGGGTCAGCGCCGGTTTCTTCTCTGCCCTGTCACGCGATTCGGATGCGGTGGGCTGGGCCGGAGAATGCTCCGCGATATCGGGCTGCTCGGGATGATCTGGCATCGGTGGTCAAATCCTGCTGTCTTGGGCCATTGGCTGGCCGGTCATGGTCGGCACCGCAGACGCGGCGGGTCTGTGTCTCTGGCTACCTGCTAAATGGCCCCGGTACGAGACCACGGGCGATATCTTCACGCCCGCTTGATCATTGCCTGCAAAAAAGTGAGCCAAACAGCGCGCGCCCCTCTGTCTGTTACAAATATCTTCTGCTATAGGGGCTTCAGCGCCCGGTTTTCATGGAAATGTTGCATTTCGTGCAGAAAACAACCGCCTTGGGGTTTGACTCGCCGGTCATTCCCTTCTAGAGACCGGGCTTCGAGATAGACCCCCGGGTGGCCGATTCCGCGCCGTCCCGATGTAAACAGTTGGAGACCGGAGCGATGAAACGCACCTATCAGCCTTCGAACCTGGTTCGCAAACGCCGCCACGGCTTCCGTGCGCGCATGGCCACCAAGGCAGGCCGCAAGATCCTGAACGCACGCCGCGCACGCGGTCGCAAGTCGCTGAGCGCGTAATCGCGCCCAGCACTGTTCAGACGGACATGACACCGCCGGAGACCCCCAAGGACGGCTCAGCTGCCCAAGGGACCAGGTCTCCGGCGGTGTCCGTTTGCGTATCTGATACCTTGGACCGCCCACTGCCCCGCCCGGAGGTGATCGCCAAACGCCGCGACTTTCTCGCGGCGGCACGCGCCCGCCGTCAGGGCACCAAGGGAATGATGGTGCAGGGTCGCAAACGCCGCCAGGACAGCGAAGCCGGCGGCGATGCCATCCGCATGGGCTTTACTTGCTCCAAGAAGGTCGGCAATGCCGTGGCCCGCAACCGCGCCAAACGCCGCCTGCGCGAAGTCGCCCGGCTGATTCTGCCCCTGCATGGCCGGTCCGGCTGGGACTATGTCCTGATCGGGCGCGCGACAGAGACCGCCGAGCGCCCCTTTGAAGATCTGCAAAACGATCTCATCTACGCGCTGAAGAAAATCCACGGCAAGTAATCGTTTCCGAAGGCGATTTGCCCGGCAGGCAGCTGGCGCAGCACACGGCCCCTCTCCCCACGGGAAGGCGGCTCCGCTCTCCCCCCGCACTCAGGCGCGGTCCTGATTGCCATACCGCTCAACTCTGCCTATCTAACTCCCATGACCCCGCTGGCCCATCTCCTTGCCCTGCCCGTGCGCGCCTATCGGCTGCTGTTCAGCCCCTGGGTCGGCTTCAACTGCCGCTATCAGCCCACCTGCTCGGCCTATGCGCTTGAGGCGCTGGAGAAACACGGCGCCCTCCGTGGGGCATGGCTGACGCTGCGCCGGATCGGCCGCTGCCACCCGTTTGGCGGCGATGGCTACGACCCGGTGCCGGGCTGTGACCACAGCCATGACAAGACCGCAGATCGACGATAACCAGTCCGGGCCGATGCCCGCCAAAGCTGCGCGCCATTTCTGCCACAGTATGGAATACCGGTATAACTGGGGCAGTCGGGCCGTGCTAAGGCTCTGAAACGATCAACCTATAGATGCAGGAGGGCTGTTTATGAATAAGTTTGTTCAATGGCGACGTGCTCCTGGGGGCTATACGGGACAGGCACGCGCCTGATCCAGTCTGCCTTGATCGCGGCTCAGCACTGATGTGCGCCCGATCTGATCGTACCATCCCAGACCACCCCTAGCGAAGCCATCGTCGACGCCTGTCTTTGATCCGGTCTTCGACCCCGTCTTTGCTGCACGGTCTGGGCACATCTGTCATCTTTCACAACAAAGGACCCGTCTGCATGCAGCCGGAAACACGCATGACATCTACACAATTTCCCACCCCGCTCCGCGACCCCCATGCCGCATTGGCGCAGATTCTGGCCGATCTTGGTCTGCGCCGGACCCTGACGGCGATCCTGCGCCAGATGATTGCCGCACAAAGCCCGCCGCGCAGACGCGCCAGCACGCTGCCGATCTGCAACCATCTGCGCCGGGATATTGGCCTGCCACCGCTCGCCGACAGGCTGCCATCGTCGCGCCCCTATTTCTGATCCCGGTTGACGATCCCGGCTGACGATCCCGGCGAGCAGAAGCCTGCTACCCACCGGGATCACCTTTTTTCCTTGGCAAAACGCCGATCCTCGGCTAGGGCGCGCCCATGCTTGATGATGATCTGGACGATATCCACCCGCTGTTTGCCGGCGCCCCCTCGACGACGGAGTTCAAGAAACTCCGCAAACGGATCGTGCGCTACGCCCGTGAGGCGATTGACCAATATGGCATGGTCGAGCGGCGCGAGGACGGCAGCACGCCGAAATGGCTGGTCTGCCTGTCGGGCGGCAAGGACAGCTATACCCTGCTGGCGGTGCTTTATGAGCTGAAGTGGCGCGGATTGCTGCCCGTGGATCTCCTGGCCTGCAACCTAGATCAGGGCCAGCCCGGTTTTCCGGCCACCGTGCTGCCGGAGTTTCTGGAAAAGATGGGCGTGCCGCACCGCATCGAATATCAGGACACCTATAGTATCGTGATGGATAAGGTCCCGCAGGGCCGCACCTTCTGCGCCCTCTGCTCGCGCCTGCGCCGGGGCAACCTCTACCGCATCGCGCGCGAGGAAGGCTGCTCTGCGGTGGTGCTCGGCCATCATCGCGACGACATTCTGGAAACCTTCTTCATGAACCTGTTCCACGGGGGTCGTCTGGCAACCATGCCGCCGAAACTGGTCAACGAAGAGGGCGATCTGTTCGTGTTTCGCCCCCTCGCCCATGTCGCCGAGGTGGACTGCGAAAAATTCGCCAAGGCTCTGAATTATCCGATCATTCCCTGCGATCTCTGCGGCAGCCAGGACGGGTTGCAGCGCCAGCAGGTGAAACAGATCCTCGATCAGTGGGAATCAAACAGCCCCGGACGCCGTCAGGTGATGTTCCGGGCCTTGATGAATGCCCGCCCCTCGCATCTTCTGGACCCCAAGCTGTTCGATTTTTCCGCTCTTATGTTGAAAAAACCTGATTTGGGGACGGATTCGGACGAAATTCCCGATTTGCGTTAACTTGCCGGTCAGACCGCGACCTTAATCTGTAGCCAGCACCACATGCCGTAGGTGAAAGGTCTACAGATGACAAAAATGCTGTCGCAGACGCTGACACAGGTCAGGAAACGGATTGCCCCGGTGCTGCTGGGGCCGCCGCTGCTTGCGTTTTTGCCGGCCCTCACACTGGCAACTTTCTGGATGGGTGGCGAGGTGGCGCTGCTGGCCGTTGCTCTTGGCCTGCCGCTGGTTCTTGTCGCCTCCGGTGGCTTTTCCTATTTCCGCCGCCCCGCCATGCCACGCGACAGCCTGACCGGCATGATGATGCGCGACGGGTTCAGCGAAATCGTCTCGGAAGTTTATGACAGCGCCGCGGATACCGGCCTGCGCTCGGCCGTGTTTGTGCTTGAGCTTGATGACTTCAAGGAGCTGGCGCAGCGCCACGGCCAGGAAACCGCCGATCAGCTGGTCAACCGCTGTGGCGACCGCATCATCTCCATCCTGCGCCCGCAGGACTATGTCGCCCGGATTGGCGATTCTCGGTTTGCCATCTGCCTCACACCGGTGTTGCAAATGGATCTGGAACTCGCGATCCAGATGGCCGGACGGCTTCAGGCCGCCATCGAAGAGCCGATTTCGGTTGATGGTGCCTCTCTCTATATTTCCTGTTCCATCGGATTCTGCCTCCATAGCCGCAGCCCGAAACCGGCAGGCAGCGACTGGATGGGCGCCGCCTGCACGGCCCTGCTGGACGCGCAGAACAATGGCCCCTCCGGCATTCGCGCCTTCTCCCCCGAAATGGATCAGCGCAGCAAGGCGCGCGGAGACATGATCGACGAGGTGACCGAGGCACTGGAAAACGGTCAGATCCAGGCCTGGTTCCAGCCGCAGATCTGCACCGACACCGGCCGTGTCTCCGGGTTTGAGGCGCTGGCCCGCTGGTCCCATCCGGTACGCGGGATGATCGCGCCCATGTCCTTCCTGCCCTATCTGGAGAGCGCCGGGCTGATGGAACGATTGAGCGAAATCATGCTCTACAACGCGCTCACCGCGCTCAAAGCCTGGGATGCCGCCGGCCTGCATGTCCCCTCGGTCGGTGTGAATTTCGCCACCGACGAGTTGCGCAACGCCAATCTGGTGGAGCGCATCCAATGGGAGCTTGAGCGTTTTGGCCTCACCCCGGACCGGCTCTGCGTCGAGATCCTCGAAACCGTGATGACCGACCGCCCGGATGACATGATCGTCCGCAATATCGCCGCCCTTGGCGAATTGGGCTGCGGCATTGATCTGGATGATTTCGGCACCGGCCATGCCTCCATCGCGGCGGTCCAGCGGTTCCGCGTATCCCGGATCAAGATCGACCGCTCCTTCGTCATGAAAGCCGACCGCGACCCCGAGCAGCAAAAGCTGATTGCCGCCATCCTGACCATGGCCGAACGGCTGGAGCTGGAAACCCTCGCCGAAGGGGTGGAGACCGTTGGCGAGCATGCCCTCCTGTCCCAGCTGGGCTGCGATCACGTGCAGGGCTTTGGCATTGGCCGTCCGATGCCCTTTGATCAGACTCTCGACTGGATCGCCGCCCATGAGGCAAAGCTGCAGGAGGCCCCCAGTATCGGGCGCCACAGCAGCTGATCCGCTGACATCCCAGTCCCCCGCCCTTCGGCGACCACCTATGCAATCGGCCCCGGTTGGTTCCGGTTGGTTTCGGTTGCCCCCTGTCTGCGCGCGCCGCCCAGTCACGGGTTCTGCTTTGTCCTGGCGCAGCGATCCGGCGGTTCTGCGCAGGAACTCCCGGCGACCGGCTCGGCCCCGGCAGGTTCGGCACAGCAAAACGGGCGCCCTCGGCCGCTGAGGGTCTTGTGCCTTATGCGTGCGGGCATCTTTGGCGCGCGATCTCTTGCGATCCAGTCACGCGCGCTGCCCACTCCCGCCCGGTCTCAATCCCGCCCGCTCCCAGCCCCGCCCGTTCCCAGCTCCCCGTTCCCAGCTCCCCGTTCCCTGTCCCGCCCTCCCGCAGCCTTGCCGCGCCCTCGCTCCCACCCGGGGCGGTCTGCACCGCCGGTTGATCCACCGCGACATGGAACTGCTGTCGTAGGCCGCGCGCCGTGCCCGACGGGTCGCGACATGCCGCCCTGATCCGGCAATTGCGCCAGGGATCGGACGAAATCCCCCTTCAACCGCGTCGCAAGGACACGATGGGGGCGATTCCGCTTGACCTTTGGGGGGCATCTCTGTTGAACCACACCCTGTCATTCCATACACGAGGTGGCAGTCCCCAATGGACGATCAGAACAAGAACCTTCTTCTCGCAACCGCGCTTAGCTTCCTGGTGATTCTGGGGTGGTATATCTTTTTCCCCCCACCAGAGCCGCAGATCCAGCCGGACGCCGTGGTCGCGGAGACAACCGCCACAGGCGATGTCGTGACCGCGCCTGCTGCGGCCAATCCTGCGGCCGGAACCGATGGCGCTGATGTCAGCGCCGAAGCTGAGGCCGCTGCGGATGCGCCGCGTCTCACCATCGACACGCCGCGCGTCTCCGGCAGCATTTCCCTGAAAGGCGGGCGTCTCGACGATCTGTCTCTCAAGGATTACCGCGTCTCGCTGGAAGAGGGTGCCGCCATCGTCAAGATGCTGTCCCCCGCCGGTGATCCCAATGCCTATTACGCCCTTTACGGCTGGGCGCCCGGTGCCGGGCTGGGTCCCGACGACGTGCCCGGGGCCAACACCCTGTGGCAGGCCGATACCGAGGCAACCCTGACCCCGGACACCCCGGTCACGCTCAGCTGGGATAATGGCAAGGGGCTCACCTTCACCCGCACCATCGCGGTGGATGAGGATTACCTCTTTACCATCACCCAGTCGGTCACCAACGCCTCCGGCGCGACCGTGGCGCTGGCGCCCTATGGCACCCTGGCGCGCCATGGTGAGCCGCAGGACCTGAAGAATTTCTTCATCCTGCATGAAGGCGTGATCGGCATGGCCGACGGCACCCTGGCCGAAATCGACTATGACGACATGACCGATTTCGAGATCGACCCCCGCACCGGCGCCCGCGCCGCTGTGACCGCAGTCGAGACCAACGGCTGGATCGGCTTCACCGATCATTACTGGATGTCGACCCTGGTGCCGGATCCCGGCCAGCCGTTCCGCTCCATCGCCAAATTCGATGAGCGCCGCGACATCTACCAGACCGATATCGTGCTGCCGACCGTCACCGTCGCCGATGGCGAAACCAGCGCAGCCACCACCATGCTGTTTGCCGGTGCCAAGGAATGGGCGACCATTCGCGGCTACCAGAAAGATGGCATCGAGGGCTTCCTCGACAGCATCGACTGGGGCTGGTTCTTCTTCCTGACCAAGCCGATCTTTGCGGTTCTGCACTGGCTGAACGCGTTGATTGGTAACATGGGCTGGGCGATCATCGGCCTGACCGTGCTGATCAAGCTCCTCGTTTTCCCGCTGGCTTATAAATCCTACGCCTCCATGGCGAAGATGAAAGAGCTGCAGCCGCGGATGGAGGAGATCAAGGAGAAGGCGGGCGACGACCGTCAGAAACTCCAGCAGGAGATGATGGCGCTCTACAAGAAGGAAAAGGTCAACCCGGCCGCCGGCTGTCTGCCGATCCTGATCCAGATCCCGATCTTCTTCTCGCTCTACAAGGTGATCTTTGTGACGCTGGAACTGCGTCACGCGCCCTTCTTTGGTCCGTTCCAGGATCTGAGCGCGCCGGATCCGACCTCGATCATGAACCTCTTTGGCCTGCTGCCGTTTGCCGCTCCGGTCGAGGGCACGCTGATGGCGACGATCTTCATCGGGATTCTGCCGATCCTTCTCGGTATCTCGATGTGGTTGCAGCAGAAACTGAACCCGGCACCCACCGATCCGACCCAGCAGATGATCTTTGCCTGGATGCCGTGGGTCTTCATGTTCATGCTGGGCGGCTTTGCCTCCGGTCTGGTGGTCTACTGGATCGCGAACAACACCATCACCTTCACGCAGCAGTATTTGATCATGCGCAGCCACGGCTACAAGCCGGATGTCTTCGGCAACATCAAATCCGGCTTCAAGAAGACGCCAAAGGCTGAAAAGAAATGAGCGAAGGCATAACTCATATCTGGCGGCATCCGATCAAATCACATGGTCGGGAGCCGCTGGAGAGCGCCTCTTTGGTCGCCGGGCAGTGTCTGCCCGGCGATCGCGTTTGGGCGGTTGCGCATGAGGCCTCCAAGGCTGACGGCAGCGCCTGGGCGCCCTGCGCCAATTTCAGCCGTGTCGCCAAGGCACCGCAGCTGATGGCGCTTGAAGCCCGCTATGACGAGGCCACGGGCCAGGTCACCCTGAGCCACCCGCAGCTGGGTGACCTCAGCTTCAGCCCCGATGACGCGGCGGATCTGCCGCGGTTTCTGGACTGGGTGCGCCCCCTGATGCCAGAGGACCGCGCCGCCTCGGCCCGCATTCTGCGGGTTCCGGGCCGTGGCATGACCGACAGCGATTTCCCGTCGATCAGCCTGTGCAACTGGGCGTCTCACCGCGCGGTGGAAACCGCCATTGGCCATGGGCTGTCGCCGCAGCGCTGGCGCGGCAACATCTGGTTTGACACCGGCACCGCCTGGGAAGAAAACACCTGGATCGGGCGCGACGTGCAGATCGGCGAGGCGGTGCTGACCGTCCGTGAACGCACCGTGCGCTGTCTGGCCACCACAACCAACCCCGAGACCGGCGAGCGTGACGCAGATACGCTCAAGACGCTGCGCGACACCTGGGGTCACCAGGACTTCGCTGTCTATGCAGAGGTCATCAAAGACGGCGCGATCCGCGTCGGCGATAGTATAAAGGTGCTCTGATGCAGATGCCGTTCCCCCTGGCCGAATCGCCAGATGAAATCATGACCGAAAAAGGCCGCAAGCTGTTTGCCGGCCAGTCGGAATTTGTCAAAGGCGTGGTCGCCATGTCCGGCCTGCCCCCCGCCGACCGGATCGAGGTCTGTTTCGCGGGCCGCTCCAACGTGGGCAAATCCAGCCTGATCAACGCGCTGACCGGGACCAAAGGTCTGGCGCGGGCCTCCAACACGCCGGGGCGCACACAGGAAATCAACTACTTCACCCAAGGCCCCGATCTCTATCTGGTCGACCTTCCGGGCTATGGTTACGCCAATGCGCCGCTGCCGATTGTCGAGAAATGGCAGCGCCTGCTGAAACAATATCTCTCCGGTCGCCAGACCCTGCGCCGTGCCTTTGTGCTGATCGACAGCCGTCACGGCATCAAAGCCGTCGATGACGAGATCATGACCCGGCTCGACAGCTCTGCGGTCACCTTTCAATGCGTGATGACCAAAGCCGACAAGGTCAAGGACAAGGACCGCGCCGCAATCATGGAGCAGGTCCGTAAGGCGCTGTCCAAACACCCGGCAGCCTACCCGGAGATCGTGCTGACCTCCTCGGAGAAAGGCGACGGCATCGCCACGCTGCGCTCGATCATCGCGGGTCTGGAATAACGCAGCTGTTGCGCAGCCCGCCACATGGAACCGCCCCCGCGATCAGCCGATCCCGGGGGCGTTTTCGTCTCTGATAGCCGCATTAGAGCCGCTATCAGACGTGCTGCGCGCCATTCACTTCAATCTCCGCACCGGAGATATAGGAGCTTTCGCCCGAACACAGGAAATAGATCGCGGCCGCCACCTCCTCCGGCTGACCCAGCCGTTGCAGCGGCAGTTTCTCGACGATCTTGTCGGTGCCCGGCGACAGGATCGCGGTCTCCACCTCGCCCGGCGCAATCGCATTGACGCGCACCCCAAGCGGGCCGAAATCATGCGCCATTTCGCGGGTCAGCGCCGCCAGCGCCGCCTTCGAGGTGGCATAGGCCGCGCCCGCAAACGGATGCACCCGGCTGCCCGCGATCGAGGTCACATTGACAACCGAGCCCTTGGCCGCCGCCAATTCGTCCTTCAACCCCCGCGCCAGCACGACAGAGGAGAAGAAATTCACGTGGAACACCTTGCCCCAGGTCATCAGATCTGTGTCCAGCGTGTTCAGCCGCGCGCCATCCGGACCCTTGGGGGACACGCCCGCATTGTTGACCAGCGCATCCAGCTGTCCACCCAAGAGGTCCTGAATTTCACCCACCTTGTTTATCGTGTCGGTCGGATCGGACAGGTCCACCTGTATGTGATTCTCCTCACCTCCGCCCCAGGGGCATTCCGCCGGAAACGGCTGGCGCGAACAGGTGATCACCCGCCAGCCTTCGGCATTGAACCGCTGCACCGTCGCATGGCCAATGCCGCGGCTTGCACCGGTCAGCAACAGGGTTTTCTTACGCATGGCTACCATTCCTTGGCCTCAGGCCCGTGTCGGAGGCCGCTCTGACCTCACAGCCCGCAGGCCCCGTTTCGGTATCTGTCGCGGCGACCCTAGCAGCCTTTGCGACAGCTGCAATGCCGCGAATGCAGGGCCGGCGCTTGGCACCGCGCCCAGAACCGCGTAACACAATCCCCATGGCACAGCCGCCTGCGCCGTCTGCGACGGACGGCCCGTCCCAGGGATTGCAACGATGAAGAAACAAGACATGAACCGCGATTGGATTGCCACAGCCGAGACCCTTTCAAGCGCCCTGCCCTATCTGCAGCGCTATGACGGCGCCATCGTCGTGATCAAGCTGGGCGGTCACGCCATGGGCAGCGACGAGGCCATGGATACCTTTGCCCGCGACATCGTGCTGATGCGTCAGGTCGGGGTGAACCCGGTGATCGTCCATGGCGGCGGCCCGATGATCAATGCCATGCTCGACAAGCTGCAGATCAAATCCGATTTCGTGAACGGCAAGCGGGTCACCGATGCCGCCACGATGGAAGTGGTGGAGATGGTGCTCTCCGGCGTGGTGAACAAACGTATCGTGCAGGCCATCAACCGCCAGGGCGGCGCTGCTGTCGGTCTGTCCGGCAAGGATGCCAATCTGATCACCTGCACCCAGACCGACCCGGATCTGGGCTATGTCGGCACCCCGTCTGAAATGGATCCAAGCGTGCTGAACCATCTCTTTGAACAGGATATGATCCCGGTGATCGCCCCCATCGGCGCAGGCCCCAACGGCGAGACGTTCAATATCAACGGCGACACCGCCGCCGGCGCCATCGCCGCATCGCTCAAGGCTGACCGGCTGCTGCTGCTCACGGATGTGTCTGGCGTAAAGAACAGCGACGGCGATGTCGTGACCGAGCTGAAGGCCGCCGATGTCGAAGCGATGACCCGCGACGGCGTGATCCTCGGCGGCATGATCCCGAAGACGGAAACCGCGCTCTCCGCCGTGCGCAGCGGTGTGCGGGCCTGTACCATCGTTGATGGCCGGGTACCCAATGCCGTGCTGCTGGAACTCTTCACCGATCACGGCGCCGGTTCGATGATCCGTCCCTGAGGCGGCAGACATCAGCCAACCGGCCGGATCTCACCCGTCGCGGGCCAGCTGTCTCGCTTTGCGACGGGTTTACGGCTGCGAAATCCCCATAGGGAAACGCGCCAACCTGCGCTAGACTGTCCCTATGATCCGCCCCCTAAACCCGGACAGGGACCTTGCAGACCGCTCTGCATCGGTGCCTGTCTCCACCCCTGTCGAACCCACACCGACCTATGACAGGCTGCAACGGTCTGTTGCGGCACTTGGGCTGGATATCTATGGCGGATTTCACCCAACAGCCGGACAGCTTCGGGGCTTCATCGAAGCGGCGGCACCGGACATCGCAACAGGCAGCGAAACCGACAGCGGCCCACAGGGAACGCTGATCCTGCTGGGCACCGCCCCCTCCTTCTGGCCGGGGTTTGTCACCAGCCCGGAATATCACGATGGCAGGGCAGACCCAGTCGACCGCTGGTCCAGCCGGGTCATCGGTGATCTGGCGCAGAGCTGGGGCGCAATCCCGGCCTACCCCTTCACCGGCCCCCCCTATGCGCCCTTCGTGGACTGGGCGCTGGCCTCGGGCCGCAGTTTCACATCGCCGTCGCAAATGCTGGTGCATGATCGCTATGGCATGATGATTTCCTTTCGCGGCGCCCTCTATTTCGCGCACCACTTTGATCTTCCGCCCGCCCCGCTGGCCCTGGCCCCCTGCCTTGGCTGTGAGGATCGCCCCTGCCTGAGCCGCTGCCCCGTCACGGCGTTGAAAGAGGGCGGCCCCTATGATCTGGCAGCCTGCCACAGGCACCTGGAGAGCACCGAGGGACCCCCCTGCCTCTCCACCGGCTGCCTTGCCCGCCGCGCCTGCCCGCTGAGCACAGGCGCTGACCGTATCCCGGCGCAATCCGCCCATCATATGAGGTATTTTCACATAAAATGACCTGCACGCTGATCCTGACCCGCCACGCCAAATCCGCCTGGGACACCTCCTCCCCCAGTGACCACGCCCGCCCGCTGAACACCCGCGGCCGCCATTCCGCCGCAGCGGTTGGCACCTGGCTGCGCGAGCTCGGAATGATCCCTGATCAGGTGATCTCCTCCTCCGCCCAGCGGACCCGTGAAACCTGCGAGCTGATGGAACTGGGTGCCCCTGCGGTGTTCATCGAACGGCTCTATCACGCCAGTGCCGACATCCTGTTTCAGGTGCTGCGCGAGGCCGAACACAAGCGGGTGCTGATCCTGGGCCATAATCCCGGCCTTGCCGCCTTTGCCCATTCCATCGTCCGCCACCCACCGGATCATTCACGGTTTGATGATTTCCCAACCGGCGCGACACTGATCGCAAGCTTTGATATCGACAGCTGGGCCGATCTCACGTGGAGCAGCGGCAAGGTGGTGGAATTCACCGTCCCCCGCGAATTGATTGGTGCGTGACAGGGGCCAGCCTGTGCGCCCTCCTGCGGCCCTTCAACCAGGGGAGACCACGAGCGCTCCCGCCCGCCGCGGTCGCATGAATATGCAACCGCTCCCGTTGGGCATGGCGCCGCTGGCGCGGCGCGGTCGCTCCGCAGGTGACAGGACAACAAAAGCGGCTGCGATATGATCCTGTGACATGCTGTCGCTCCCACGCGGGAAGCCATGCCGCCGAACATCCGCAGATCCGCTATGATCCCAAGATCCGCATTCTCAGCAATGGAGCCTTTGAGATGAACCGCCGCGCCTTCCTTCTCGCCGCTGCAACCCTGCCGCTGGCCACCACACCGCTGGTGGCTGCGACGGCCATCAACGACCCGGTGATTAAGGTGATGAAATCCCCCAGCTGCGGCTGCTGCACCGGATGGGTGGAGCATCTTACCGCCGCCGGCCTGAAAACCGAGGTCCGCAATATCCCTGACGATCAGCTCTGGGAGATGAAATCCCGGCTTGGCATCTCAGATGATCTTGCCTCCTGCCACACCGCCACCCTCGGCCCCTATGTGATCGAAGGCCATGTCCCCGCCAGCGATATCAAACGCCTGCTGACAGAGCGGCCTGATGCCCTGGGCCTCACGGTTCCGGGCATGCCTGTTGGCTCACCGGGGATGGAAATGGGCGACAGCAAAGAGCCTTTCTCCACGCTCCTGATCCGGGCAGACGGCAGCACCGAGGCCTTTGCCCAGCACGGCTGACGCGCGGCACAGCGCCCTTGCATCTCTGCCCCTGTCATCTTTCCGATAAATACTCCGGGGGTCAGGGGGCAGCGCCCCCTGCATCGACCCAGAATGACCAAGGCCGGGCAGATCTGCCCGGCCTTGGCCGTCTTACACTAGTGCGGCGCTCAGTGGCCGAGAATCTGGCTCAGGAACAGCTTTGTCCGCTCACTCTGCGGGTTGTTGAAGAACTCTTCCGGCTCGTTCTGCTCCACGATCTGACCCGCATCCATGAAGATCACACGGTTCGCCACCTGACGGGCAAAGCCCATCTCGTGGGTGACGCAGAGCATGGTCATACCTTCCTCGGCCAGTTCGATCATGGTGTCGAGCACCTCCTTGATCATCTCCGGATCGAGCGCCGATGTCGGTTCATCGAACAGCATGATGCGCGGCATCATGCAGAGGCTGCGCGCAATCGCCACACGCTGCTGCTGACCACCGGAGAGCATGCCCGGATATTTATTGGCCTGCTCGGGGATCTTCACCTTCTCAAGGAAGTGCATCGCCCGTTCTTCGGCTTCCTTCTTGGGGGTCTTGCGGACCCAGATCGGCGCCAGGGTGCAGTTTTCCAGAATGGTCAGATGCGGGAACAGGTTGAAGTGCTGGAACACCATGCCAACCTCTGACCGGATCTTGTCAATGTTCTTGAGATCATTCGACAGTTCGGTGCCATCCACCACGATCTTGCCCTGCTGGTGCTCTTCCAGCGCATTGAGGCAGCGGATCAGGGTGGATTTGCCGGACCCCGAGGGTCCTGCGATAACAATCCGCTCGCCCTGATTGACGGTCAGATTGATGTCGCGCAGCACGTGGAACGAACCGTACCACTTGTTCATATTGTTGATTTCAATGGCAACCTCGTCGCTCACTTGCATTTTCGAGCGGTCGATTGCGCGGTCAGACATAAGTTCAGACATATGTTGAACTCCTTAACGGTGATCGGTGGCGAGACGGCGCTCGAGCCACTGTGAGTACTGAGAGATGCCGTAGCAGACGATGAAGAACAGGAAGGCGGCAAAGCCGAGGAGTTCCCAATAGACGCCGTTCCACTCGGTGGAGGCGAGGATTGGGCCCCGGATCATGCCCACCAGGTCGAACATCGAGATGACCGACACCAGTGTGGTATCCTTGAACAGGCCAACGGCCACGTTCACGATACCGGGGATCGAGATCTTCAGTGCCTGCGGCAGGATGATCAGACGCATGGCCTGCGGGTAGTCGAGACCCAGACTGTCTGCTGCTTCATACTGCCCATTGGGCAGCGCGGCCAGACCGCCCCGGATCACTTCGGCGATATAGGCCGCGGAGAACAGGGTGATCATGATAACCACGCGCAGGAACAGGTCCACGGTGGCATCTGGCGGGAAGAAGTAGGACAGCATCACCGATGCCACGAACAACAGGGTGATCAGCGGCACGCCACGCACGAATTCGATGAAGACGACGCAGATCCACTTGATCAGCGGCATGTTGGACTGACGGCCCAGTGCCAGCGCGATACCCAGCGGCACCGACAGCGACACGCAGGTCACACCCAGCATCATGTTCAGCATGAAGCCACCCAGATCGCGCGAGGGTACAGCTGACAGCATCGCGGTGTCAGACGCCCCTTCCGGGATCAGATAGCCACCGACATTCCAGACCACGACCGCTGCAACAATCGCGCCGAAGAACCCCAGAGCAAAACTGCCCTTGCCGTATTTCTGGAACACGAACCCGGCGGCAACAAAGCCAAGCAAGGCAACGATCGGCACCAGAATGGAACCACCCCAGATCAGCCAGAAGGCCAGGAAGGGGTAGATCGCGGTGAAGGCCAAGAGCTTGCGCGGCAGGTCAAAGAACAGAACCGGTGCCAGCGCAATCAACAGCAGCACAAGGGCCAGATTCGGGCGCCAGTATTCACTGGCCGGATATTTGAACCCATAGAGCAGCTGGTTCCAGCGCTCGGTCAGGACCGAGAAACAGGCGCCAACCTTGCCATCCAGAACCTCGCGACATTCGGCAAGCGAGTTGGTGGTCCATACACCGTTCAGCAGCCACGGAACCGTGGTGCTCAGCAGCAGATAGATCAGCACCAGCGCCGCCAGCGTCAGGATCGAATTGGGAATGCTGGAGAACAGGTTCTCTCGCATCCATTTATAGGCACCGGTTTCACGCGCCGGCGGCGGGGCCGGCGGGATTTCCGTATCGCGGACAAAGGCGATAGTTTGAGAGTGTGTATCGCTCATGTCTCAGCGCTCCTTCAGTTTCACAGATGCGTTGTAGACGTTCATCACCATCGAAATCAGCAGCGATGCGGTGAGGTAGAACAGCATCAGCAGCAGAACACATTCGATTGCACGGCCGGTCTGGTTCAGCGTGATGCCGCCCAGGGTCGCGGTGATATCGGCGTAACCAACGGCAATCGCCAGCGAGGAGTTTTTGGTGATGTTGAGAAAGTTGGAGATCAGCGGCGGAATGATGACGCGCAGCGCCTGCGGCAGCACCACCAGATTCATGATCCGGCCGGGACGCAGACCCAGTGCCGCTGCGGCTTCGGTCTGACCCTTGTTGATCGCCTGAATACCCGCACGCACGTTTTCCGCGATGAAAGCACCGGTGTAGATCGACAGAGCGAACCACAGCGCGATCAGCGGACCACCGATTTTGATACCGCCGGTGAAGTTGAAGCCTTTCAGCTCCGGCACTTCCCAGGACAGACCCATCAGGAACAGCACCAGGAGCACCGGCACCAGCCAGACGCCCAGGCCAATCCATGTGGTATTGGGGCGCACGCCTGTTTCTTCCTGCGTCTTGGTCGCGTTGGTCTCGACCTTGCGCATCACGAAGAAGGACAGCGCCAGTGCCGCCAGAACCACCAGCCAGTTCATCGTGGTGGAGGCAAACAGACCGCTCTCGAACCAGGGCATCGGGATGTAGACACCGCGGTTGGTGAAGGCAAAGAGGTCAAACACCATGCTCGACGTGGCATCGTCACCGCGGAATTCCCGCGGGCCGGGCATCACGGCTGTCATGATCGTGAAAATGATGATGATCCAGATCAGCACCGGAATATTGCGGAAGATTTCCACATAAACGGCCATCAATTTGGAGACGAGCCAGTTGTTCGACAGGCGTAGAACACCCGCGATCACACCAAAGACGGTGGCCGTGATACAGGAGAGAAAGGCCACCAGCAGCGTGTTCAGAATGCCGACCACAGCAGCACGTGCATGGCTGGACTGGCTGTCGTATTCGATCAGACGCTGGTTGATGTCGTAACCGGATGGATCCCCAAGGAACCCGTATGAAATATTCAGACCCGCGGCGCGCAGGTTCTGAATAAGGTTGTTCCCCAGATACCAGATGGCCAAGGCCAGAACCAGCGCAGCAATCGCCTGGAAGGTCAACGAACGATAGCGGGTATCGTTGACCAACATGGACAGCTGAAACTGTGCCTTTGGAGGGTCAGTGAGAGTTGACATGAATGTGTGATCCCCGTGGCTTATAGGTCGACTGTTCGGCGGGGTTGGGTCCCTGCTCGCGTCCAGACCTTAAGCGTTTTTGTTAGGATAGGTCGGGAGGTAAAAGGGCGCAGGTTGGTCCTGCGCCCTTTCCTCAGTAGATCTTAGCGGAAAGGCGGTGCGTAGAGCAGGCCACCTTCGGTCCACTGTGCGTTCAGACCACGTGCCAGACCAATCGGAGTGTCTTCGCCGATGTTCTTTGCAAAGACTTCGCCGTAGTTGCCACCAGCGGCAATTGCGTTCTTCGCCCAGTCAGCAGACAGGCCCAGCATCTCGCCCAGGGTGCCTTCGGCGCCCAGCAGACGGTTGATTTCCGGGTTCTCAGTGCCAGCGGCCATTTCACCGATGTTGGCGGAGGTCACGCCCAGCTCTTCAGCTGCGATCAGCGCCATCAGGCTCCAGCGAACAACATCGCCCCACTCGTGGTCGCCGTGGCGAACCAGCGGGCCGAGCGGCTCTTTGGAGATGATTTCGGGCAGCAGAACATGTGCCGAAGGATCATCGAAGGTCGCGCGGGTTGCCGCCAGACCGGAGGCGTCGGTGGTGTAAACGTCACAGGCACCAGCCAGATACTGCTGCTGCGCTTCGGCGTTGGTTTCGATCGGAACCGGCTCATAGCTAATGTTGTTGGAACGGAAGAAATCCGCCAGGTTCAGCTCGGTGGTGGTACCGGTCTGGATGCAGACGGTCGCGCCGTCCAGTTCCTTCGCGGAGGACACGCCCAGTTCCTTGGGAACCATGAAGCCCTGACCGTCGTAGTAGTTCACACCGACGAATTCGAACTTCAGGTCGACGTCGCGGCTGAAGGTCCAGGTGGTGTTACGGGCCAGCATGTCGATCTCGCCGGAGGCCAGAGCGGTGAAGCGGGTTTTGCCGGTGGTCGGCACGAATTCAACGGCGGTCGAGTCGCCCAGAACAGCCGCAGCAACCGCGCGGCAGACAGCAACGTCAAAACCTTCCCATTCGCCGTTGGCATTGGGCGCCGCAAAACCGACCAGACCGGTGGTCACACCGCAGTTCAGCTTGCCGCGGGCCTTGACGTCGTCCAGCGTGCCCGCCGCAGCGGCACCGGCGGCCAGACCAGCAACAGTCAGCGCACCCAAAATTACCTTATTCTTCATGTTTACCTCTTCCTGATTGTCCGCCTATTTGGCGGCTCTTTTTGCCCGGCACCAGCCATGCCGGAGATAGGTGGTGAAACAAGGGTGACCCCATTTCGCGACCGAGTGTGGGCGCATTCATCAACAAACGTCAAGGGTGGGATCAGGAAATTCGATGGGCGCATAGCGAACATTTTTGCGGTCGCGAACGATTTTTGCGGCAGCGCCCCGATCTGGGTAATATATTGCGCTAACAGGAAAAATCGTAGAACCGCTTAGCGTGCAAAAACGCTGTGCGTTTCAGGTCTGCGGTGGCCTGAGCCTCGTCGTCCCGGCCCCATTGCTGCTCCTGCCACAGCTCGTCCAACCGCGACATTTCCCAGATTTCATCGGTCGGCCGCCAGCCCCGTGCGGCCGCAAACCCCAGCACCAGAGAGCCCGACATCGCCACCAGATCATGGAAGGCCGCCAGCTGAAAGGGTGTCATTTCATGGACTAAGCCGCGCAGACGGTGCAGCACCTCAGGGTCCTGGGGCACATGCAGAATGCCGGTGCGCGGCTGCAGCCGGGCCGCCAGCGCTTCCGCAGCCCAGTCCAGCGCCGGGTCCCAGATCTCGGCCTGACGCTGCACCAATTCGACCGGCATTTCGGCGCGATAGCACAAAAGATCGGAATCTGCGTAATCCGCCAGCATATCCGACACTTCGCCATGTTGATGCGACACCTTGTCGATTGCAGCATTCGCAGAACGCGTCATAGGCATCGACAAAGGGTCAACTGATTCGGTCTGCGCGTCCCATTCCGCGGCAATTGCATCGCCCATCTCACGGGTCGGAACGATCAGCGGCGCCTTGGCCGGCGTCTTAACGCGGCGGCTGTCCAGCTCGATGGCAAAGCCGCTCTCGGCCTCGGCCACGGCGACCTCTTTCCAAAACCGTTTCTGTTTCCACTCGCTCATGTCGTCAGTCTTTCCAGATGTCCTGCAACAGCGGCGCCAGCGCGGCGAAACTGTCGATGATATGATCCGCCCCAAGGCGCTCGGCCGGGTGAAAGCCCCAGTTGACCGCAATCGTATGCACCCCGGCTGCGCGTCCCATGTCGATGTCAAAACTGGTGTCGCCAATCATCACCGTATGCGCAGGTGCCACCCCGGTGTCGGCCATCGCCCGCAGCACCATCGACGGATGCGGTTTCGACGGGTGGTGATCGGCACATTGCCGGGTTACGAAACAGCGCAGGTCATGGGACGCGATCAGCGCATCCAGCCCGCGCTGTGATTTTCCGGTGGCCACCCCCAGCAGGTATTCGGGCACGGCATTCAGCTCCGCCAGCACCTCCGCCGCCCCGGGATAGAGCGGTGAATGCCCCGCGCCCGCCGCCAGACGGGCCGATTTATAAGCGGATTTATAGCCGTCGACCAAGCCGGCCTGGACGGCAGCGCTCTGCCCCGGCGCCAGCTCGGCCATCGCCTGCGGCAGGGACAATCCAACAATCGACAGGATGTCCTGTCGGCTGGGCAGGGCCAGCCCGACCCCGGCAAACGCCGCCGCCATCGCCGAGGTGATGGCACCCTGGCTGTCGGCCAGCGTACCATCCACATCAAAGAGGATCAGGCGCAGGTCACGGCTCATCCACGCGCGCCCTTATTGCAGGCTCTCGAACGGATCTTCTGCCGCCAGATCTTCGGACCAGCCAAAGGTGTCCCAGCTGTCCTTCATATGATCGGGCAAGGGCGCGGTGATCGACAGCGTCTTGCGCGTCACCGGATGCTCAAACGCCATACGGCGGCAGTGCAGATGCAGCTTCTTGGAGATGATGCCGCCCAGCTGCGCGCCCCAGCCATCGCCAAGGTTCTCCTGCCCCGAGCCGCCGTATTTGCCGTCGCCCGCAATCGGATGACCGATCTCGGCCATATGCGCGCGCAGCTGATGGGTGCGACCGGTGATCGGCTCCATCGCCACCCAGGCCGCCCGGCTGGCAACCCGGTAGAGCGTGGCATATTGGGTATGCGAGCGTTTGGCGCCGGGTGTGCTGTCCACCTCGTTGGAATGGATGGCGATCATCTTCTCGCCTTCGCCGCTTTTGCCATGCCCCGGCGCCTTGACCAGCCCGCATTTGATCTCGCCCAGATAGGGAGTCGGCACGCCCGCCACCAGCGCCCAGTAGATCTTGCGCGTGGCACGATGCCGGAACGCCGCCGTCAGCGACTGCGCCGCCAGACGGGTGCGCGCCAGCACCAGAACACCGGAGGTATCCTTGTCCAGCCGGTGCACCAGACGCGGCTTCTCCTCGGCGTCGAACTGCAAGGCGGCACTCAGCCCGTCGACATGTTTGGTGGTGCCGCTGCCGCCCTGCACTGCCAGACCCGCGGGTTTGTTCAGCACGATGACGGCATCATCCTTGTAGATCACGCAGCCCCGGATCATCTTGGCGTCGGCCTCGGAAATCCGGTAGCTCGGCGCCTCTGCCGGTTTCAGATCGCTGGCGCCAAGCGGCGGCACCCGCACCACCTGCCCGGCCTCGACGCGGGAACTGGCCTTGACCCGGCCCCCATCCAGACGCAGCTCGCCCTTGCGGCACATCTTCTCGATGCGGCCCTGGCTCACATGGGGAAACAGGCGGCGCAACCAGCGGTCGATGCGCTGGCCTGCGTCGTCTTCAGTGACAGTAATCATCTGTACGCCGCTCATGCGAACACTCCTCTGGCGGCCATCAGGCCCAAAAACAGCCCGCCGACCGACAGGCCAACGGACAACAGCACATATAGCGCAGCCTGCCCCAGGGCGCCGCGCTCGATCAGGGTGGCCGTCTCAAGCGAGAAGGCCGAAAACGTCGTGAAGCCGCCCAGCAGGCCGGTCATCACAAACGGGCTGAGATGGGTCAGCCCCTTATGGGCGGCAGCAACCACAAACAGCCCCATAACAAAGGAGCCGATCACATTCACCGCAAGGATCGCCACCGGAAAATCTCCCACCCCGAACAGGCGGTGGATCCCCAAACCGGCCAGATAGCGGCAGGCCGCGCCGATCGCGCCGCCCAGAGCCACATATAGAACCGAAAAAACCATCTGCGGTCTGTCGCCGGCTGGCGCGGTGATGTCAAGTTTTGCGCGCTGCATGGCAGCATTGCAGCCACGGCGCAGGCCCGTCATCTTTCCAGAAATACTCGCGCCGCAGGCCCGGCTTTGCCCGGCAAAGCCGGATCAGCTGTTCCGCTTGGCGCGCAGATTGGCAAAATACTCGGTCCGGCGCTTCAACTCGCGCTCAAAGCCCCGCTCGACCGGCTGATAAAGCACCGGGCGCGGCACGTCGTCGGGAAAATAGTTCTGCCCTGAAAACCCGTCGGCGGCGTTGTGATCGTAATCATAGCCCTCACCGTAGCCTTGCGATTTCATCAGCTTGGTCGGCGCGTTCAGGATATGTTTGGGCGGCGGCGCGCTGCCGGTCTGTTTCGCGAGCCGTCGCGCCGCCTTATAGGCCATGTAGCCCGCGTTGGTCTTGGGGGCGAGGGCCAGGTAGATCACCGCCTGGGCCAGCGCCAGCTCGCCCTCGGGGCTGCCAAGGCGCTCATAGGTCTCCCAGGCCTCGATGCAGATGCCCTGCGCCTGCGGATCGGCCAGCGCGATATCCTCCACCGCCATGCGGGTGAGCCGACGCGCCAGATAGCGCGGATCCTCGCCACCCTCCAGCATCCGGGCAAACCAGTAGAGGGCTGCATCCGGGTCGGAGCCGCGCACGGATTTATGCAGGGCAGAAATCAGGTTGTAATGCTCATCGCCGGATTTGTCGTATTTCGCCGCCCGCCGCATCAGCCGGGTGGCCAGCGCCTCGCGGCCCAGCGGGCTGTCCACGGTCCACGCGGCGATCTGTTCGATGAGGTTCAGCAGCGCCCGCCCGTCGCCATCGGCCATCCCCTGAAGCGCGTCGCGGGCATCGGGCGTCAGCGGCAGGGCGCGGCCCAGCTCCTGCTCGGCGCGTTGGGTCAGCCGCTCCAGATCGACCAGAGACAGGCGTTCCAGCACCAGCACCTGCGCCCGGCTCAGCACAGCGGCGTTCAGTTCAAACGACGGGTTTTCAGTGGTCGCCCCCACCAGCAGGATGGTGCCATCCTCCATATGCGGCAGGAAGCCGTCCTGCTGCGCCTTGTTGAACCGGTGGATCTCATCCACGAACAGCAATGTCCCCTGCCCGTTCTGACGGCGGATCCTTGCGGCTTCGAACACCTTTTTCAGATCCGGCACGCCGGTGAAAATGGCCGAGATCTGCACGAAATGGAGATCGGTTTCACGGGCCAGCAGCCGGGCGATGGTGGTCTTGCCCACGCCCGGTGGTCCCCAGAAGATCAGCGATGACAGCGAGCCCGATGCCAGCATCACCCCCAGCGGGGCGTCCTCGCCCAGAACCTGCGTCTGGCCGATCACCTCTGTCAGCGTCTTCGGCCGCAGCCGATCCGCCAGCGGGCGGTTCAGCTCGGCGGTCGGATCTGGCCGGGGCGCGGCATCACCGCTGTCAAAGAGATCAGCCATGATCAGAGCCGGTAACGCAGCGACACGCGCTGGCCCTGACGGTTCAGATCAATCTTCATCCAGCGGCCAATCGCCGCCAGCACAGCAGAGACATCGGAGGGGGTCTCGATGGCCTCATTGTTGATGCCAAGGATAATGTCACCGGCACGCAGACCGACACGGCCGCCATAGGCGCCGGGATCGGTGATCACCACACCTGTGGCGGTCATCGGCAGCTGCAAACGAACAATCGACTGCGGGTTGATCCGCGCAAGGGTCAGCCCCGGCAGCGGCGTCCCTTCGGGCAGGGTAAGCGGATCGGCGGGCGGATCATCGGGGGCCAGCATCATCTCGACCATCACCGTGCTGCGCTCGGTGCCGCGCAGCCGGGTCACCTCGGCGCTGTCGCCCAGACCGGCCACCGACATGCGGAAGACCATTTCGGAGGGCGAATTCACCGCCTCCCCCGCCACGTCGAGCACCACATCCCCCACCTCGAACCCGGCCTTGGCAAAGGGGCTGGCGGGATGCAGTTCCGAGATCACCATGCCTTCTGGCAGCTCCATCCCAAGCGACGCCGCCAGATCGGCATCGACCGGCTGGCCCATCATGCCTGCCCAGGGGCGCTGGAATTCCTCGGCACCATCATGGGCCTGCCGCATGAAGGCCCGTACCAGATTGGCCGGGATCGCAAAACCGATCCCGTTGGAGCCGCCGGAGCGGGTGACGATGCGGGTGTTGATGCCAATCAGATTGCCATTCACATCAATCAGCGCCCCGCCAGAGTTACCGGGGTTAATCGGCGCGTCGGTCTGAATGAAATAGCCGATCCCCTCGCCCGTCGCCGCGCCGGAGCGCGCCAGCCCGGAGACGATGCCGCTGCTGACGGTCTGGCCCACCCCAAAGGGGTTGCCGATCGCCAGTGCCAGTTCGCCCACCTCTACCCGGTCACTGTCACGCAGCTCCAGAAAGGGGAGGTCCTTGGCGTCCTGTAGCTGGAGAATGGCCAGATCGCTGGCCTCATCCGCCAGCACCACCTGAGCGGCATATTCGCGCCGGTCGGTGGTCACCACCCGGATATCCGTCGCCATGCCAACCACATGGTAGTTCGACACCACGATGCCATCAGCCGACAGGATCACCCCGGAGCCAAGCGAGTTCTGCACCCGTGGCTGCGGCTTTGACAGGCCGCGAAAGAAATCGTCGAAGAAGGGATCGTTCATAAAAGGCGTGCGGCGCTGTTCCTGCACGATCTTGGCATAGATGTTCACCACCGCAGGCGCCGCCTGTTTCACCAGAGGCGCAAAACCAAGCGAGATTTCTGCCTGCGACTGGGGCACGCGGGTTTCGGCAAAGGCCTGTGTGGAGGGGATCTGAGTGGCCAGAAACAGGCCCGCTGCGGTCAGGATGGCACGAAACATGACGACTCCGATTGTTCTTGTGAACAGGATATGCGGACCGCTGCCGTCTTTTACAAGGTAGGATTCACCGGGGAAAATCCGCGACTTTGGCCCCTATCCCCAACCGGGGGCCTCCCGCGAAACGGGGGCGCAGAACGAAAAACCCCCGCCCTGTTGCCAGAGCGGGGGTCAGGTCCGGTCGAAACCGGGAGTTCTTATTCGTCAGCAGCAGCTTCTGCTTCGGCCAGGCGTGCCTTGTCGGCGGCGCCTTTGGCATCGCGATCACGATCAACGAATTCGATGATCGCCATCGGTGCCATGTCGCCATAGCGGAAACCGGCTTTCAGGATACGGACATAGCCGCCCTGACGGTCTTTGTAGCGCGGGCCCAGAACGTCGAACAGTTTTGCAACGTCCTTGTCTTCCTTCAGCTTGGACGCGGCCTGACGGCGGGCGTGCAGGTCGCCACGCTTTGCCAGGGTGATCATCTTTTCGATGATCGGGCGCAGTTCTTTTGCTTTGGGAAGGGTTGTCTTGATCTGTTCGTGCTCGATCAGCGAGCCGGCCATGTTGGAGAACAGGGCCTTACGGTGCTCATGAGTACGGTTCAGGCGGCGGTAACCACGTGCGTGACGCATTTTTTCAATCCTTTACTTCGCGTTTTGCTTTGTCAGGCGGCTGATGCGTGTCAGCCGCTCACCTTGGGGCAGATGCCCGGGTCTTCCCCCGCAACCGGGGCATTTCGGGCGGCCCTAGAGGCCGCCCAATCTCTTAGAAGCTGTCTTCGAACTTCTTGGCCAGATCTTCGATGTTGTCCGGCGGCCAGTCCTCGACATCCATGCCAAGGTGCAGACCCATGCCCGACAGCACTTCTTTGATCTCGTTCAGCGACTTGCGGCCGAAGTTCGGCGTGCGCAGCATTTCTGCTTCGGTCTTCTGGATGAGATCGCCGATGTAGACGATGTTGTCGTTCTTCAGGCAGTTTGCAGACCGGACAGACAGTTCCAGTTCGTCCACTTTCTTCAGCAGAAGCGGGTTGAACTCGAGACCGTCGTCGTCGTCCTGACGGTTTGCCGATTCCGGCTCGTCGAAGTTGACGAAGATCGACAGCTGATCCTGCACGATACGGGCCGCATAGGCGACCGCGTCGTCGGGCGTGATGGAGCCATCGGTTTCGATCTTCATGGTCAGCTTGTCATAGTCCAGAACCTGACCTTCACGGGTCGGCTGAACGTCATAGGAGACCTTCTTGACCGGCGAGTAGATGGCGTCGATCGGGATCAGACCGATGGGCGCATCTTCAGGCTTGTTCTTGTCAGCAGAGACATAGCCCTTGCCGGTGTTGACGGTCAGTTCCATGAACAGATCGGCACCATCGTCAAGGTGGCAGATCACGTGCTCACGGTTCAGCACTTCGATGCCAGCGGATTCGGAGATGTCACCGGCCGTGACAACTGCGGGGCCTTTGGCATTGATCGACAGGCGCTTGGGGCCTTCGACTTCCATGCGCAGCGACACGCCTTTGAGGTTCAGGATGATGTCGGTGACATCTTCGCGAACGCCGGCGACGCTGGAGAATTCATGCAGAACATTGTCGATCTGCACGGAGGTGATGGCGGCGCCTTGCAGCGAGCTCATCAGAACGCGGCGCAGCGCGTTGCCCAGTGTCAGGCCAAAGCCGCGTTCCAGCGGTTCAGCCACAACGGTGGCCTGGCGTGCGGGATCATTGCCCGGCTTCACGTCAAGCTGAGTCGGCTTGATCAGTTCAGCCCAATTCTTGTGGATCATGCGGTCCCTCCATTCCTGTCCGTACCTCATGTCCGAAAGGTACAGACGCCCGAGGTTTCAAATGGCGTACTGGGGCCTTGCAGAAATCGCAAAGCCCCAGCAAAAAATCAGTGTCGCTTAGACGCGGCGGCGCTTCGGCGGGCGGCAGCCGTTGTGCGCGATCGGGGTCACATCACGGATCGAGGTGATGTTGAAGCCCACTGCGGCCAGGGCGCGCAGCGCGGATTCACGGCCCGAACCGGGGCCCTGAACTTCGACTTCCAGAGTTTTAACGCCGTGTTCCTGCGCTTTTTTGCCTGCATCTTCAGCAGCCATCTGAGCGGCATAAGGAGTCGATTTACGCGACCCTTTGAAGCCCATGGTGCCTGCGGAGGACCAGGAAATCGCATTGCCTTGCACATCCGAGATCAGGATCTTGGTGTTGTTGAACGAGGAGTTCACATGTGCAACGCCGGAGGCGATGTTCTTGCGCTCTTTGCGCTTGGTACGAGTCTTATCGCGTGCCATTGATCAAACCCTCCCTTATTTCTTCTTACCAGCAATGGCCTTTGCGGGGCCTTTGCGAGTACGAGCGTTGGTGTGGGTACGCTGACCGCGAACGGGCAGGTTACGACGATGGCGCAGACCGCGGTAGCAGCCCAGGTCCATCAGACGCTTGATGTTCATCTGAACTTCACGGCGCAGGTCGCCTTCGACGGTGTAGTTGGCGTCGATGTGCTCACGCACGGCCAGAACTTCAGCGTCGGACAGCTCGTTCACACGACGGGTTGCGTCGATGCCTACGGCTTCGCAGATGGCTTGAGCAGAGGTCGTGCCAATGCCGGTGATATAGGTAAGGGCGATAGGTACCCGCTTTGCAGTCGGGATGTTTACGCCGGCAATACGTGCCACGTGTCACTTTCCTTTTCGTTGCGGTTCCGTAGCGCCGGAACCTTTTTTCACAACGCTTGACCTTGGCAGTGTCGCCCGTGGGTCCAGCATTTCGAGGTGGTCAGGGCAGGCAAAAATTGCGCGCACCTGTGATGATTCCCAGAAGGGATGGGCTTCCGTATGTGGAAATCGTGCTATGGTCAACCCATCGGCAAGACTGGGACCGAAGTTTCCCGCAAGGTCAACCGTCAACGGCAGCATTTGTGACGTTTTATCTGCATATTGCCCTCCCCCGCAACAAAAACGCCCCGGCCAGAATGGCGCGGGGCGATGATCTATCAGTGCTGGAGAGGCTGCGGCTCAGTCGCCCATGATCCAGCCGAGATTCTTGCGAACCTCTTCGATGGAGGCCAGACCGTCGAGACGCTGAAGGTTGCCCTTGGCGTAGTAGTAGCCGATCAGCGGCGAGGTCTTCTTGTAGTATTCCATCAGCCGGGTGCGCAGGCTTTCCTCGTTGTCGTCGGGGCGACGTTTCTGCGAGGTACCGCCGCAGTTGGCGCATTTGCCATCGGCAGGCCAGGGCTTGGTCTCGTCGTGATAGACTTCACCGCAATCGCCACAGGTCGAACGACCGGTGATGCGGGCAACCAGCGCGGCGTCATCCACCTGCATCTCGATCACCGCGTCCAGCTTCTGGCCGGTTTCGCTCAGCAGTTCGGCCAGCGCATCCGCCTGCGCCAGCGTGCGCGGGAAACCGTCGAAGATAAAGCCGCCCTCGGCTCCTTCTTCGATCTTTTCGCGAATGAGCCCAATCACGATACGGTCGGTCACCAGCTCGCCGCGGGCAATCACAGCGGCAACCCGCTTGCCCATTTCGCTGCCCGACGCCTGCGCATCGCGCAGCATGTCGCCGGTGCTGAGCTGAACCATATTGCGCGATTCAACCAGGTAGCGTGCTTGTGTTCCCTTGCCCGCGCCGGGCGGGCCCAGAAGGATAATATTGCTCATCGGCGTGCAGGTCCCCGTCGTGTCCGTTTCTTATTGCGGCCGCGCAGCTGGCTCTTTTCAATGAGACCTTCGTATTGGTGCGCAAGCAGGTGGCTTTGTGCCTGTTGAATGGTGTCCATCACAACAGAAACCACAATCAACACGGAGGTGCCGCCAAAGTAAACCGGGATTGCAAGCTGACCACGCAGGATTTCCGGCAGCAGACAGACAGCCGCGAGATAGGCCGAACCCAGAACCAGCACGCGATTGACCACATATTCGAGGTATTCGGCGGTTTTCTTGCCGGGACGGATACCGGGAACAAAGCCGTTCTGATTCTTCAGGTTGGTCGCGACCTCATCGGGTTTGAAGGACACGTTGAAGGTGTAGAAATAGGCGAAGAACACGATCATACCGACAAAGAACAGCAGGTAGAGCGGCTGACCGGGGCCGAAGTTGGCCAGCAGCCAGGACATGATCGGGCCGGAGGTGCTGCCTGCGGAGAAGGTCGAGATGGTCACCGGCAGCAGCAGCAGCGAGGACGCAAAGATCGCCGGGATCACGCCTGCGGGGTTCACCTTGACCGGCAGGTGGCTGGAGCCACCGTCATAGACCTTCATGCCGACCTGACGGCGCGGGTACTGGATATGGATCTTGCGCAGGGCGCGCTCCATGAACACCACGAACATGATGATGGCGATCATCATCACGATCACCGCGATGATCACCGCCGGGCTGATCGCACCGGAGCGGCCGGAGGCCAGGAACTGGGCAATCGCGGCGGGTACTTCGGCGATGATGCCAACGAAGATGATCAGGGAGATACCATTGCCGATGCCGCGCTGGGTGATCTGCTCGCCCAGCCACATCAGGAACATGGTGCCACCCACCAGGGTGATCATGCAGGCGAGGCGGAAATAGAGCCCCGGATCGGTCGCCAGATCCCCCGATTCGAGCGAGACCGCCAGACCATAGGCCTGCGCTGTCGCCAGAAGCACGGTGCCGTAGCGGGTGTATTGGTTGATCTTCTTGCGGCCCTGCTCGCCCTCTTTCTTGAGCTGTTCGAGCGCCGGGACCATCGAGGTCAGCAGCTGCACAATGATCGACGCCGAAATATAGGGCATGATGCCAAGTGCAAAGATGCCCATACGGCCAAGCGCGCCGCCGGTGAACATGGACACCATGCCCCCGATGCCCTGCCCTGCCGAGGTCATGAACTGGCGCAGTGCATCCGCATCAATCCCCGGAACGGGAATATAGGTGCCCAGGCGATAGACAATCAAAAGCCCGAGCGTAAACAGGATACGGTTGCGCAGATCCGTGGCTTTGCCAAGAGCGGCCCAGCTGGTGTTCGCCGCCATTTGTTCTGCTGCTGATACCATAAAAAAGGTCTCTTCTTGCGAAAACGCCGCCCAGGGCCGTTTTCCGGCTCGGGCGGCGTTAATGGAAAACTGAAGACTATGTAAGCGGCATCGGCGCCGCTCACAAGCTGTTACTCAGCTGCGGCAGTGTTTGCCACGGTCAGGGCGCCACCAGCCTTTGCGACTGCGTCTACGGCGGCCTTGGAGGCGCCGGTCACAGCGATGGTTGCCTTGGCGGTGAAGTCACCCTTTGCCAGAACGCGGATACCGTCCAGCTTACGACGTACCAGACCCGACGAGATCAGGGTGTCTTCGGTGATGGAACCGGCTTCCAGCTTGCCTTCGTCGATGAATTTCTGGATCAGGCCCAGGTTCACAACAGCGTAGGACTTGCGGTTCGGCTTGTTGAAGCCGCGCTTGGGCAGACGCTGGTAGAGGGGCATCTGGCCGCCTTCGTAGCCATTGATCGAAACACCCGAACGGGATTTCTGACCTTTGATACCACGGCCACCCATTTTACCTTTGCCGGAACCCGGACCACGTGCAACGCGGGTGCGTTTCTTGGCGGCGCCTGGATTGTCGCGCAGTTCATTGAGTTTCATATCGCTTCTCCTTTGCCGGAACTGCCCCCGAAGCGGATTAGGGCAAACACGGCGTTTCTTGGTTTTCTGATTCTGTCGTCCAGAGGACCACCGGGGGCGTATAGACCCGATACCGCGCCGGATCAAGGGTTCAGTCCATATGCGGCGGACACCGGGTTCCAAAGCGGATCAGGACAGCCGCCAAGCACCAAGGCCCGCCAGGGCGTCGGCCCTGTCGGTGGCTGCTATTGCAGGTCTGTTGCGGTGTCCGTTGCGTCTGTGGCCGACCGATAAAGGGTGGCGGCGCCGCCGGGGGATGTGGGACGGGATCTCTCCCGTGCGAAATAATATTATCAAGCTCCCCGGTTGCCACACCGGGGCCCTGGTCATGGGTGCCGGGGGTGTCAGGCCCGGCGGGGATCGCGATCCTGTGCAGAATGCCACGGGCGCGTAAACGGATGATGGAGCGGGCGCGCGCCGGGGTGGCAACGGCAAGCGACTGGCTGGCAACGGGCCGGCCATCGGCATCGTCGCGCCAGAAACCAAAAACGCCCCCGCAGCGCGGAGGCGTGTCCAGTCCGACCCCTGAGGGAGGAGAAAGAGACGGTCTGGAGCTTGGGTCGATCCGAGGGGGGCCGTCGTTGCGGTCCCCGCCGGATGACAATCTGTTGCGGCTCTCGCCTTACTGGCCGTAGGCCTGCGCGTGGGCGATTTGCGGAATGTCGCAGCGGCGCACGCCGATGTCCGCCAGGTCGCGGTTGGACAGGCCGTCCAGCTCGGCGAAGGTGCGTTTGTACTCGGCGCGACGGGCCCAGCTGTCCTTGACCTCTTCTGCGAAGCCACGCAGGCGCGCTGCGAGGTTAAAGCCGGTGTCGGTGGTGTTGATGACATGTGCCATAATGTTGGTCCTTTATCTGACCGGACGAATTTCCGGGTGGTCTCAGTTATGTCTGTTTCAGTGACACCCGAGAGATAGGTGGAAATGTTTGCGCAAACAACTGACAGGTCGGACTGCCCGCTATGCACGCCAAGCATAGGAGATGACTGAGATATTAATCTCCGGCGTCCGGTCTGGGCCGGATGGCGCGCAGCCGTTGCGGCCGTGGGAATCGTGGAGGTTCGGCGCAAGGCTGATCTGGAGGGGGCGCGGCAGGCCGGATGCTGGCGCGATTGCGCCCCACCACCGCAGATACCGGTATTTCCGCGCTCCAACGGCGTTTTCCGTCACCCTAGGGATGCCTGGGCTAGCCTCCGGAGCCGCGAACTATCCTTTCGTGTGATTGATGCAATTTGAGGCAAATGGCACATTGAGGACAAGGAAATCATCAGCATCAAGGAACACGATCATGGCACTCTTCAGCACTCTCATCGGCGCAAGCGCAACCGTCACCGCAATCGCAACCGGCTTTATCGGCCTCTCCACCACCGTGGTGGCGCTGCTGGTTCTCTACCCTCTGACTGCCGAGCTGGCGACCCGCCTGCTGCAGGCCATCATCGACCGCCGGGACGCGGCTGAAACCGCCCCTGATCTGCCCTACTACGACGCCCGCACCTACTTCGGCTGATCAACCGACCACCGCTGGCCGCCCCTAGTCTGTGCCATCGCGGATCCGGTGATCATCGCTGATGTTGAAAACCGACAATCCAGATGGCCGGGGGCCTCTCTCCCGGCGGATCAGATAGAAACCCCCTCCTCCCAAATTGATCTCTGCAACAAAAAAGCGCCCCGAAATCGGGGCGCTTTCTTTTGTTTGGCTCATACGAGAGAGCGCTTAGTCGCGCTCTTCGATGATCTCAACCAGATGCGGGATCTTGTTGACCATACCACGTACGGAAGGGGTATCTTCCAGTTCGCGGGTCTTGTGCATCTTGTTCAGGCCCAGGCCAACGAGGGTTGCGCGCTGGTCTGCGGGGCGGCGGATCGGGGAACCGATCTGCTTAACGACGATGGTTTTTGCCATGTGTCCGTCTCCTTACGCTTCTGCTTCAGCAGCAGGGGCTTCATCCCGCTTGGGCAGGATGTCGGCGACTTTTTTGCCACGACGCTGAGCAACCGAACGGGGCGACTGCTCTTTTTTCAGACCGTCGATGGTGGCGCGGATCATGTTGTAGGGGTTCTGCGAACCGATCGACTTCGAAACAACGTCTTTGACGCCGAGCATTTCGAAGACGGCACGCATCGGACCACCTGCGATGATACCGGTACCTTCCGGTGCGGTGCGCATGACAACTTTGCCTGCGCCGTGACGGCCGTGCATGTCGTGATGCAGGGTGCGGCCTTCTTTCAGCTGCACGCGGATCATCTGACGCTTGGCCTGCTCGGTGGCTTTACGAATGGCCTCGGGGACCTCTTTCGCTTTACCTTTACCAAAGCCGACGCGGCCTTTCTGATCGCCAACAACCACCAGAGCGGCGAAGCCGAAGCGCTTACCACCTTTTACGGTTTTCGACACCCGGTTGATCGCGACCAGACGGTCGGCGAATTCCGGGGTTTCTTCTTCGCGGCGGCCACGGCCACGGCGATTTTCACGTTCTGCCATGAGGCAATCCTTTTCATTCTGACGACAAGCGCCTGACTTGAACTCAATCCAGGTGGGTTAGGACCGGATCGGCCCGCCCCCGGATCATCGGGATGGCGCGAACGCCACCCACTTTGACTTTGGGTGTGTGCCCCGGACCCGACGACTGCCGGAACCGAGGCGCACAGATCTTTAGATCTTCAGGCCGCCTTCACGCGCAGCGTCGGCCAGAGCCTTCACCTTGCCGTGAAACAGGAAGCCGCCACGATCGAAATAGGCCTCGGTGACGCCAGCCGCCTTGGCGCGCTCGGCGATAACCGAACCCACTTTGGTAGCTGCTTCGACGTTGTTCTTGCCAACGTGACCCAGGTCTTTTTCCAGGGTCGATGCCGAAGCGAGGGTCACACCGCGTACGTCGTCGATCAGCTGAACAGAGATGTTCTTGTTCGAACGGTGTACGGACAGGCGCGGACGGCCTGCGTTGACCTTGCGAAGCTTGTTCCGGACGCGCAGCCGGCGCTTCAGAAACAGGGTACGTTTGCTGTTTGCCATTTTGCTGGTCCTTACTTCTTCTTGCCTTCCTTGCGGAAGATAAACTCGCCTTTGTAGCGAATGCCTTTGCCCTTGTAGGGCTCGGGACGACGCCAGTCGCGGATTTTGGCCGCAACTTCGCCAACGAGTTGTTGATCATTACCTTCGACAACGATTTCGGTCTGCTTCGGTGCGGTGATGGTGACACCTTCCGGGGCAGTGAAATCAACGTCGTGGCTGTAGCCCAGGTTCAGCTTCAGGGTGTTGCCCTGCATCTGAGCCCGGTAACCCACACCCTGGATCTCCAGCTCTTTTTTGAAGCCGGTGGTCACGCCTGCAACCAGGTTCGCGACCATGGTGCGGGACATGCCCCACTGCTGGCGCGCGCGCTTGGATTTGCCGCGGGGATCCACTTTGATGACATTGTCATCAACAGTCAGGGTGACGTCGTCGGTCGCGGTGAAGCTGCGGGCGCCTTTCGGGCCTTTGACTTCGATGGTCTGGCCGGACACAGAAGCAGTTACGCCGCTGGGAAGTTCGACCGGTTTTTTACCAATACGGGACATCGTGGGGCCTCCTTAGAAGACGGTGCAGAGCACTTCGCCGCCAACGTTGGCTGCGCGTGCGCTTGCGTCCGACATCACACCCTTGGGGGTGGAGACAATCGACACACCCAGGCCCTGACGGACCGACGGAATGTCATTGACGCCCATGTAAACGCGACGACCGGGTTTGGAGACCCGCTTCAGTTCACGAATGACAGGTTCGCCATCGAAGTATTTCAGGCTGATTTCCAGAGCCGGGTGGCCCTTTGCATCAGTCGCAGACTCATAACCGCGGATGTAACCCTCTTGCTTCAGCACATCCAGAACCCATGCACGCAGCTTGGAAGCCGGTGTCATGACAGTGGATTTGCCGCGCATTTGCGAGTTACGGATACGGGTGAGCATATCGCCGATAGGATCGTTCATATCAGTCTCTCCCTTACCAGCTCGATTTCACCATGCCGGGGATCTGGCCATTCGAGCCCAGTTCCCGCAGTGCGATACGGCTGATCTTCAGCTTACGGTAGTAAGCGTGAGGACGGCCGGTCAGCTGGCAGCGGTTGTGCAGACGGGTTGCCGACGAGTTACGCGGCAGTTTCGCCAGGTCGAGGCGCGCCTTGAAGCGCTCTTCCATCGGGCGAGATTCGTCGTTTGCGATTTCTTTCAGCTCGGCACGCTTTGCGGCGTATTTTGCCACCAGGCGTTCGCGCTTCTTCTCGCGTTCGATCATGCTTTTCTTAGCCATGTCTCTTCCTTCCCGCGCTTAGCTATTGAAGGGCATGTTGAAAGCTTTCAACAGCGCCTTTGCTTCCGCGTCGGTATTCGCGGTGGTGGCAATCACGATGTCCATACCCCAAGCTTCGTCGATCTTGTCGAAGTCGATCTCGGGGAAGACCATGTGCTCTTTCAGACCCATGGCATAGTTGCCACGGCCGTCAAAAGACGTGCCCGACACGCCGCGGAAGTCGCGGATACGGGGCATCGCGATGGTGGTCAGACGGTCGAGGAATTCGTACATCCGGTCGCCGCGCAGAGTCACCTTTGCGCCCATCGGCATGCCTTCGCGAACGCGGAAGCCGGCGATGGAGTTCTTTGCCACTGTGGTCAGTGCCTTCTGGCCCGCGATTGCGGTCAGATCAGCCTGAGCAGACTTGGCTTTCTTGCTGTCTTTAACGGCAGCACGGCCGCAGCCGATGTTCAGAACGATTTTGTCCAGCTTGGGGATCATCATGTCGTTCTTGTAGCCGAACTCTTCTTTCAGGGCGCCACGGATGGTTTCCTTGTAGAGAGCTTTCAGACGCGGGGTATAGGTTGCGTTATCAAGCATCAATCACGTCCCCCGTGGTTTTGGCGAAGCGCACTTTCTTGTCACCTTCCATACGGAAGCCAACGCGGGTTGCTTTGCCGTTTGCGTCCAGCAGGGCCAGGTTCGACAGCTGGATGGGCAGTGCCTTGGGCAGACGGCCACCCTGGTCAGACTGGGTCTGACGTGTGTGGCGGATTGCCATGTTCACACCGTCAACGATGGCTTTGCCGGCTTTGGGGTCAACGGAGGCGATGGTGCCTTCTTTGCCCTTGTCCTTGCCGGCCAGCACGACGACCTTGTCGCCTTTGCGGAGTTTCGCAGCCATGATTACAGCACCTCCGGAGCGAGCGAGATGATCTTCATGAAGTTTTTCGCGCGCAGCTCACGAACAACCGGGCCAAAGATACGGGTACCTACGGGCTCGTTGTTGTTGTTCAGGATGACAGCTGCATTGCGGTCAAAACGGATTGCGGTACCGTCTTCACGACGGACCTCTTTGGCGGTGCGTACGACGACGGCCTTGCGGACGTCCCCTTTTTTCACGCGGCCGCGCGGGATGGCTTCCTTGACCGAGACGACAATGATGTCGCCAACGGATGCGTACTTACGCTTGGAACCACCCAGAACCTTGATGCACTGAACTCGGCGAGCGCCGGAGTTGTCAGCAACATCCAGGTTTGTTTGCATCTGGATCATGTGGTTTCTCCCGACCTTTGGGGCGCCGATGCGTGGCGTAATCCCCCAGGGTTTCGACTAACTGTTAAGTCTAGTCGCCAGGAGTCTCGAGATGAGACTCTTAGGCTTCCAGAACTTCCCAGCGTTTCGTTTTCGATTTCGGCGCGCACTCGATGATGCGTACGGAATCGCCGACCTTGAAAGCGTTCTTTTCATCGTGAGCCCGGTACTTCTTGGACTTACGGATGGTTTTCTTCAGAACCGGATGCGTAAAGCGGCGCTCAACGGAAACGGTGACGGTCTGTGCGTTAGCGTCGGAGGTCACAACGCCTTGCAGGATACGTTTGGGCATTCGAGAAGCTCCTTATTCAGCTGCAGCAGCAGCTTTTTCGTTCAGGATGGTTTTGACGCGTGCAGCATTGCGGCGGGCCGCCTTGATGCCTGCGGTCGATTCCAGCTGACCGGTTGCCTGCTGAAAACGCAGGTTGAAGCTCTCTTTTTTCAGGGATGCGAGGGTATCGCGGAGTTCATCCACGGTTTTCTCGCGCAGATCATTGGCGTTCATCGCCTTTGTTCCTTGTCCTAAGCACCAGAAGGCCCCGAGATGGGTCACCTTTGAACCTGGTGGGTTATGTCACACCGCGCCGAAAGACGCGGCAAAAAGAATCACCAGCCCCAGATCCACGCGGGACAGGGGTCAGGCGATGGGTCCACTTACAGGAGGTAGACGGTCGGGGCAAGGGTGAAGTTTGCGACACCCTTTGGCACCCGGTCGCGCCCCTTAGCGCAGCTCGCGAACCCGCGTTAAGATCGTGTCAAATTGCCACCCGCTTTGGAGCCGCGCAAGCCACAGGCGTTTCCCCATTCCAGAAATCACCATCGCGTGCCGCCTCGCCCGAACTCGCTGGATATCCTGAATGCGGATCTGATCGGCAATGCCTTGCTTTTCGACAATCAGCACGCGCTGTGTGGTGATGATGTAGGTGACCGAGCGAAAGGCACGATGGATGAACAGCCAGATCACTAGAGCCAGTGGCGCGCAGAGCACAACGACGATCACCTCAGTCAGCGTTAGCGCAATGCGGGCGTGAGTGGCGTGAACGACTTGCTCACGGGCAAGAAGCTCGATTGCCGCGTGATCGTACATCTGGCTTACTTACCGTTCGTCATTTGAATTTAGCCCCAACTGGAATGAGGGTGGGGCAAAAGGAACTCACAGTTTAGTCACAGTCATACCAGATTGTCGTCGCGGGTCGCTGCTTTCCATTTGCCAAAGTCGCGACGCTCGCCTTCGGGGCCTTATACACGGTTAAGACGGGCTTACCGATGCGTTCGCAATAGCCCGCGACACGACGATCAATAGCGTTAGAGCTGACTTCGTTCTTGAAGTAGATGATCTCCAAGGATGAGCCCACAGGGAAAGCCAGATGGATGCCCGTTCGATCAGCCGGGTTAGGAAAAACCTGCGCAATGAGAGACGCACGTCGCATCGCTGCCTTCTCAGAATCAACGCACGCAGACAGAGCCATTAAGGATACAGAAGCAAGAACTAGAATTGATTTCATTTAATCAGTCATCCTCTTGGGTTGTGTGCCCTGCATAGTTGCACGCGCTGCAAGCGCAACCCAAGTTTCACTCCCAGCGGTAGTTAAAGCTCACCGAAACGCGCTCGTCTTCGGCCATGTTCATCGGCACCTCGTGGCGGATGAAGCTTTCCCACAGCAGCACATCCCCGACGGCGGGCGACTGGTAGACAAATGTCTTCAGCTCCTGACGGCAGTCCTTCATGCGCGGGGGATGCGCCATCATCATGGCGTGGCGCGGGTCCTCCAGCTTCAGCGCGCTCGCGCCTTCGGGCATCGACACATAGGTCGTGCCGGAGATCACCGAATGAGGGTGGATGTGACTGGCGTGGGTGCCGCCCTCGGGCAGGATGTTGATCCAGAGATCCTCCAGAACCAACGCACGCCCGTCCAGATCCAGCTCCAGATCCTTGGCAAAGGCCGCGACATGAAGATCGAGCGACTTCACCAGATCGGCAAAAATCGGGAAGCGCCACGGCAGATCGGTCAGCGAGGCATAGGAGGTATAGCCGGGATAGCCGTTCTCCTCGCACCAATCCTGACCGGCTTCATCATCCTGAGCGATCACGAAGCAGGAGTTTTCAAGTTCACCGGCATCAACCTTTGGTCCGTGTTCGGACAGGGCTGCGCGGTAGAGACGGGTTACAAAGAGGGAATCTATCTGTGCCATATCTGTCCTTTAGCGCAACATCAGGGTGAGTACGAGATGCTTTGCCGGACAAGATAGGTCTGCCCCCTTCCCTTTTCACCGCGCCCGCCCATAAGCTGGCCTCACCCAGGATGAGGAGCAGAACATGCGCTGGATATTGAGACTGCTGAGCCATGGGATCGCGCTGGCGTTCGGATTTGCTTTGGGTATCTATATGTTGCCAATCCTGACCGCGCCGCAAAGCCCGGATGCCGCAACCCTGAGCGAAAGCGCCAAGGGAGCACGCTTTACCGGCAGTTTCAGCCGCGATCTGGCCGGCAGCGATTTCCTGCATTGGGGCACCGGCAGCATCAGCCTGTCGCCGCAGCAGATCACCCATATGGGCGAGCTGGCACCGGGACCGGACTACAAACTCTACCTGACGCCAGAGTTTGTTGAGGATGAGGCCGGGTTCGAGGCGATCAAGGCCGCGTCGGCGCGGATTGGCGATGTGAAGATGTTCGACGGGCTGATCCTGCCCATCCCCGAAGGGATCAACATCGAGGATTACACCACCGTGGTGATCTGGTGTGAGGCCTTCGGTGAGTTCATCACCGCCGCAAAATATCGCTAGCCTGACCGCCGCCGCCGGGGCGGACAAATCATTCCGCGCCGAAGGCACATAAGGAAACCCCCACCGATTGCTCGGTGGGGGCTTTTTATTTTCTCATCGGATGCGCGAGAGCGCCGCCGCTTACCAGTCTTCGCGAACCACGACGCGGGTCTTGACCGGCAGCTTCATCGCGGCCAGGCGCAGGGCCTCACGTGCGATGTCGTCATTGACGCCGTCGATCTCGAACATCACGCGACCGGGCTTCACTTTGCAAGCCCAGTAATCCACGGAGCCCTTACCTTTACCCATACGAACTTCGACGGGCTTGGAGGTAACCGGGGTATCCGGGAAGATGCGGATCCAGACACGACCCTGACGCTTCATGTGGCGGGTCATGGCACGACGGGCAGCCTCAATCTGACGCGCGGTTACGCGCTCAGGAGTGGTTGCCTTCAGGCCATAGGTGCCGAAGTTCAGGTCCGAACCGCCTTTTGCTTCGCCGGAAATCCGGCCTTTGTGCATTTTGCGGAATTTAGTACGCTTTGGTTGAAGCATGTCATCTCCTCCTTAGCGACGACCGCCTGCACCGCGAGGTGCCGGACCGTCCTGGAGTTCCTGTGCTTTACGGTCACGCGCCTGAGGATCGTGTTCCATGATCTCGCCTTTGAAGATCCAGACTTTGATCCCGATGATCCCGTAAGGGGTCATGGCTTCGGAGTGAGCGTAATCGATGTCGGCGCGCAGCGTGTGCAGCGGCACACGACCTTCACGGTACCATTCGGTCCGTGCGATTTCAGCACCACCCAGACGACCTGCAACGTTCACCCGGATACCCAGGGCGCCCATACGCATGGCGTTCTGCACGGCACGCTTCATCGCGCGACGGAAGGACACACGACGTTCCAGCTGCTGAGCGATGGACTCGCCAACCAGCTGTGCGTCGAGCTCGGGCTTGCGGACTTCAACGATGTTGAGGTGCAGTTCCGAGTCTGTCATCGAGGCGAGCTTCTTGCGCAGCACTTCGATGTCAGCACCTTTTTTACCGATGATCACGCCCGGACGTGCGGTGTGAATGGTCACACGGCACTTCTTGTGGGGGCGTTCGATGATCACGCGGGCGATGCCTGCTTGCTTGCACTCTTCCTTGATGAAATCACGGATGCGCAGGTCTTCCAGCAGCAGATCACCATAGTCTTTGGTGTCGGCGTACCAACGGCTGTCCCAGGTGCGGTTGACCTGAAGGCGCATGCCGACCGGATTGACTTTATGTCCCATTAGGCTTGCTCCTCAACTTGACGCACCTTGATGGTGATCTCCGAAAACGGCTTGAGGATTTTGCCAAACCGGCCACGGGCACGAGGACGGCCGCGTTTCATGGTCAGGTTCTTACCCACATAAGCCTCGGCAACGATCAGTTCATCGACGTCCAGGTTATGGTTGTTCTCGGCGTTCGCGATGGCGGACTGAAGGCATTTCTTCACGTCCTGTGCGACCCGCTTGTTGGAGAAAGTCAGGTCGGTCAGAGCCTTCTCAACTTTCTTGCCACGGATCATAGCGGCGACGAGGTTCAGTTTCTGCGGGGAGGTACGGAGCATGCGCAGTTTTGCCATTGCTTCGTTGTCTGCCACGCGGCGGGGATTTTTTGCCTTGCCCATGACTTACTTCCGCTTCGCTTTTTTGTCCGCAGCATGACCGTAGTAGGTCCGTGTCGGCGAATATTCACCGAACTTCTGACCGATCATGTCTTCCGAGACGTTGACGGGGATGTGCTTCTGACCGTTGTAAACGCCAAACGTCAGGCCCACGAACTGGGGCAGGATCGTCGAGCGGCGCGACCAGATCTTGATGACTTCATTGCGGCCCGACTCGCGCGCTGCTTCGGCTTTTTTCAGCACGTAAGCATCGACAAAGGGGCCTTTCCATACAGAGCGAGACATATGTTAACGTCCCTTCTTCTTGGCGTGGCGCGAGCGGATGATAAGCTTTTGCGACGCTTTGTTTTTGTTGCGGGTACGCTTGCCTTTGGTCGGCTTACCCCAGGGTGTCACCGGGTGACGACCACCGGAGGTACGGCCTTCACCACCACCGTGCGGGTGGTCGATCGGGTTCATAACCACACCACGCACAGAAGGACGCTTGCCCTTGTGGCGCATACGGCCGGCTTTACCAAAGTTCTGGTTCGAGTTGTCGGGGTTGCTGACGGCACCAACGGTGGCCATGCATTCCTGACGAACCAGGCGCAGTTCGCCCGAGGACAGGCGGATCTGAGCGTAGCCACCATCACGACCAACGAACTGAGCGTAGGTACCGGCTGCACGGGCGATCTGGCCGCCTTTGCCGGGCTTCATTTCGATGTTGTGAACGATGGTACCGATCGGCATGCCCGAGAACGGCATTGCGTTGCCCGGCTTGATGTCGGCCTTCGCGGATGCGATCACCTTGTCACCAACTGCCAGACGCTGCGGAGCGAGGATATAGGCCTGCTCGCCGTCTTCGTATTTGATCAGCGCGATGAATGCGGTCCGGTTCGGGTCATATTCGATCCGTTCAACGGTTGCCGCGACATCAAATTTGTTCCGTTTGAAGTCAACGATCCGGTAGAGACGCTTTGCGCCGCCGCCACGACGACGTGAAGTGATCCGTCCGGTGTTGTTCCGGCCGCCCGATTTGGTCAGACCCTCAGTGAGAGATTTGACCGGACGCCCTTTCCAAAGCTCCGAACGGTCGATCAGAACCAGCCCACGCTGGCCCGGCGTCGTCGGCTTATACGACTTGAGTGCCATGCTTTCTGTCTTCCGTTTAGCGTGCAGACCCTTAGGTTTTTGTCTTTGGGCCCGCTATGTGTAAGCCCCCCGCCCGGTTGTCCCACAATGAGACGCCCTACTAGGGTGGCCAGATTTTTGGGGCCCCGAAGGTCCCCAGGTTCGAACATCCTGACAAACGTAATAACCCCGGAGCGAATCCGGGGTCGTCAGGATTGGTGCGGCTTAGCAGAGGATGGGAGGGGTGGCAATGGGGGAGTAAACTAATCAATCCCACTTACCCCAATCCACCTTCAGTTCATCATCGTATTGCACTGGCACTACCATCGTAGCTTCGTGGGACGGAAATAGGCGTCCCATGATCTTGCGGCTTTCATCGAATCCAAACGAAGTGTCCTCCATCATGAGGTTGAGGCCTTCCATATATTTCGGTTTAACGAGACTACGAACATAGGCCATGAACTCATGTGCGTGATGGTACCTCTCAAGAACACCGTCAATGTCAAAGACCTTTTCTTGGTTCTCAAAGAACGTCAAGATTGGATCCCCGCCTTCCCTATAGAGCGGAATGTAGTCGTCAAAGAAAACTTCCTCAATCTCGTCCACCGAGACATCTACATTCCCGTGAACACGTAGATTTCTACGATCCATTACCTTCTTGAAGTTTTCGTACTCGCTACGCGTAGCATCTACGCCACCGATAAAACCCACACACTTCAGGTGTAAATCGAAAACTCTGGTGTCAATTGGCTGGCGAACAAATGTCTCGTACTGACGTACATTCTGGCGCAGCTCCTCT
Source organism: Phaeobacter sp. JH20_02 (assembly GCF_048056915.1). NCBI lineage: Bacteria > Pseudomonadati > Pseudomonadota > Alphaproteobacteria > Rhodobacterales > Roseobacteraceae > Phaeobacter > Phaeobacter sp. JH20_02. The sequence goes on along the minus strand of NZ_JAYMVP010000029.1, from coordinate 248 downwards.
CGACGCAGAGCAAAAATTAAAAGGTTGATGAAACTTTCGGCTAAGATTGGCGTCAGAAGTTCCAAAGAAATCGCAGCACCGAAAAGCTTGCTAGATCTTGCTCCCATTCCGCGTATCTTGCGCTGGTATTGTTTGATGCCTTTGCTGGATGTTCGACGAGGAACAGAAAAATCAGGTGAAGCACTATTTTCGTTCAGCACTTCGTGATACCCGGCACATACTTCTGCGATCAAAGCATACCTGTTAGA